>DIYE01000234.1 GCA_002428885.1 Alphaproteobacteria bacterium UBA6062
TTATATCCGACGAGCCATGCCCTTCGGTGAGGCGCAGACATTGTCGGCGGACGAGACCTATGCGATCGTCGCTTACCTTCTCTATCTCAATGATATGATGGACGAGGAAGGTCGCTTGAGCCGGGAAAATTTCACTTCTTTCAAATTGCCCAATGAAAAGAATTTTGTGGATGATGTCCGTCCCGATGTGGTCAGAGCAGCCGGAAAAGAGCCCTGCATGACCAACTGCAAGGCTGATGTAAAAATTCTCAAACGCGCCCGGGTGCTGGATGTGACACCGGACAGCGAAAACTGATTTATCTTTCTCTGGGGAAGGCCGGGCGCTGGTAGCAGAATGAGATCTGTTATTGGAGCCCGGCCTTTTGTTATAGTCCTCGGAAGATCAGCGGAAAAGTGAAGGAGGTTCGGATGATCTTAAAACGGTTCACGATGGCTATTCTGGTGTCGGCATTGTTTATGACTTCCTGGCTTGACCTTGCTTCTGCTGCAGATGAAGAAGAGGACGGAATTCACCGCCTGGCTTTGCAGATCAGTGATAATGATCCGGACAAGATGACTTCAGTCCTGAATGTGGCGGCGAATGTATCCAGGCATTACAGCGGTATCGGGGAAGAGGTGGAGATCAAGATCATCGCCATTAATGCCGGCCTTCACATGCTGCGGGCCGATACGTCCCCGGTCGGCAAGCGGGTAAAATCCTTTGGAAAAAGCATGTTCAATGTGGAGTTTATCGCCTGCGGTAATACGATGGACAGCATGGCCCGCTCGGAAGGCGAGCGCCCGCCCCTTATCGGTGATTATGAAATCGTCCCGGCAGGCGTTGTTGCCCTGATCGAACTGCATGAAGACGGCTGGACACTTGTCCGGCCATAAGACCCGCTCAGATGCTTGTGGGGCTGTTGTGGATTTTTACCGGCCTTTCCAGACCGGTTTTCTCTTTTCATTAAAGGCGCGGCGGGCTTCCTGACTGTCTTCCGACGCAAAAGCGACGGCCATGGCGTCCAGGGCGGTGGGCGGCACTTCCTTGAAGCTCATATCCTCAACCCGATACATGAGCTCCCGGGCGGCTTTCAGACCGACAGGTGACAGGGCAGCCATTTTGGCCGCGAGTTTAAAACTCTCCTTCCGAAGGTCATCCCGTTTGACCATCCGGGTAATCAGGCCGAGTCTGTCGGCTTCGGCGGCAGGCATGGCTTCGCCGGTGAGAATCAGTTCCGCGGCTTTCATGCGTCCGATCAGTTTTTGCAAGTGCCAGACATGCATGCCGGGCGGTGCCGCCAGATTGGGAACGCCCGGATAGCCGAAATCAGCATCATCTGAGGCAAGCACCATGTCACAGGCGAAAGCCAGGGTGCAAGCGCCTTCCCGGGCATAGCCATGCACGGCGCAAATAATCGGTTTATTCAATGCGCGAACCCGTTCGACGGTTTTGATGTAGAACAAGCTTAGAAAGTCCTTCATTTCCGTCGGACCGAAGTTTTCCAGAAACTTCAGGTCTACGCCGCCGGACAAGCCTTTTCCTTTACCGTTCAGGATGATGACTTTGACATCCGGATCCTGATCAGCCGTATCAAGAGCCCTGAGATAATCATAAGTCAGTTCATAGTCGATCAGATTGGCAGGCGGGCGATCCAGCGTGATTTCTGCAATCCCGTCCGTCACGGCATAGGTGAGGGTTGTAAAGTCTGTCATGGCGTCATTCCTGTTTGGCCGGCTTTATTATTTCGTGTGCGGAACGAAAATGATCCGTTTACCGCCCGTCGGATTTAACCGGTCCTTATTGTTGTTTATCAATCCGTCCTGCACCATAGCAATGGAATAAAAAAACAGCAATCTTACTCCTTTTGTATAGTCTATTTTTCTTTATAACATATTGATTATAAATGAAAAAAATACCTAAAGTTGTAAAACCAATACGCTTAAGCTCATGTTAATTATTTCCTCCCAGAATAGTGGTTAATTTTTAAATGGGGGTGTGGATCTTGCCACAGGGGGCAGGTCCAGCCAGCAATCCGACAGATCCGGATATCACCGCATCCGGATGGGGAAAAAGGGAAGTAGAAGTACCATGGGAAAAAACCGCATGGCGAAAATGCCGGGCACAGATGCCGTTTCCAACCTTATTATGTCCAGATTTTCCAATATGAAAACGAAAAGCAAGATCCTGACGGGTATTTGCCTGCCGCTGGTATTGCTGCTGGTTCTGGGTGTTGTCGCGGTTGTCGACATCAACACCATGGTATCAACCAATGAAAAGCTGGATAAATCCCGAGAAGTTGAAACCCAGGCTCTGGCGATTGTGGCATCAGCAGTTAATATGGAAACCGGCATGCGGGGTTATCTGCTGGCCGGCCGGGAAAGTTTCCTTGAACCCTATAAAAAGGGAGAAAAGGAAACCTACCGTCTTCTTGAAAACCTAAAACGCACAGAGGCTGATCAGCCGGAGCAACTGGCGCGGCTGGAAAAAGCTGAGCAGATCCTTCGTGACTGGCAGCGTGACGTTACCGAGCCGTCTATCGAACTGCGCCGTCAGATCGGTGATGCACCGACCATGAATGATATGGCCAAACTGGTTGGTCAGGCTAAAGGCAAAGTGTTTTTCGAGAAATTTCGTAATCAGATCAATGAGTTCATTGCGAATGAGCATAAAACCCTTGATCAGAGAAACAAGGATTTCAAGGAAGCCAAGGATGCGGTGAATCAGAAATTTAATGTGGTGAAGGAAACAGCATCCGCTGTTGAATATACCCAGTCGGTTCTTTCCGGTATTTCCCGTATCGAAGGTTTTGTCGTGGAAATGCAGGCGGCCTTGCGCGGTTACCTGATCGGCGGCGATAAACAGTTCAAAGAACAGTATCAGCGGGCAGAAGATATTATGTTCGCCGAGCTGGAAGTTCTTGGCATGATCGTCGAGGAAGATCCTGAGCATGTGAAGAAAGTCGAAGAAGCCGATGAGTTTATTTATAACTGGGTGGAAAAGGCGGTCAAACCGGCCATTGCCCTGCGTGAGGGCGTGGATAACGGCACGAAAAACCTCATCCAGCTAAACGGATTTGTCGGCAGTAATGCGGCCGGAGACCAGCTGGAAGGCTTCCGTACCGCGCTGGGCGCCATTTCCCAGAAGGAAACAGAGCGGGTTCACTATCGTAAAGCAGATGCCTTGGCGGCAGAGCAGGAAGTAGAGGCCGGTCTGGCCACCATGATTGTCAGTGAAGAAAAAGTCACTGAAAGCTATTCGATTATTGAAGAGGCTGAAGAAGTTCTCATCGCCGCGATTGATATGGAAACCGGCATGCGTGGTTATCTGTTGTCCGGGCGGGATGATTTTCTGGGTCCCTTTAAAGAGGGCAGCAAGAATTTCGATAAGGCTACCGACAAACTGCTGAAGCATATTGAAGGCAATGAAAGCCAGACAGCCCTTCTGCAGGATGCGGTTAAGACCATTCAGGGCTGGAAGAAAAACGTTTCCGAAGCCAATATTGCTCTTCGGGCCAGTATCGGTGACGCTAAGACCATGGATGATATGGCGGATCTGGTTGCCGAAGCCCGCGGACAGAAATATTTCTCGGAATTCCGGGCTGTTATGGATGATTTCCGGCAGGTTGAAAAAAACCATATGACGGAACGGCTGGAAGCCAGTAAATCTGCGGTTACCAATACGTATCTGATTATCGCCTTCTGTGTTCTGGGCGCTGTTATCATCGGCCTAGCACTGGCTTTCGTTATCGGTAACGGTATCGCCAACCCGATCCGCAAGATGACCACCGCAATGAATGAACTGGCGGACGGCAAGCTGGATGCGGAAATTCCGGCAGCGAATACCAAAGATGAAATCGGTGAAATGGCAACGGCCATGAATATCTTCAAGGACAACGCCATCGAAGCTGAACGTCTGAGAGAGGAAGCTGCGAAAAACGAAGCGGAACAGCGTGAGCGCGAAGCCCGTGAAGCAGAAGAATCCCAGAGGCGGGAAGAGGAAGCTGCGGCTGAACGGGAGCGCCAGGCTGAAGAAAACCGGGCTCAGTTGCTGAAACTGGCCGATGAGTTTGAAACCTCCGTCGGATCCATTGCAGCCAATGTCGCCGATGCGGCAAAGGATATGCAAGGCTCGTCCCAACAGATGCTGAATACTGTGGAACAAACCAACCATGAGACATCCGGTGCCTTGAGCGCCGCGGAGCTTGCCTCCAGCAATGTGCAGACAGTGGCCTCTGCGGCTGAGGAAATGTCCGGTTCCATTCGGGAAATCAGCCAGCAGGTCACTCAGTCCACCCGGGTTGCCGGTGATGCGGTGAAACAGGCTGGTGAGACCCATGAACAGATCCAGTTCCTGGTGGATTCATCCCAGAAGATCGGTGAAGTGGTTGCCTTGATTACGGATATCGCTGAACAGACCAACCTTCTGGCCCTCAATGCGACTATTGAAGCGGCGCGCGCCGGCGATGCCGGTAAAGGGTTTGCCGTTGTGGCGGCCGAGGTGAAAAATCTTGCCAATCAGACGGCCCGGGCAACGGAAGAAATCAGTAGCCAGATCAGCGGGATTCAAGGAGCGACCCAGCAATCTGTGGAAGCGATCCAGAATATCTCCGATACAATCGGCCAGATGGATGAAATTTCAGCGGCCATTGCTGCAGCCATTGAAGAGCAGTCAGCTTCGACCGATGAAATTACCCGCAGCGCCGGGGAAGCCTCATCGGGAACAACGGAAGTCACGGGAAACATCTCCAACGTGACGCGATCTGCTGAAGAAACGGGTACTTCCGCCAATCATATGCTGGAACAGTCCAACAGTCTGGCGGATCGGTCTCAGGAGCTGAATGAGCAGGTTGCGCTCTTCCTGAGGAGTGTCCGGTCAGCTTAAACAGGGACGGCTCTCAGTTTTCTTCAAAGCTCAGCGCCTGCCCCAGTCCTTCGGCTGTATTGCTGAGGGCTGCCAGGCAGGTAACCGCTCTCTCTTTTGGAATATTGACCGAAAAGCGCGTGATAAAGCGGGCGCCGCCGATTGTTTCCTGCCGGTCTGATTTCAGTCGGACGATATTGGCGTCAAAATCGATAAACACCTCCGACAAGCGGGCCAGCAAACCGGGCTGGTCCTCTCCTTCGCACTTTATCCGGTGAGTGATAACGGTTGGAGGGGTTTGCTGTTCCGGCAGGCGAAACCGCTTGATATCGACTTCCGCCCCTTCAAGGCCGCTGAGGGACTGTAATTCTTCGGTGAGATTGTCTGACGGCAGATCCTCAGGAATATGGATAATGCTGGTAAATTCGCCGCCTTTGCCAAGAATGGCGAAGCTGGTATCGCCCAGATTGACGCCTCGGTCGAAAAGGTGGCTGGTAACCTCTGAAATCAGGCCAACCCTGTCATGGGAATAAACGGACAGCAGTGCTTTATAGTGAGTCATGATCCCTTCCTTCCTGAAGACAGGTAGTTTTACATGATTTCAGGGCAGGCTGGAATAAATTTGGCCTTCTCTTTGGGGGTAATGCGGCTCCTACTAGAGATCAAACAAAATTTCTCTATATCCTAACCGGGCGTTAACGAACCTTTCCCATAATGACCGCTTGGGATTTGAAGGCCCGCATGGACAGGCGGGTTTTCCAGACGGAACGGAGAACGGGAATGCTGATCGGTGATCTGTTGCTGGCTCATGGCCTTGTAACAACAGAAGATATTGAACTTGCGTTTCATCGACAGAAGGAAAATGGCGGCCGCCTTGGCGATAATCTTGTAGCGCTTGGGGTTCTGACGCAGGACCAGGTTGACAAGGTTATCTATGAGGCGCCCCAGGCACCAAAAACGGTTGCGGATACCGGTATTCAGACCTCCGGTCTGCTGCGCATGCTGTTCAAGGCGATCTATGTGAACAGCCTCGAAACGGCCACCGATTTTTCCAATGCCATCAAATTGCCGGTTCCTGTGATAAACCGGCTTATTCAGGAAGCCGGGGATCGGAAATATCTTGAAGCGCTTGGAACCGCTGATCAGACAACTTTTTCCGAAAACCGCTATGTCATGACGGAGAGCGGACGGCGTTTTGCGCTGGAATCCCTGCAGCAAAACCAGTATGTGGGACCGGCACCGGTATCGCTGGAAGCCTATCAGGATCGCATTCGGCAACAGAAAATCACCAATGAACGGGTGGAGCAGTCTGAAATCGACAAAAGCTTTGCCAATCTGGTGATTGCCGATGATTTTGTCCGCCGGCTTGGCCCGGGGATTAATGCCGGTAAAAGCATCTTGCTCTACGGCCCTCCCGGTAACGGTAAAACCACGGTTGCCGAAAAAGTGGCCGCTATCTTTGCCAATGTTATCTATATCCCATACTGCTTTGAAGTGGACGGGCAGATTATCAAGGTTTTTGACCCGGCTATTCATAAGCCGGTTCTGCCCGAAGATATTGAAGTGCCGAAATCCGGCCTTCGGCGAGAGGAGTTTGACGGCAGATGGGTGCCGTGTGAGCGGCCGATTGTTATTACCGGTGGTGAGTTGACACTGGAAATGCTGGATCTCAGCTTTAACGCCCATGCAAAATACTATGAAGCGCCGCTGCATGTGAAAGCATCCAACGGAACCTTTATTATCGATGACTTCGGCAGGCAGCTCGTCAGTCCGGAAGAATTGCTGAACCGCTGGATTGTTCCGCTGGAAAGCCGGATTGACTTTCTCAAGCTGCATACCGGCAAAAGCTTCCAGCTCCCGTTTGACGAACTGGTCATTTTCTCGACCAACCTGTCACCGGATGACCTGATGGACCCGGCATTCCTCCGCCGTATTCCCTACAAGCTGGAAACCATCGGTCCAAACCGGGATCAGTATTTCGAGATTTTCAAAATTGTCGCCTCCTCCCGAGGGTTGGAGATGACCGAAGAAATCCTGAAGGTTGTCATTGATGAGCTTCAGGTCAAAAACAGTTTTGACCTGGCCTGTTATCAGCCAAAATTTATCGTGGATCAGGTAATCGCCGCCTGTAAATATAAAGGGGTTGCACCTGTTTTCTCAAAAGAGCTGGTAACGGATGCTTTGAAAAATCTCTATACAAGCAGTGCGCAGGGAGCCGGTAAAACCGCCGCGAAGTCTTTAGCGTCCAATGCTGCAATCGCGGCGGAATAAGGCGGGTTATTTATGCGTATAAGTCCTGACTTTGTTTCTCAGGCATATTCTTTTGCATGTAAAACGGCCTGAGTTCTGTTGCTGACACCCAGTGTTCTAAAGATAGCCGTAATATGAACTTTGACGGTGCTTTCCGCGAGTTCAAGAGCTGTCGCAATTTCCTTGTTGGACTGGCCTTTTGCCATCAGTTCCAGGACATTTTTCTGACGCCTGGTGAGCTGATGAGTGCTTTGGGCGGGTTTGGGTGATGCTTTTGTCGTTCTCACAGCAGGCTCTTGCGTCACCTGACCGGTCAAGGAGAAGGCCTGGGACGGGATGTATTTTCCGCCTGACAGGACCAACCTGATAGCGCTGATCAGAACTTCCCGGGTTGAAGATTTTGGGATATAGCCGTCAGCTCCCAGACTCAACGCCTTTGTCATGTCGGAGACTTCCTCGGATGCGGAAACCACGACGACAGGGATTGTGGGATGATTTTGTTTCAATTCCCCAAGTGCATCTTCGAATGACGCGCCGGGCATACGAATATCCAGAACGATCAAATCCGGCAGGGCCGAACTTCCCGACATCTCGGCCTTTAACTCATTGAAATCGTTACAGTCTACGATATTGGTCTCAGCATCCAACTGCGCAAGCAGGCCTGAAAGGGCCATGCGATAAAGCGGATGGTCATCAGCAATCAGTATTTTCATTTTTATAATATTTAGAATTCTATTTCTAATATACTGTTACACAGTATCACAGATTGTTATTATTGTATAGGTAAATAAACTATAAGGGGAAAACACTCCTCGCGAGTGCTCGTGCGCCTTTACCAGTTCATCTGGTGTCTATGACCGGGATAGAGATACCGGACAACAGACAGAACCCGATTACCGTTCCAGCTTTTGCGATTGACCTGGATGCAGGGGACCGGTTGCTCCAGTTCCAGAAAATGATGGGCTTCCGGTGTGGACATAACAGCCTGTAGTTCGTGATCGTGAGAGAGCTTTGCGAAAGAGGATCTGAAATAGGTGTCCGCTGTGCGGCCGGAAAAGTCGACTTGAAGAAAATCCGGGGCCAGGGACGGATTAACATAACGATCCTCCAGCATAACCGGTGTTCCGTTCTCCCGATGGACAAAGTAGGATCTGAAGACTGCATCACCTTCCTGCAGGTTCATAAGATCCGCATATTCCAAAGTGATCGGTTCCGATTGCAGGAAATGGACGTCACATTTATAGCGGCTGCCCCGCTCGCGGATCAGCAGGTCGATTTCCTTCATCTCCAGAATGGCTTTCTGACGGCGGTTCTCGGCAACAAAGGTCCCGACACCCTGAATACGCTCCAGATAACCGTCCTGGGTCAGTTCCCTGAGGGCCCGGTGGATGGTCATGCGGGAAATCTGCATATTCCGGACGAATGTATGCTCGGACGGAATCTGGAAATGGGGTGGCCATTCATTGGACTGAATTTTACCGACAACATAGTCTTTCACCTGTTTATACAGGGGTTTGGGAGGCTGTACATCCCGTGGATAAGAGGTTTCATTGGGGATCGTCGTCATGCAGGGCTCCATTGATATCGCGTTACTGCCAAAATGACGACGGGGCGGACAGGTTGTGAAAACAGGATGATTTGAGCAGGTTTTCCGGGATCCGGAAAAGAAATGCAAAATCCTCGCATTTTATGCTTGAACGAACATTCCAAATAAATATATGCTCCTACGTGATCAACACCAACTACACACATCGGTTGATGATCATACAGGCCCACTCCGAATTTTTGCGCCCCTCGGAGTGGGTCTTTTATTTTCAGCCCGGAAAAACTTGAACGATCGAAAGCTTGCCGTCATATAGAAGGTAGAGTTTTCAATCGCTGAGAGACAAAACAGAAATGACCGGAAATACGCATGAGTTTCAGGCGGAAGTCGCCAAGCTACTGCACATCGTTACCCACTCCCTTTATAGCGAGAAAGAGATCTTTCTACGCGAGCTTGTGTCCAACTCCTCAGATGCCTGCGATCGTCTTAGATATGCCGCACTGACAGCGCCTGAGCTGACAAAGGACGATCCGGATTTCCGGGTTGTTGTTCTGCTCGACAAGGAAGCCGGAACGCTGACCATTGATGATAATGGTATTGGTATGACGGAACAGGAAATGATCGAGAATCTGGGAACCATTGCCCGGTCCGGAACCTCAAATTTCATGTCGGAACTGACCGGAGATGCCGCTAAAGATCTCAGCATTATAGGGCAGTTCGGCGTTGGTTTTTATTCTTCCTTCATGGTGGCCGACAAGGTGACGGTAACCAGCCGCAAAGCGGGGGAAGGAGACGCTTTTACCTGGTCTTCCGATGGTCAGGGTGCCTTTACGATCGACCCGGCCGAGAGGGACGCACGCGGCACGACCATCGTGCTGCACCTGAAAGATGAGGCTGAAGAATATCTGGATGATTTCCGGGTTCGGTCGGTTATCAAAACCTATGCAGATCACATTGCCTTGCCGGTCATTCTCAAAAAAGCCGGTGAAGAGGGAGATGGCGATACCATTAACACGGCCAGTGCCCTTTGGACCCGTCCCAAATCGGAGATCACGGAAGAACAGTATACGGAATTCTATCATCATGTCGGGCAGGCCTTTGATACGCCCTGGATGACCTTGCATAGTCGGGTTGAAGGGGTAATCGAATATAGCCTGCTGCTTTTCATTCCCGAGCAGCCGCCTTTTGATCTATTCAATACAGAGCGCCGGTCCAGCCTCAAACTCTATGTGAAGCGGGTTTTCATCACGGATGAATGTGAAGAGCTTGTACCCGCGTATTTGAGATTCTTAAAAGGTGTTGTTGATTCCGAGGATCTTCCTCTCAATGTCAGCCGGGAGATGCTGCAAAACAATCCTGTTCTGATGAAGATCAAGTCCGGCCTGGTCAAAAAGGTGATCGGGGAACTGGAGAAGCGGGCCAGGAAGGATACGGACGGGTTTGCCAAATTCTGGGATAATTTCGGAGCCGTCCTCAAAGAGGGTATCTATGAAGATGCGGACAACGGAGAACGGATCCTGAAGTTGTCCCTGTTTAACACGACGGCTGATGAGAAACGTTCAACCCTTGCCGACTATGTGGCGCGGATGAAAGAGGATCAGGAAGCCATCTACTATATTACCGGCGATGATCTTGAAGCACTTCGGCAGAGCCCACAGCTTGAGGGTTTTCGGGCCAAGGGTATCGAAGTCCTGCTGCTGAGCGATCCTGTCGACAGTTTCTGGCTCAGCCGACATGATGCTTTTGACGGAAAACCGTTCAAATCCGTAACGCGTGGTTCGGCTGAACTGGATAAGATGAAGGATGTCGACGGTAAAGATGAAACAGACAAAGACAAGGAAGAAACACCAAATCTGTCGCTGCTGATCGCCTCGTTCAAGCAGTCTCTGGAAGGGAAGGTCAAGGATGTCCGTTCCTCTTCCCGACTGACGGACAGTCCTGTCTGTCTGGTGGCGGATGAAGGAGATATGGATATCCATCTGGAAAAGGTTTTGAAAGCGCATAAGCAGTTCCAGGGAGAGGCTTCACAGCGTATTCTCGAGATTAATCCGGACCATCCTTTAATCCGCAAGCTGGCTGATAAAGCAGACCAGGAGGGGAGTGCCGGAAGGATGGGGGATGCGGCCCTGCTTCTTCTGGATCAGGCTCATATCGTTGAGGGAGAACCGATTGCAGATCCGGTTTCTTTCTCTAAACGAATGGCCGACTTTATGACGGCCAGTCTCTAGAAAAGATCAGAATCAGATAAGGGCGGCTCCGGGAGCCGCCTTTTTTATGTTTCTCACATCCGGGATCCCGGGGGCGTTATAGAGCTAAACTCACTTTAGAACTGAGGCCCGGATTGACTCACTCTTGGCGGAATTGTCTCCTGCCCGTCCTTTTGCTTTTCTTGCTCTGTGGATGCGGTGTTGTTACGGATCCGCGGCTCGTTTCCGATATTTCCCGGTATGCCCGTTCTGTCCAGACCCTGGCCAAAATACTGGAGAGCCATTATGACGATACGGAAGCCCTGCATCGCAGGGCGCTCCGGGATAATCTTGACTTGCAGTTTGAGTTGGGGGGGCGTCCTGAGGTCAACATCCGGCCTTTGTTCCAGCCTGAAGAACGCTCATCACGCAAGGCATTGCTGGAGGCCATGACGGTTTATGTTTTCCAGTTGAGTGATGCATTGGCCGGAGATACGCCGGAAGGGTTGATACAAACAGGATATCAGGCCGCTGCTAAACTCAAAAACCTGAGAGCCGATGCCGTAAATCTGTCGCATTCCCTGACCCGGTTTCAGACGCGGGAACTGATCACGTCTCTGTCGGGTTTTTCCAAAATCCTGCTGCTTCCAAAGCGCAACAAGGCGCTCGCCCGGATCTCAAAAAGGGCTGAGCCGTATGTGCGTGAGCTGGTGATCCTCTTTTATATTGATATCGGCAGTTCGCGTAACGAAAACCGGGAGTGTCGATATTCGGTTTCGAACGGCTTTGACATCCGGGATCTCAATACACTTGATCTGTGCGAGGGAGGCCTTCGAGGTCTTGTTAAAAATGCCTTTGAGGCGGATCGGATTACCTGGCAGCAACGGCTCAATCTCGCCATGGCAAAAGAGCGACCTGATCCGTCTGAGAGGCGGCGCATTATTGACCGCATATTTATGTTGGAACAGGCCAGGAAAGAAGAGGATGCGGTTTTGGAAGCAACCCAGGCAGCGCTGGTTGCAATGTTGCTGGCTCACGAGGCCTTATCTTTGGATCTAGCTATTCAGAGCGGAGAGAAGAGTTTATCGGCCAGGACCGGTTTTGCGGATCCTGTCAGTCGCTTCGTTGCTGAGGTACAAGGCCTGGCTGCAAACCGGATAAGTGTGACAGATCGATTGAGGTCAGGAAAATCGGAGTGATAGCCATGTCATTAAGTTATCAGGATGCTTATAACAGATTACTGGATTCTCGGGAAAAGCTGGCCAGCCAGGATATTACTGTGCTGCCGCGACAGGAACAGATCAGACTCCTTCAGGCGCAGCAGGCCGTATATTCGGAGATCCAGGCCTTTCTGATCGATCATATGACGGATCGAAAGGATCGTTTTTCTATCTTGACCGAAAAATTCCGGCACAGCAGAAGAGATTTTCAGGATATTCGCCAATGGGCCGTAGAGGCCTCTAAAACCGGGGAAATGGTGGGCGGACTTCTGAAAGGTGTTTCCCTGGCCTTGACCCTTCTGTGATAAAATGAGGCCGTTTTTCTGCACAAGACGTGCGTTACGGGTGAGCGCTGATCCCCGCTTGCTTGTTATTTCTTTTTATCCATCAGCGGATCAATCGGGCGCCGGGTGACACTATATCCGGCCTCTGCCGGAATATTGAGGAATTTACCTTCCTCGGTGACGTCGAGGACAGGCAGGACAGAAACGGTTTTTGTTCGATCCGAACCTTCTACGGCGTCTGCTGCAGAGCTATACCGGGACAGATATTCCACATTCATAAGGGTCGGGAAAATAATGGTGTATTTTCCGTCTTTGGCTCCTTGCATAGCTTCCTGCGGTCCGATCCAGACGGAATCCACCGATTCCTCGCCGTCATGAACAGCCAACTGGGCATCCGGCGCTTTGGCGATGAAGAAATGTGTGTCGAAGCGTTTGGGCATGAAGGTCGGCGTCAGCCAGTGGGAATAATGAGCCAGAAGATCTGTGGCCAGCTCCAGATTTTCTGCTTTTGCCATGGAAAGAATATCAATCTTCCCGTCCTGCATATCCTTTCGATAGGTGTCAACCATCGGTTCCAGCCGTTCGGGTCCGATCATCTCACCGGTTGCCTTATCCCGTGCCAGAAGGACGCAGCATTCCTCGAAGGCTTCGCGAATGGAAGCAATTTTGAAAGACAGGAGCGGATCATCTACAGCCTGACTGGCAGGCAGATAGGCATGCAGTCCCGCATTTAAATCCGCATCGTCGACCTTTCCGCCCGGGAAAACAAGCGCTCCCGAGGCAAAGTCGATCTGGTGGTGCCGGACCACCATGAAAACTTCCAGTTTGTCCGGGATTCGATCCGTATCCCGGACCAGAAGGACGGTCGCTGCCGGTTTCAGAGGAGAAGGTTCTTTTGTCATACGCTCGTGCCTGTTTCTTCTTGTTCTTTAGATCTCTTATAGCGTGCAAAAACAAGCGAGAGCAAGAAAGACGTGGCAGATATACGGATTACAGACCGATTTTCAGAGCCGCAATAATAGGTCCGAAGCCGCGTTCCTGAACCAGAATGGCGCAGCCGTCGCGTCCTTCCTGCATCAGGGTCGCGAGATCCAGGGATATGGTTTTGGCTTTACCGTCCCAATGGGCAATCTGATGGGTCTTGCGTACCACATTATGGTAGGTAACAGACTTGCCGGTATTTTCACCACGCCCGATCTGCACTTTCTTTTCGTGATCGATATCGACCTGCCAGATGGTCGCCGGTGCTCCATGATCCGGCAGGGAAATAATCAGCTTTTCCCCTTCAAAGCGCCAGTCAAGCGGGATTTGCCGGGCATGGCCTTTGAATTTATGGAGGTTGGATTCCAGCTCATGAGCATTGGAACCGACGAAATGATCCTGGCCGGCTACCACCATTTGCGGCGTATAGACATAACGCCCACTGAACTGATCGCGATAGCGGGTCTGCCGGGCGTCGTTATCCGGACTGCCGAACGTGTCTTTCCAGCCGATATAGTCCCAGTAGGTAACGGCGAAAGACAAGCCCAGAACATCCGGATTTTTGGTTATCTTGCCCATCAGCTTGTCAGCAGGCGGACAGGAAGAACATCCCTGCGACGTATAGAGTTCTACAACGGTCTGCGGCTGGTGTGCCTCACCGGCGAGGGCCGCCCCGGCAATCAGGCTCGACAGCAGGGCAGCGGACAGGGTTTTTACAGAATACATCATGCTGATACCATACGGACAGATGCCCTCACAGGCAATTCACCCTTGAGTGAACAAAGAACGGTGATCTGTGAGATCACCGTTATATGGAGACTCTGGCGTTATGAAGCCGATAGCCTGCGAAGGACATATTGCAGGATGCCGTCATGGCGATAATAATCCACTTCATCAAGGGTATCGATCCGGCAGAGCAGGTCAATCTGCTCTGAAGAGCCGTCTGTCCGGGTGATGGTGCAGGGCACTGACATACGCGGTGTGATGCCATCGGCAATACCGCTGATATCCACAATCTCACTACCATCCAGGCCGAGGGTCTGGCGTGTGACGCCGTCTGGAAATTGCAGCGGCAGGATTCCCATCCCGACAAGATTGGACCGATGGATGCGTTCGAAGCTCTCCGCTATAACGGCCTTGATGCCCAGCAGACGGGTGCCTTTCGCCGCCCAGTCCCGGCTGGACCCGGTTCCGTATTCCTTGCCGGCAAAGACAACGAGTGGGATGCCGTCCGCCTGATAGCGTATGGAGGCGTCATAGATCCATTGCTGTTCGCCCTCCGGCATATGGCGGGTAACACCGCCTTCAGTGCCCGGCGCAAGCTCGTTTCGCAGTCGGATATTGGCGAATGTGCCGCGCATCATCACTTCATGATTACCGCGGCGGGAGCCGTAGGAATTGAAATCCTTCACGGAAACCTGATGATCGTTAAGGTAGGTACCCGCCGGACTATCGGCTTTAATGGCGCCAGCCG
This sequence comes from Alphaproteobacteria bacterium UBA6062, assembly GCA_002428885.1. GTDB lineage: Bacteria > Pseudomonadota > Alphaproteobacteria > Sneathiellales > Sneathiellaceae > Sneathiella. Next base: position 14,779 of record DIYE01000234.1, read on the forward strand.
GAGAGATATGGTCCGTGGTGACCGAATCTGCGAGCAGCGCCAGAATACGGGCGCCCTTGATATCGGCGATATCCCCGGTTTCTTTCTGCATGCCTTCGAAATAGGGAGGGTGCTGAACATAGGTTGAAGTGGAATCCCAGCTATAGGTCTGGCCATCAGCGGTTTCGATGCTCTTCCAGGCGGCGTCACCGGTGAAGACATTGCTATATTGGGTGACGAACATATCCCGTGTCACAGCAGCTTGAACGGTTTGCTGAACGTCCTGGTTGGTTGGCCAGATATCTCTCAGATAAACAGGATTGCCGTCCTGATCGTTGCCGAGCGGATCTTTGGTGATATCGATATTCATCGAACCGGCGAGGGCATAGGCAACCACCAGCGGCGGAGAGGCCAGATAGTTGGCGCGTGCCTGTGGGCTGACCCGGCCTTCGAAATTCCGGTTGCCGGACAGGACGGAGCAGGCAACCAGATCCCCTTCCGCTATGGCCCCGGCAATGGGTTCTGCAACAGGGCCTGAGTTGCCAATGCAGGTGGTACAGCCATAGCCCACCAGATTAAAGCCGAGGGCGTCCAGATCATCCTGCAGACCGGCTTTGTTGAGATAATCAGTCACGACCTTTGAGCCAGGGGCGAGAGAGGTTTTAACCCAGGGTTTGACGGTCAGGCCTCTGGCTCTGGCATTACGGGCCACCAGGCCGGCAGCCAGCATCACAGTCGGATTGGAGGTGTTGGTGCAGGAGGTGATAGCAGCGATAATCACATCGCCGCTTCCGATGCTGTAATCGGTTCCCTTAACCTTTACCTTCTTTTGGATCTCGTCATTATGCCCGGCCAGTTTGGGCAGGACCTCTGCAAATTCACGACTTGCAGCTGACAGCAGAACCCTGTCCTGGGGGCGCTTTGGGCCTGCCAGGCTGGGCTCGACCGTTGAGATGTCCAGCTCAAGAGATGCCGTGAAAAAAGGATCAGGCGTATCTGCACCCCGCCACATGCCCTGGGCCTTGGCATAGGCTTCGACCAGTTTTACGCGCTCCGGGTCCCGGGCGGTAAAAGTAAGGTAATCGATGGTTTCCCGGTCGATGGGAAAGAACCCGCAGGTTGCACCATATTCCGGAGCCATATTGGCGATTGTTGCCCGGTCGGCGAGTGATAATTCATCAAGGCCCGGCCCGTAAAATTCAACGAATTTTCCGACGACCCCGTGGGCGCGCAGCATTTGGGTGACGGTCAGAACCAGGTCCGTCGCCGTGGTTCCTTCCTTCAGCTTTCCGATGAGCTTAAAGCCGACCACTTCCGGAATAAGCATGGAAATGGGCTGACCCAGCATAACCGCTTCTGCTTCAATGCCGCCAACACCCCAACCGAGAACGGCGAGGCCATTGACCATAGTGGTATGACTGTCCGTGCCGACAAGCGTGTCCGGGTAGGCAACCTCGGTTCCGTTCTGGTCTTTGGTGGTCCAGACGGTCTGGGCAAGATATTCAAGATTGACCTGATGGCAGATACCAGTTCCGGGGGGAACAACCCGGAAGTTATTGAAGGCTTTCTGACCCCAGCGGAGAAAGGCATAGCGTTCTCCGTTCCGCTCCATTTCAAGGTCGACATTTTCCTTGAACGCCATGGGTGAGCCGAATTTATCCACCATAACGGAATGATCGATCACCAGGTCACACTGGGCCAGGGGATTAATCTTCTCCGGATCCCCTCCCAGCTTGACCATCGCATCCCGCATGGCGGCAAGATCCACGACGGCAGGCACGCCGGTGAAATCCTGCATCAGGACCCGGGCAGGCCGGTAAGCGATTTCGCGATCCGCCTTTTTTTCTTTCAGCCAGTCGGCGATAGCGCTGATATCGTCTGATGTTACAGTCCGGCCGTCTTCATGACGGAGCATATTCTCCAGCAGGACCTTGAGGGAAAAGGGGAGGCGGGAGATATCCCCAAGGCCTGCTTCCTCAGCCGCGGGAAGACTGTAATAGTCGAATTTCTGTTCGTTAATTTGTAGGGTACGGCGTGTTTTCAGACTGTCATGTCCTGTTATCGTCAATGTTTCGCTCCTTGCTCAGAATGGGAACGGGCAGGGATATCTCTGCCGGAGACGCTCTATTTGTATCTTTTGGCGTTAAAACATGCTCTAGCGGATTAGCGGATCTGGACCCCCGACTCCTCTCTCATATATTCGCGGGCACCGGCAGATACAAGTCAGAGCCTGTATGGGCTGGACGCAGGGGCGTTCAGGTGGTTCGGTAGAATCAGGTTGGCGGGCGCGAATATTTCCTCTGACATCGATGGATTAAAAGATTCGCCAAATCCGGAAGGAAATTCTGTTATATCCGTTCAATTTTCTATTTAACACTGTTCGAATGTTTTCTGGTGTCTAAAGCTCCAATACTGTTAACAGATAGTTAAACTAACGGACGTTCAGTTTTGCTTTTCAGTCAAAACATACAAAATCATTTCATGCTGTTTATATAGTAAAAAATATTAAAAGAAATTCCATAGGTGGTTTTTCGTAGAGTAAAGTTTGTATTATATAGTTTAAATAGGCATGCAGCGTATTATTATTTTACTTTTTTGAGATTGTTGTCATTGTAATTACTTCTAATACAAACGCTTGTTTTTTTTTAATAGTTCTATTTTTTTTGAGTTTTTTGATATTTTTGAACAAAAAATCGAAATAAGTAGCATTTTCTCTTGACGGTGCGGAGCCTGTTCCATTATTGACTTGAAGCAAGGCTCGAAAAGAAGCTGTAAAGCATACTAAAAATCAGTTCTGGGAGGACTGTGTGCGCCCGTCCTGTTTAAAAGCAGCAGGTGATGGTGTTGTTTTCGCGTCTTCAGACGTGGGAATGTTGGATCTCCCCGGACGAATGAAAATAGATTTTACATCTTTTTTGTTTAAGGAATCAGGGAGCCTATGACAAACAAAGACCAGGGTTTAGACACCTTTCCGAAGCTGCTCCGGCGCAACGTCCAGCAGCGTCCTGACGTACCTGCCTATCGTGAAAAAGAGTATGGCATCTGGCAGACCTATAGCTGGAAGGATGTTTACGACAATTCCAGATCTTTGGCGCTGGGAATGGCCGAACTGGGATTGAAGCGTGGCGATGCCGTTGCCATTATCGGCTCTAATCGTCCGCAGCTTTACTGGGTATTTGCTGCAACTCAGGCTCTCGGCGCTCTGCCGGTTCCCATTTACCAGGATGGTGTTGCTGAAGAAATTCAGTATGTCCTGGAGCATGCCGGCGTGAAAATGGTTGTTGTGGAAGATCAGGAGCAGGTGGACAAGGTGTTGTCCGTTCTTGATCAGTGCCCGACCATCGAGCAGGTCATCTATAAAGACACCCGGGGCATGCGTCACTATAACCAGCCAAATGTCCGTTCCTATGAAGATGTTCAGGAAATGGGGCGTGCATATGATGCGAAACACCCGGATTTCTTCGACAGTGAAGCGGATAAAGGGGTTGGTTCGGATATCGCCACTCTGATGTATACGTCCGGAACGACAGGTCGCCCGAAAGGGGTGATGCTGAGTTTCGATAACATGGTGCAGGCCGGCAAATTGTCAGTCGAGTTTGAAAAACTCAACGAAAAAGACAAGGTTCTGTCATATCTGCCAATGGCTTGGGTGGGGGATCATCTCTTCTCCTATTCCCAGGCAACCCATGCCGGATTTTCGGTCAACTGCCCTGAAAGTGCCGAAACTGTTCACACAGATTTGCGAGAGGTGGGGCCAACCTACTACTTCGCTCCGCCGGCCGTGTTTGAAACCATGCTGACCCAGATGATGATCCGCATCGAGGATGCCAGCACAATCAAACAGAAAATGTTCCATTATTTCATTGGCGTTGCCAAGAAATGCGGTGTTCAGATTCTCGAAAAGAAACCGGTCTCCCTGGTTGATCGTCTGCTTTATGCATTGGGTGATCTGCTGGTTTTCGGCCCATTGAAGAATTCTCTGGGTTTCAGTCAGATCCGGGTTGCCTATACAGCCGGAGCGCCGATGGGACCGGAAGTATTCAAATTCTACCGCTCTCTCGGTATCAATCTGAAGCAGTTGTATGGTCAGACAGAATCCTGCGCCTATGTCTGTATCCAGAGCGATAACGACGTGCGGTCTGATACGGTGGGTCCGCCGGCGCCGGGTTGTGAAATCAAGCTGGATGATGCGACCGGTGAGGTCCTCTATAAGAGCCCGGGCACCTTTGTCGGCTACTATAAGAATGACGAGGCAACCAAGGAAACCAAGACCGAAGAGGGTTGGGTTCACACGGGTGATGCCGGCATCATGACTGACGATGGCCAGCTTAAGATCATCGATCGGGCGAAAGATGTGGGCAAGCTGAAAGACAGTACGCTGTTTGCGCCTCAATATATCGAAAACAAGCTGAAATTCTTCCCATCCATTTCTGAAGCCGTGTGTCACGGTGCAGACAAGGATACGGTGACGGCTTTCATCAATATTGATCTGGAAGCGGTTGGTAACTGGGCAGAACGGCGGGGCCTTTCCTATACAAGTTATATGGATCTGGCCAACCGGGATGAGGTTTACGAGCTTGTCAAAGGGTGTATTGAGGAGGTCAACCGGGATCTGGCTATTGACAGTGAACTGGCCGGTGCGCAGATCAGCCGCTTCCTGATCCTGCCAAAAGCGCTGGACGCCGATGACGGCGAGCTGACCCGGACACGGAAAGTGCGTCGCCGGATCATTGCCGAGCGTTACGGAACACTCATTGAAGCGCTCTATTCAGACGTCGATAACATTCATATCGAATCCCAGATGACATTTGAGGACGGCCGCAAGGGTGCTCTGAAAGCAGACATCAAGGTTCGGGACAGCGAAACATATCCGGCCATGCGCGCCGCCTCGTAATTTGCAGGGATTTTTTAGGAATGGAAGATCAAGGAAGACAAATTGGCGACGTTCTTCTTGAAGTGGAGAATATCAGCCTGTCATTCGGTGCGGTGCGTGCCATATCGGACGTGAGTTTCGATATCAAAAAGGGTGAAATCCGGGCCATTATCGGTCCGAACGGTGCCGGCAAGACATCCATGCTGAACTGCATTAACGGATTTTATCATCCGCAGCAGGGCACCATTACGTACAAAGGAAATAAACGCAGTGCCATGAAGCCGCATGAAGCGGCGGAGCAGGGCATTGCCCGGACATTCCAGAATGTGGCGCTCTTTAAAGGCATGTCCACGCTCGACAACATCATGACCGGTCGGAATTTGAAGATGAAATCCGGTTTGTTGTCTTCCATGCTCTGGTGGGGGATGGCGGAAAAGGAAGAGCTGGAACATCGCCGCTACGTTGAGGATATTATTGACTTCCTCGAAATTGAAGCCATCCGAAAAACACCTGTGGGCCGCTTGCCTTACGGTTTGCAAAAACGGGTTGAGCTGGGGCGCGCCCTGGCTGCGGAACCGGAACTTCTGCTGCTGGACGAGCCGATGGCTGGTATGAACCTCGAGGAAAAAGAGGATATGTGCCGGTTTATCCTGGATGTGAATGATGAGTTCGGAACAACAATCTGTCTGATCGAGCATGATATGGGCGTTGTGATGGACATCTCGGACCGTGTGATGGTGCTTGATTATGGCGGAAAGATCGGCGATGGCGTTCCCGAAGAAGTCCGTGCCAACCAGAATGTCATCGACGCCTATCTCGGCGGCGGCCACTAATCGGACCAGGAGTTTAAACAATGGAATTTTTATCAGATGATGTTCTGTTCTTCATTGAAGTCCTGATCAGTGGATTGTTGACCGGAGCACTATACTCACTTGTCGCCCTCGGCTTTGTTTTGATCTTTAAAGCCTCCGGCGTCTTTAACTTCGCGCAGGGCGCCATGATGCTGTTCGCAGCTCTCAGCCTTGTTGGTATCCAGGAAACGCTTGGTGTTCACTGGACGATAGCCTTCATCCTGACGGTTGTCTTGATGATTATTCTTGCCTGGTGCGTTGAGAAATTCGTGCTTGGCAAGCTGGTCAATCAGGAACCGATCATCCTCTTTATGGCGACCATTGGTATTACCTTCTTTATTGACGGTTTTGGACAGACCATCTGGGGCAGTGATATTAAGACACTGGATATCGGCTTGCCAAACGGCTCCATCGATTTCGGCGGTATTTTCATTGATGAGCTTGCTCTTGTGGCCGGCCTCGTGGCCGCAGCCATGGTGGTCGGTCTCGCAATCTTCTTCAATAAAACACGCATTGGCCGCGCCTTGCGGGCGGTGGCGGATGATCACCAGGCGGCGATGTCTGTCGGTATCTCCCTTCGGAATATCTGGATCATCGTCTGGACAGTTGCCGGTCTTGTCGGCCTGGTCGCCGGTATCATGTGGGGATCACAGCTTGGTGTTCAGTTCAGCTTGAGCCTGATCGCTCTGAAAGCGCTTCCGGTGCTGATGCTGGGCGGCTTTACGTCCATCCCGGGCGCGATCCTGGGCGGCCTGATTATCGGTGCCGGTGAGAAGCTGGCGGAAATTTATCTGGGTCCGTTCTTCGGCGGAGCCATCGAAAACTGGTTTGCCTATATGCTGGCCATGGTCTTCCTTCTTTTCCGGCCGCAGGGTCTGTTCGGCGAAAAGATTATTGAGAGGGTATAAACAGTATGTTTTATCGTGAAGCTGGACAGTTTAAGTCCTCTTATAAAGAAGATCAGGCCGTCTTCCCGATCCTGCAGGATCGTATCGGTATCGGCATTATCCTGTTGATTGCCTTCTTCGGCATTCCTCTGCTGACCGGTGACTATTTCATCGGTGCCATCATGACGCCGTTCCTGATCCTGGCGCTGGCGGCGATCGGTCTGAATATTCTGGTTGGATATGCGGGGCAGATTTCTCTGGGAACCGGCGGGTTCATGGCTGTGGGCGCATTTGCCGCCTATAAATTCGCGACTTTCACCATCACGATC
>DIYE01000237.1 GCA_002428885.1 Alphaproteobacteria bacterium UBA6062
CAGACAACGTTACCAACATGCCGGTTCCGCGCTCCGTCAGCAGCGGTTCCCGGCTGTTTTCATAATTGACAGTGCCATCCACATAAAAGCGTGGATCAGCCGCCAAAACCTCTTCCAGCAACATTGCACGGCTTATTTCGTCGAGATTTCGCCATGCTGACAACGTATAGCCGCTTTCCGGTATAAGTGTCGCGTTAGCCACCATCTTTCCCCTGTTTTGTCTCTAGGATCAGCAAGCGGCGGTCCATTCGCCAGAGGATACGAATTGCCACCCCCAACACGGCGAGGTTGCCACCTGTCGATACCGTCAAGAGTTCCACAAGTAACCCCTCCATTAGCGCACCTTTTTCCAAAGCATCCAGCCACCAAAGGCCGCAAGCGCCCAAAAAGTCATCGTCGGCACCCGGCCCCCATCATCATCTGTTTTGAAGAAGCTGAAGGAGTTCTTAAAATCCTTTATTTCAGAACCCGCAAAGAGACTGAGAACCACCACAGGAACAAGCAATAAACCCAACTGCATTAGCCCACCTCCCCTTTTGCCTTGAGATATTTCTGCCAATAAGCATTGGTTGCGCCCGTTGAGTGCCCCGGACCGCCGTTATAGGCGCGAACAATCCATTCCTCAGAACGACTTTTTCCCCTATATCGGGACAGGTAGTCGAGATACGCCGCGCCAAAATAGATACTGGTTTTCGTGTCCATCAGATCGGCCATTGTCGGTACGCCGTAGGCGCTGTAACCCATGTCAGTTGCCAACCATCTGGCCGTTGACAGAAGGGTCTGCATAAGCCCCGTAGATGCGTCTTGCAGATGCGGCTCATACCGACTGGCTGACGCGTCAAAATGGCTTTCAATCCAAGCAATTCTGACCACCATTTCCGGAGAGATCGAAAATCGGTAGCGATTAATGATTTCAGATGCCAACATTTGCACCTCGACCTGATCCAAGGTGAGGCCGAACGCAACTGCCCGCTTATGCAGAAGCGCGAAGGTTGCAGCCAGTCCGGCGAGGAGAATTACAGCATTACGGGTCATGTGAGCAGATCCCATGTTGCCGCAAAATACTGACGATCATAAGCAGCAAGCCAGAGACCATTTCCCGGAGGAATTTTTACTGGTCGGTCAAGCGTTGCTAAAACACCACCATTAACTTTTAAGATACATCGTCGGGTGTCGTCAGTATGATCATTTGGAGAAACGGTATCAGCGTAAAGACCGGAATGTGAGCCGCCAATCCCCTTCATAGAAACTGTTTTTAAGATCGCACCATTGACGTTGTCACCCGGCAGAAAGCAATTATAGACACCCCCAACAACATGATGAAGGACCTTAGATTCCGCACCGATCACGGTAACCCTATCATTTATGGACGGAAAATTACCGACAGACACCGGCGTTTGTATTTCACTCACCGTCACCGCGCCAGACAACGACAACCGGCTATCTCGGAAATCTCCATTACCAACAGCAATTGAAATCTCAACATTTTCAGCGGACTTATTGCGCAGGGAAAGCGCCTCAAACGGCTCTCCCGGTTTAACCTGAAACATAAGACCGGCTTGCATAAATTGAGGCGTCGTATGATCAACGCCAATGTAAAAATCTCCGGTGGAGCTGATGCAGGCGACATATTCCCCTGTTGCGTCAAGATTAACCTGGCTATTTGCTGGTACAGTCAGGTTATGGACCTGATACACGTCTAGTCCTGCCATTATTTCCAAGCCCTCATTGCAAAATACGCTACTGCGATGGCCGTTCCGGCTTTCAGCAGCAAATCAAAGTTTTCCTTGGCGGCATTCAAATTATCCGCCGTCGCCTTAAGCTCAATAGCCTTAATCTCTTCCAGAGCATCAACCGTATCACCAACAGTTTCCAATGCCTCTTTACCGAAGCCGAAACCCTCAGCCAGCGCAGCTTCCACCACATTTGCGTCAGCACTTTCAACATTGATCGTACTCCCGTCCGTAGCCACCATGCCGTTGTCCGCCACGCCGATACGGTTATCAGTTACCGAATTGTCCGTTGACGAAGATGTGGAGTTGCTGCTTTTTGAACTGGATTTTCCGCCCATCAGACAGCCTTTCTCATGACATATTCCGTCAAATCCCAGCCTTGACGGGACGCTTTCTCAATCATTCCGCCACGCCGTGTATGCAGTCGCATGGACGAGCAGCCAAGCCCTATTGCCATCGCTTCCAACAATGGAAAGGTGGCTGCACATAGATCAAAATCAGCCCGGCCTGCCCCGGCAACCAGCACCAGCTCATCCTCTTCCCGGCGCACCAGAACCGTTGCAACGCGCATCAGATCGGCAAAGACAGAGAAAGCAGCTAACCGTCCGCCCCTCACCTCTTTTTCGTACCAATCAACCTCGCAGTCAGCCTCAATATGGGAAAGATCAGCCCGCATATCGACTGTCCAGACCGAGCGCAGCAATTTTACTTTCTCAGTAGCCATAACAGCGCCCCTCCGATCAGAAGAAAATACATCAGCTTATTGTCTGCCGTGGCACCTGTTGCCTTGTTCCCTTCACCACCAACGATAAAGGCCGCTTCATAGCCGTTGCTGGTGGGATTGTAGAGATAACCTGAACCACCATGAGAGACAGCCGGACCGGCGTCACCACCGGAGAAACCCGGCAAGGCTCCGTCCAGTCCGGGCAAACCGCCGTCCGGGAGAAGATTGGGAAAATTAAACGCCATTACTTTTTCAGCACCAGAAAAGCGGCCAGCGCTGCCAGAACCACCCAAGCCAAAACATTTCCGTCAATCCCTCCTGTCGTTGTCGTGGACGGCGGAACCGCACCACCAAAGGGGTCACCACCCGAAGACGTCGGGCTGTAACTCCGTTTGGCTTCATAACGGCCAACCTCCACATCGACCCACTTGTCAAATGTGTTGGTGGCCTTGTTCCAGAGGTTGTTTAGCCAGTTCATATCAGTCCCTTGCGCCTAATAGCTCGGAAATGATGTTGAAGGGAGTGGCGGACGTCATATTGAAGTCGATACGGAACTCCGATACCCGTTCACCATTTGCGCGACGCATAGACAACGCATCGCTAACACGCTGGTTAGGGTCAAAAGCAATCAGAGTTTCAGACGCATCAACAGAGACACCCTGTGCAGCGTAATATGCCGCCAGCCCGGCTTTCGTCGCCTCCATCACGCGTTCCTGATCAACGATCACGTCAATCTCAGAGATATTCGTGCTAAAGGCGTGAATGCGGTAATAACTGTCATTTTTCGACAGTGTGGTTACGGCGTGTTTTCCGGTTGCGGTTACCGGTATATTTTGCCGCCGCCACTTGACGATTGGACCCATCGGCGTGTTGTCTGGATCAATCAGCACATTAGCCGACAGCACCGGCGACGTTGCGCCACTGGCAATATCAACCTCGACCTGAAAGGTATCAACGTCAGATGTGCCCCATGCAAGGGCGTCCTCACCTTGCGCAGCCCGGCGCCATGGTTCCGCGAAGAAGATTTGCAAGAGACCGACCTGCGCAGAAATCCCGTTGTCACCGTTGATGGCGATAAGTTCAGTTGCAGAGAACACCCGCTGAACCTTGCCATTAATCTTCAGACGGATCTCTTCCAGATCAGATTGAAGCTGCGGCACCGTCGCAGGCGTTGAACCCCGATTATAGTTAATCTGGAGCATGAAATATTTCTGACTGGTCGGCAGATCCAGCGTAGCAGTCTGACCGGCAGCAACAGCGTTAAAGCTGTTTGTCTTGTTGAAACGAAGCAATGAATTTTCCTTTGCTAATAAAAGGGGAGTGAGGTTCCGACAGGTTTAGTTGTCGAACCCTGCCATTGCCTTCTGGACCCATTCGTTGTCCTTAAGAGCGTTCATCAACATACCGGCAGCGATAACACCGATTACAACCGGGACAGCCGCCTTAAAAAGGGTAACGAGTTTCATTGATCATCCTTCCAGATCATTCGAGTGATGACGTTTACGACCAAGGAGGCCACAACCGCCGTGACTAGCGTGTTTAAGTTCAATCGCATGAAGGGAATTGGATCAAAAAACGGTCGCCGTTACCAGCGACCGTACGTACGTACGTGGAAGGCGGCGAACCCTTAAGGGCCATTTACTGTAAAAGCGCCATTTTCATAGGCTATATACTGATACTGTTTAAGCTCTCTAACGGCAGAAACGGCCTCCTGTCCGCAGGTCGCGGCAATAACCGCCAAGTCGTTGGGCGTCGAGAAATTGAAGGCGACAATCCGGTTCAAATTGCCGCGAAATCTCATGCCAATATCGGCGGGGCGTTGCGTTATTCCGATGATCGAAATACCACGTTTTCTCCCCCGGCTACACAGGCGGTCAAAGCCATCATAGGCGGGCTTGGAGTTGAGCGGAAAAGAAAGGCTAAGCTCATCGACAATAAGCATTAGCTTTTTGTTGCTCATTTCCTCTTTGTAAGGCTCCTGAAGCCGCTCTATCAGCAGTGAAACCTCATGTAGTTGGCGCTCTTCCATCCTGACCTCTGGCACAAAGACAACCTTGAACGAACTGTCATGGCAGTCTGATAGCACCTCCAAGAGCTTTTCCAGCGTTCGGACCGTGTGAAAGCCCTTTTCCTTGGCAAACTCTTCCTCTGGGTCAAAAATCACGACCCGGTCGCATACATTCAGGAAGGTTGATTTTACAAGATGCGTCTTACCGGAGCCGGACCGGCCATAGACCGCCATGCGCTTTCCATCACGATCACTCATTGATAGTTTCCTCATTGTCATTCTGAGCCATTTTCTTACGCGCCCGGATCTCCGCAGCGGTGCCAACGAACAGCGGACCAAAGCCACCGGTGACAACAATAATGTCCAAAAGGGCCTGATCCCCCAATCGATCCAGAAGCGGACCCATAGGGCCATCCATAAGGCGGCGGTATATGACATCACAGGCAGCCCTAAAGCTGTCATCGTCTGGGCTGACTTGCAGCGAATTAAGCTGTTTCTTTTCCCCCACCCAAGATAGAAGCCCCACAATATGGCTGTGGAATTTCTCATCAGAATAGAGCCGCCGTACAGCCTCTTCGACACGATCACGGGTCCCGCTGTCTTCGATCTCACTGTTGTCATTTACACCCGCCCCAAAGTCATACCGGCCATCAATGACCGATACCCCGGCAAGGGGGTTGTTATCACCATGCGAATGGGTTGAAATCGCTGTTTCCGGTGTTTTCTTGCTGAACAGGCCCATCCTCGTTTCCTTCTGTCTTCTGTGCATGCTGGTCGGCTGGCTTTTCCGTACGTACGTACGTGGAAGCCTCTTTGCTCTCACGTACGTTGGAAGGCGGGGCTTCCGTTAAACTGCGGACAAATCCCGGCACATCTTCAGGGTTTGCGAGGCCCGGATCGTATCTGTGTTCATGGCCCAGACCATGACCGCAATAATAATAAAATCGACCCTTAATATTGCGGCGCAGATGCACCTCGTTGCCGCATTCGAGACACCTCACTATCGCCAGATTTTTTGACATGAAAATCCTTTCTTCCTTCCAGAAATTTCAACCTCTTGGATGCCTTGATAACCTTGGATGTGAATTTGCGTTCCTCCTCCGTTACATGATGCTCAATAATCTCTTGAGTGAAGGCGGGCAGCACCTCTTGTGCCGCTTTGGGCGTCAGCCCTAGCGTGACAGACAGGCCAGCCATCAGACCCTTGACTTGCGATACGTAAATTTCTTTGACTTCTTCGCGCCGCCCCTCAACGATCCGTCCGTAAACCGCCTCATTCTGGCAGTTTTCCAGACAATCGGGGATCTTCTCCCGGGCGATTTCCCAAGCCGGGTTTAAAATGCCGTCCCTGCCCCGGTTTACCGCTTCCGGGTTCTCAATCAAGCGGACCCGTTCTAGATCATCAGCAAACACGGTTCCTATCTTTTCCCGGAGGTCCTTCAATGTCCTGATGTTCCAGTTTTGAAGGTGTTTTTTTCCGGCGCGCACTTCGATACGCCATACGGTCGGACAGGTCTCCCGATCTTTCCCCCAGATCTCAAACCAGTGTCCCTTGCCCGTCTGCTTTGCCTCCCGGCTCTTGTCATATATCTGGATTTGACGGCCCGGCATTTTACCGATTGTTACGGTACTGACACGGTTGCCGCGGGTGAATTGATCAGTGAAAAATTCCTGATCAAAATGATCTCTTTTTGAGCTATGAGAGTGGCAGATAATATTCTTGCTATCAGGCTGAAAATCAGCTTTCACAAAGTCCAGTGCATAATCTACCCGCGACACGCTTTCGTCGGTAATTTGGCAGGACCACCTTCGTAACGTATCGAAGAGACGAGCCTTTACTTGTTCGAGGCCATGAACGGCCAACTGAAGAGCCCGAACGGACACATGGACGTTCCATTGCATGACATCATCGTTCTTTTTAAAGGCCCATACCTCGCCGTCCGGCCCCGTGTTGAGTACATACGCATACCCCACCGCCCGACCCGTTCCTTTGACCCAGCAATCAACGCCGCGTAGCTCGCAATATTCGTCTTCCATGGTGACAGATGCATTCTCCTTCGCTTTCTCAAGCTTTGCCTGCAACGCTTTCGGGAGCGCACCCGCGAAGGCTATATCTAAACCATCAAATCCTTGGTGAAGAATGTCCATATTCTATTCCGTGTATTTCTAGAGGGGGGTGTTACAAGGACCCCCTCTGGTTGTTTTGACGCATTGACTCTTTCGAGTTTTATTGTCATGAGTCTCTCGCCTTGATTGAAGGAGAGCTCATGTCACGATCAAAGAAAGACCGCCCCCGGCTTAAAGCACGTTGGGATCACGTAACGAAGGTTTGGGCGAAGGCGGAGAAAAAGGGCTTTGGGTACGATCCAGACATTATCCGTGAGGATATCTATGGGATGGAAATCCATCTTAATGATTATGGGAAGCAAACCGAATTTGGCTGGCAGATAGATCATATAAAACCCGTTGCAAAAGGCGGAAGCGATCACATGAAAAATCTGCAACCGCTTCACTGGAAAAGTAATCTCAAGAAGGGAGACAAATACCCCTTCAAACCGAGCTTTCTTCAAAAACTATTCTGGCCTCACTTATGAGGCCATCTTCCCCCATTTTTACTTGGACGGGATAAGAGCCATCGCTCCCGAAACCGCCAATATTGATACCATGACGGTTTCGATTGCGGGTGGTCATAGAGGCGTCTGCTATGCTTATCTGACCACTATCAACAGCGATAACGCCAACTTCCAGCCAACCGCTCTCATTAATGGAGGCCAAGTAATCGTACCTTGGTATTTGCGCTTTCCCGCCCATCAGTACGGGATACTGTCCGAAGCCATCACAGGGTCAGCGGCGACCGGGCCATTACGACGAGGGCGACCCCAGACGATGCTGTAGTTGATCGGGTGCTCCGCCTCTTTCGGCTGCTTCTCGGCGTCATCCGGGAACGCCGATACATAGATCGGCTGCGAAAGGCCGGGGTGATCAATTGTGAGCGAGAAAAACGCGCCTGAGCCATCCTTGAACGGCTTTATCCATGCCGCACCGGCAATCATCCAGTCGCGACCCGGTGCAATGATCTTTACATCAAAGTCCGGTGACCGATCAGAGCGCCGGTCGCGGCGCGGGATAAGGGCGATATCTCCCTGCGCACCCTGCATGGCAATCTGTCCCATGTAAACCGTGGGGCGCGTCTCGTTATCAATGCGCTCTAAATGCCCAACTTCCATTATCTTCTCTCCATTTCTTCTGTTGCTAACCGCTCTTCGCGGTGTGTTTCGATTGCCGCCCTCACGAGACGCCCAATCATTGCTGCATCGGCTATTTGATCGCCTGATTTCATTAGCTGAAGCTCCGCTAAATCCCGATCTGTGATACCAATGCAAAAATCGTAAAAACGCATGTCGCTGTGCACGCTCTACCCCCTTTTCATCCATGCTCGCCTTCCGTAATCCGTGCGCTCCGCGCCGGGGAAGCTTTTATGGGTTTTAGGGAGGGGCC
>DIYE01000126.1 GCA_002428885.1 Alphaproteobacteria bacterium UBA6062
GCAAAAGCCATTGCCGGGGAATGGGATGCACAGGAAGAAACTATTGATCCGCCCAGCATGCCTTTCATGCAGTTTGCGGCAACCGCCATTGATCGGGTGACGACGCAGCGGGATGCCGTTATTGATGAAATCAGTGCTTATGGTGGGACGGATCTTGTCTGTTACCGGGCGGCTTATCCGGAAAATCTGGTAAAGAAACAGTCAGAAGCCTGGGATCCGTTACTCGCCTGGCTGAAAGACCATTATGACATTGTGCTGACAACGACAACCGGTCTGTCCCATGTGAAGCAAAATGATCAGACACTGAGCGTTTTTCGGAAGATCATTGCCGGACAGAGTGATTTGCAGCTTGCCGCACTGCATATGATTGTGAGTCTGACAGGCTCACTGGTCGTGACATTGGCGGTGATGAATGGTCATCTGGATGCGGATCAGGCATTTGATATCAGTGAACTGGACGAAACCCATGTTATAGAAGAGTGGGGAGAAGACGCGGAAGCGACCTTGCGAAGAAAAAATAATAAGCAAAGTCTGAAAGCCGCTATTCAGTTTTTAACCCTATGTGACCAGTGACAAAAGACCGGACCGACAGGAGCCGGACGTCAGGGAGTTGAAATGAAAGACATTATTCAAAAACTGGAAGAAAAGCGTGCTGTGGCGCGCCTCGGGGGCGGGCAGAAACGCATCGACTCGCAGCATTCAAAAGGCAAGCTTACCGCCCGGGAGCGAATTGAGTTCCTGCTGGATGAAGGCTCCTTCGAGGAATGGGACATGTTTGTCGAACATCGCTGTACTGAGTTCGGCATGGAAGACCAGAAAATCACCGGCGAAGGCGTGATTACCGGTCACGGAACCATCAACGGAAAGCTGGTTTTTGTTTTCTCCCAGGATTTCACGGTATTCGGCGGCTCCCTGTCTGAATATCACGCCAAGAAGATCTGTAAAGTCATGGACAAGGCTATGCAGGTCGGCGCGCCGATTATCGGCCTGAATGATTCCGGCGGTGCCCGGATCCAAGAAGGGATCGACAGTCTCGCGGGTTATGCGGAAGTCTTCCAGCGGAATGTTATGGCATCCGGTGTGATCCCCCAGATCTCTGTCATTATGGGACCTTGCGCGGGCGGTGCGGTCTATTCTCCGGCCATGACCGACTTTATCTTTATGGTGCGGGACAGCTCCTACATGTTCGTGACGGGCCCCGATGTGGTGAAAACCGTGACCAATGAAACCGTGACGGCGGAGGAGCTGGGCGGTGCGGGTACCCATACCAGTAAATCTTCCGTAGCGGATAACGCCTATGACAATGATGTGGAAGCCCTGAGTGAGGTTCGCCGCCTGGTCGATATGCTGCCGGCATCCAACCGGGAAAAATCTCCTATCCGTCCAAGCTTTGATGATCCGGATCGCAAAGAGCCGTCCCTCGACACGCTGGTTCCGGATAATCCGAACAAGCCCTATGACATGATGGAACTGGTGACCAAGCTGGCTGATGAAGGGGACTTCTTCGAAATCCAGCCCGATTATGCCAAAAACATCCTGACCGGTTTTGCCCGTATCGATGGACAGACCGTTGGGATCGTCGCCAACCAGCCGATGGTTCTGGCCGGTTGTCTGGATATCGACAGCTCCCGCAAGGCGGCTCGTTTTGTCCGCTACTGTGACTGCTTTAATATCCCGATTGTGACCCTCGTGGACGTGCCTGGCTTCCTGCCGGGGACAGCCCAGGAATATGGCGGGATCATTAAACATGGTGCCAAGCTTCTCTATGCCTACGCAGAAGCGACCGTTCCGAAAGTGACGGTGATTACCCGTAAAGCCTATGGCGGTGCCTATGACGTTATGTCGTCCAAGCATCTCAGGGGTGACGTGAATTACGCCTGGCCGTCTGCTGAAATCGCCGTGATGGGTGCAAAGGGTGCGGTGGAGATTATCTTCCGCTCCGAAATCGGGGATGATGAAAAAATCCAGAAACGTACCGATGAATATCAGGAGCGCTTTGCCAATCCGTTTATCGCCAGCCATCGCGGCTTTATCGATGACGTGATCATGCCGAACAATACCCGTCACCGGGTAGCCAGCTCGCTTAAGATGCTGAAAAATAAAGAACTAGAAAATCCGTGGAAAAAACACGGCAACATTCCGCTTTAAGGCGAGGGAGGAAACCAGAATGTTCAAGAAAATCCTGATCGCCAACCGGGGCGAAATTGCCTGCCGTGTGATCCGTACAGCCCGCGATATGGGCATCAAGACCGTGGCCGTTTATTCTGATGCGGATGATGGGGCCATGCATATGCGCATGGCCGATGAAGCCGTTCATATCGGCCCGGCGGCAGCCGCGGAAAGCTACCTTATCATTGAAAAGATCATCAAGGCCTGTAAGGAAACCGGCGCGGAAGCCGTGCATCCGGGCTATGGTTTTCTGTCTGAAAACCAGGCCTTTGCCGATGCCCTGGCCAAGGAAAAAATCGCCTTTATCGGTCCCGGTAAAAAAGCCATCGCCTCCATGGGCGACAAGATCGAATCCAAGAAATTGGCTCATGAAGCCGGTGTGAATACGGTACCGGGCCATATGGATCTGATTGACGATGCTGACCATGCCGTGAAGATCTCCACCGATATCGGTTATCCGGTGATGATTAAAGCTTCCGCCGGTGGCGGCGGTAAGGGTATGCGCGTCGCCTGGAATGATGAAGAAGCCCGGGAAGGCTTCCAGTCCGCCAAGAACGAAGCCATCAGCAGCTTTGGCGACGACCGGATCTTTATTGAGAAATTCGTGGTCGATCCGCGCCATATTGAGATACAGGTTCTGGCCGACAAGCATGGTAACTGCATTTATCTCGGTGAGCGGGAATGCTCCATCCAGCGGCGTCACCAGAAGGTAATCGAAGAGGCTCCGAGCCCGTTCCTCGATGAAGAACTCCGTAAAGCCATGGGTGAGCAGGCTGTGGCGCTGGCCAAAGAAGTGGATTACCACTCCGCCGGTACGGTTGAGTTTATCGTTGGTGCGGACCGCAATTTCTACTTCCTGGAAATGAATACCCGTCTGCAGGTGGAGCATCCGGTCACGGAACTGATCACCGGTATTGACTTGGTGGAGCAGATGATCCGGGTCGCCAATGATGAAAAGCTCACCATCGGCCAGGACGACGTGACACTGACCGGGTGGGCTGTTGAAAGCCGTCTCTATGCGGAAGATCCGTATCGCGGTTTCCTGCCCTCCATTGGTCGCCTGAGTCGTTACAGTGCCCCGGAAGGGGAGAATATGCGGGTGGATACAGGCGTGACCGAAGGATCGGAGATCACCATGTTCTATGATCCGATGATCGCCAAGCTTTGTACTTATGGTCCGGACCGGGCAACCGCCATTGAGCGGATGAGCCAGGCGCTGGATGCCTATGAGGTGCAGGGGATTGCCCACAACATCAACTTCCTCAACGCGGTCTGCAATCATCCGCGTTTCAAGGAAGGCCGCCTGACCACAGGCTTTATCGCCGAAGAATATCCGGAAGGTTTTACCGGTGTGGAAGCGGATGAGGCCACTTACAACAACATGGTTGCCATGGCGACGCTGGTTCACCTGAGGCAAACCACCCGTGAGATCATGGGTATGGTTGAAAGTGCGGGCAGTGACTGGGTTGTCAGTGAAGGACTGGATCGCCATACGGAGATCTCTGTTGCCGATAGGGATGCGGGGCTGGATGTGACCATCGGCGGTAAAAGCCTGACTGTTTATTCAGAGTGGCTGCCGGGGGATCGCCGGATCGAGGCCGAGATCAATGGGGAAACCGTTGTCGCGCTGGTCGAGATCACTCGCGGTGCTGTCCGGGTGACCCACGGCGGTGCTGTTGTGGATCTGGCTGTCCGTCGCCCGCGTCTTGCGGAACTTGCCAAGCTGATGCCGGTCAAGGTTGCACCGGATATGTCCAAATATCTGCTGTGTCCGATGCCTGGCATGATCGTTTCCGTCAATGTGCAGGAAGGGGACGAGGTTAAGGCAGGCCATCCGCTGGCGGTTGTCGAAGCCATGAAGATGGAGAATATCCTGAGGGCTGAGCAGGACGGTGTTGTCGCTGCTGTGAAAGCCGGTGCTGGCGATACGCTGGCCGTTGATGATATTATCCTCGAATTCGAATAGGTCTTCTCAAGGATAACCAATGAAAAGCATCCATGCCCGTATCAGGGGACGCGTTCAGGGCGTCGGCTACCGGGCATGGACCATAGAGACCGCGACCCGTCTCGGCCTGACGGGATGGGTCCGCAATCGCCTC
>DIYE01000279.1 GCA_002428885.1 Alphaproteobacteria bacterium UBA6062
GGATCGACCGCCTGGTCAATATGGTGGGCGAGTTGGTGATAACCCAATCCATGCTCTCACAGCAGACCAACGAACTGCCGACCGAGCAGTTTCCGAACATGGTACGCGGCCTCGAAGAACTGGCCCTGCATACACGAGAATTGCAGGAAAGCGTCATGGCTATTCGCATGCAGCCCGTAAAATCCGTCTTTTCACGGATGCCAAGGCTTGTGCGGGAACTGTCCGGCAAACTTGAAAAGAAAGTCAAACTCACCACGGTTGGTGAAAATACAGAGGTCGATAAAACAGTCATTGAGGAAATCAGTGACCCGATCACTCACATGATCCGGAATTCCCTGGACCATGGACTGGAATCACCGGAAGAAAGACTGGCCGCGGGAAAACCGGAAGAAGGAAATGTCACTCTGTCCGCCGAACACCGTGGCGGCCGGATCGTCATTACGATTTCTGACGATGGTCGCGGCATCAATCGCCAGGCGGTTCTAAAACGCGCCCGGGAACGCGGCCTTATCGCTGAAAATGCAACGCCTTCCGATGATGAAATCGATAACATGATTTTTGCCCCGGGTTTCTCCACAGCCGAGAAAGTGACCGATGTTTCCGGCCGGGGTGTCGGTATGGATGTGGTCCGGCGGAATATCCAGGCTCTGGGAGGACGGGTATCCATTCAGTCCAACCCTGGCAAGGGATCCCGCTTCACCATGACCCTGCCCCTGACACTGGCTGTCATGGATGGCATGATCGTTGAAGTTGGCCAGTCCAAATACGTGATCCCGATACCGAATATCGTGGAGAGCTTCAGGCCGCCCAGGGATGCCCTGAAAAGGCTTCCGACGGGACAGGATCTTGTCCGCATACGCGGTGAGTATATCCCTTTATGCTCCCTTTATCAGATCTTCTCGATCTCGAATGCGGAACCTGACCCGGCCAAAGCCCTGGTCGTTCTGGTGGAAAGCGAAGAGTTCGGCACTGTCGGGATTATTGTCGATCAGCTTCTCGGCCAGCAACAGGTTGTGATCAAAAGCCTTGAGAGCAACTACAAGCCGGTCCCCGGCATCTCCGCTGCAACCATCCTCGGAAACGGCAAGGTGGCCCCCATCCTTGATGTGGAAGCCCTCTATTGCCTGTCGCAGAAACTGATCGGTAGTGGCGCTCCGGCTTTCGAGAGCACACCTGCCGAGGACGATTATACGGAGGAGGCCGAAGCCGCAGAGACCGCTGTTATCGCTTCGGCAGACCCCTCAGACATACAGCCTTCACCAATAGGATAGACACATGGAAGCTGCACAAATGGAAACAGGATCAGCTCCGGCTGTAGACCAGCCGGTAGAAAGTGAAATACCGGGTGAGGAAGGAACATCCTTAACCGGAACCCAGCAATTCGTGACCTTTGCTATCGGAAACGAAGAATATGCCGTGGATATCATGAAAGTCCGTGAAATACAGGCGTGGACAGAGGTTACTGTCCTTCCCAATCAACCCAGTTATATGCGCGGAGTTCTTAATCTCCGCGGCATCATCGTCCCGATTTTTGACCTCAGATCGAGGTTCAATCAGGGCGAAACCGAAGCAACCAACATTCATGTGGTTGTCATCATTGCCGTCGGTGACCGGATTATCGGAATTCTGGTCGATCGCGTGTCAGACATTCTCACTGTCGACAGCAGCGAGATCCGGAATGTTCCGGACATGGATGACCGGGAAGACGGTGAACATATTATCGGCCTTGTCACAGCAGAAGAACGCATGGTTGCCCTGCTGGATACTGCCAGCCTGTTCAAATCCGAAATCATTGAACAGACCCTTGAGTCCGCTGAAGACCTGTCAGCGTAGTAACCCTGAAGTTGAGGAACATAAACATGACAGATGTTACCGTTACATCCGGCGGACCACAGAATGCTGGTAACAGCCGGAAAAAATCTCTCATCCCCGATATGACCGTTAAAACCAAGCTGATCGCAGGCTTCGCGTTTGTCGCCTTCGTTCTCGCCCTCGCTGTCGGCCTGACAGTTAAAGACGCAACGACCCAGCAGCATGCCATTCATGAGGCAAAGGAAGTCACGCTTCCGACGGTCTATGCCGCATCGGGCATTGAAAAGGAACTTGTACAGACATTGGCTGACCTCAGGGGCTGGATGGCTTCAGGGTCTGAACATTTTAAGACGCTCAGATCCGCAACCTGGGGGCGCATAGACAACCTCGTAAATGAAGTTGAAGTGTTTTCTATAGATTGGCCGGCCGCTGAGAAAGCTGAATGGCAACGCTTCAAAACGGTTCTCGCTGAATTAAGAACAGCACAGAAACTTGTCGAAGATACAGCAAACAGTCCGGCTCAACGTCCCGATATTACGCTTGTGCATGACAAAGGTCTTCCTGTGGTTGAAGAACAGGTTATCAACTTCGATGAGATGATCTCTCTTGGTAACAGCCAACCGCTCTCTGTTGAAAACAGGAAAATAATGGTAGAGCTCGCACAGACTGAAGCGGCTCTTCTTAAAAACGAGGCAGCCCTCAACACCTATCTTCTGGAAGGAACACCGGGCGCTCTTGCAGTCTTCAAGAAAACCGAAGAAAAGCTGAAAAAAGTCTATAAAAAGCTTGCCTCAGACCGGCATCTGATGACGCCTGCCCAGCGAACCCTGTTCGATCAGAATATGACGCTTGAGGAGGAGTATGTAAAAGTTGCCGATAAGGCTGTGGAGATCCGCCAATCCAAAAAATGGAATATGGCAGCCCACTACCTGATTACGGAAGCAGCGCCTCGCGCCAATATCCTCCTGGAAATTCTTGGTGGCAAAAAACAGGCAGATGGTTCCGTTAGCGGAGGCCTTGCCACCAACGAACGGATTCTGCTGTCAGAAGATATGACAGCCGTAACGGATCAGGCAGATTCATTGATTATTCTCTTGTGGAGCCTTCTGGCAGTCGGCCTTGGCTGTTCCGCCGTTATCGCCTTTTTCACAGCGAAGTCCATCATCGTTCCATTAAAGGGTCTGGTGGAAAGCGTAAATGCCATTGCCAACGGCCAAAACACAGACATTCCAAATGTCGATAAAAAAGATGAAATCGGTGAACTCGGCCGTTCCCTTGGTCAGATTGTCGAGCAATCCAATGAAAATCTCAGAACCAAATCAGCACTGGATAATTGTCGGACAAATGTCATGGTTGCCGGTGCGGATTATGACATCGTTTATGTCAATGAAACGATGGCTGAAATGCTGAAGGATAATGAATCTGATTTACGGAAGGATCTGCCAAGATTCGATGCCTCCGCTGTTATCGGATCGGCTTCAGACACTTTTTTCAATGATCCTTCCTGCCAGCGCCACGCCCTTGAAAGCATGAAAACACCGCTGGAGACAGAGCTTGAAATCGGTGACCTGAACTTTAATCTGGTTGTCTCTCCGATTATCGATTCAGACGGGAACCGGATCGGCACTGTCTTCGAATGGGAAGACGTAACCGAGAAGCTGACACGCGAGCGTGAAGAACGTCGCGTTGCTAACGAAAACTCGCGGATCAAGTCCGCCCTGGACAATTGCTCCACCAACATGATGGTGGCGGATGCCGACTATAACATCGTCTACATCAACGACACGATGAACGAAATGCTGGTCAATAATGATGCAGATATGAAAAAAGATCTGCCGCAGTTTGATGCCCGCAAGATTGTTGGTGCCAACATTGACATCTTCCACAAAAACCCGGCCCATCAGCGCGGTATTCTCGACCGCCTGAACAGCGCTACCGAGACCAGTATCGTTATCGGTGGACGGGATTATGACCTCATCGCAAGCCCGGTCCTGTCGGACGATGGCGAACGGATTGGTACAGTTGTGGAATGGGCTGATGTGACCGCGGAACGTAATATCGAAAAAGAAATCGATACTGTGGTTACTGCCGCTGTCGCCGGCGACTTTCACACCAAGCTGGAACTCGAGGGCAAAGACGGCTTTATGCTGAAACTGTCTGAAGCGATCAATAGTCTGTCCGGCACAGTTTCAGACGCCATGGAAGATGTCGGAACATCCCTGTCCGCCTTGTCTGACGGTGACCTGACACGCAGGATCACCAAAGACTATGACGGTTTGTTCGATACACTGAAAAGCAATGCCAACGAAACGGCAGAACAGCTCACCGAGATTGTATCCGATATCACCGGCGCAGCCTCTGAAGTTGCCAATGCAGCTCAGGAGATCAATACCGGCACAATGGATCTGTCCCAGCGGACAGAACAGCAGGCTTCAAATCTGGAAGAAACAGCGGCGGCCATGGAAGAGATGGCGTCCACTGTTAAGCAGAATGCCGAAAACGCTCAACAGGCCAATCAATTGTCCATCTCCGCCCGGGATGTGGCGGTCAAAGGCGGTGAAGTCGTCGGAGAAGTGGTTGACGCCATGTCCCGCATTGAAGATTCATCACAGAAAATCTCCGATATCATCGGTGTCATTGATGAGATTGCCTTCCAGACCAACCTGCTTGCTCTGAACGCGGCTGTTGAAGCAGCCAGAGCCGGTGATGCTGGCAAAGGTTTCGCCGTTGTGGCTGCGGAAGTGGGAACACTCGCCCAACGCTCCTCTCAGGCAGCGAAGGACATTAAAGGTCTTATCAACGACAGCGGCTCCCAGGTGAAAGACGGCGTGCAGCTCGTCGGAAATGCCGGTGAATCCCTCACGGAGATCGTCGATTCCATTAAACGCCTCAGCGATATCGTTTCCGAGATTGCGGCTGCCAGCAATGAGCAGTCCACCAGTATCGAGGAAATCAATCGTTCTGTCTCGCAGATGGATGAAATGACCCAGCAGAACTCGGCCTTGGTGGAAGAGAATGCTGCCGCCTCCCGCACCCTGCAGGAACAGTCTGAAAGCATGAGGGATCGTGTCTCCTTCTTCCAACTGGACAAATCAGGCAAAGGGAAAAAGGCAAGCATTTCCGGCGGTCATACACCGTCACCGGCCTTCAGCCCGGCTCCGGTAGCGGCTCCCGCGGCTGCGGCTGCTCCCGCTCCGGCGATGACCAGCGGCGCGGTTGCTGCCGTCGACGACTGGAGTGAGTTCTAAGTTCTGATTGCATTCCCCCTCCTTCGTGTTTGAAGGGGGGGCCTTTTCGGAAAACGAGTATGACACGATCAAGCCAGACATCTTCTGCCAGTAACGAGTTCGTACTAACAGACGCAGAGTTCAAGAAGCTGACGAATATAGTACGGGAGCTTACCGGGATCGTTCTCGGGGACCATAAACGGGAAATGGTTTATGGCCGCCTGGCCAGAAGGCTCCGGGAACTCGGAATGCAGTCGTTTGCGCAATATTGCTCGTTACTGGACTCCAAGGAATCCGAAATGGAAACCGGATTTCTGGTGAATGCCATCACCACCAATCTCACCAAATTTTATCGGGAAAGCCACCATTTCGACTTCCTGACGGATCATCTGAAAACCATTTGTAATGACCCGATCCGCCGTTCCGGAGATAAATCCGTTTTGATCTGGTCGGCCGGTTGTTCCTCCGGTGAGGAGCCCTACTCCATCGCTTCGACCATTCTCAGCTCGGTTCCGACGATGGCGCAGTGGCAGGTTAAAATTCTCGCGACCGACCTGGACACCAACATGCTGGCAACTGGACAAGCCGGCATTTATTCCAAAAATTCCCTCCAGGATATTCCATCGGATTATGCCCGGGTTTTTCAGGAAAATACCAAAGTTGAAAATGACAAGATTCATGTTCGCGAACGCGCCAAGGACCTGGTTCATTTCAAGCAACTCAACCTTCTTCATCCCTGGCCGATGAAGAAAAAATACGACGTCATTTTTTGCCGCAACGTGCTTATTTATTTTGATGGTCCGACCAAGGAAGGGCTGGTCAAAAGATATGCCGATATGCTGGCGCCGGGGGGCATGCTGTTTCTTGGTCATTCTGAGTCTCTTCAGAACAAGATCGACAAACTGACACTTATCGGACGAACCGCCTATCGCAAGGAGGCCTGATCGGCATGCATTCCCCCCAAACCAACGCTGAAAAAGAACGCAGAAAGCCTGAGTTGCTTAAGGATGCGATCAAGGAAGGTAAACGCTCCTACTTCGATCCAAAGCACGATAAAAATGTTATCCGCGTTCTGCCAGGCGATCATTATGTCAGTAAGAAGGGCAGCGAGATGATTGTTACCATTCTCGGCTCATGCGTTGCTGCCTGCATCCGCGACCCGCTAACCGGGATCGGTGGTATGAATCACTTCATGCTGCCGGAAAGCAATACAGGAAACTGGGGAACCGTCAGTGCGACCATGCGTTATGGAAATTTCGCCATGGAAACACTGATCAATGAAATCCTTAAAACCGGCTGCACACGAGAACGCCTAGAAATCAAACTGTTTGGCGGCGGCAATGTAACGCCTGGAAATGTCCGTGTAGGCGATATGAACGGCCAGTTTGCCCTCAATTACCTAAAATACGAAGGTTTTGTTCCGAAGGCTCATGATTTAGGCGGACCGCACCCGCGCCGCATTCATTACTTTCCGGAAACCGGAAAAGTAGACCGCCTGCTGCTGCGCCGCAAGGACGACGCCACTTATCTTAAAGAAGAAAACGAATATCGCTCCCGCCTGCCTGACGAAGTTAATACAGGCGGCGGCGAGATTGATCTGTTCTAGGGAATCCGAGATGGAAAAAAAACCAATTACAGTCCTGATAGTAGATGATTCCGCTCTTATACGGCAGATGCTGACGAAGATGCTGGATTCAGATCCGGGCATTACCGTTGTCGGTGCTGCACCGGATCCGCTGTCGGCGCGCGAGATGATCAAGCGGTTAAACCCCGACGTTCTCACCCTTGATATCGAGATGCCGAAGATGGATGGCATTGCCTTCCTTGAGAAGATCATATCCCTGCGCCCAATGCCTGTGGTGATGATCTCATCCCTCACCCAGGAAGGCGCTGATATTGCTTTGCAGGCATTGGAAATCGGTGCCGTTGACTATGTCGGAAAGCCAACCAGTGACCTGCAGGAAGGGCTAGAGAAAAAGGCGGCAGAGATCATTTCCAAAGTTAAAGCGGCTTCCCGGGCCCGCATTTCCGCCCGTAAACCCGCCAACCGCGATACGGCACCCGTTGCCCTGGGCAGCTACAAGACGACAGAACAGGTTATCCTGATCGGCTCCTCCACCGGCGGGGTCGAAGCCATCAGGGAAATCATTACGGTTCTTCCGCCTAACAGCCCTGCTGTCCTGATAACCCAACATATGCCCGCAAGCTTCACTTCCTCTTTTGCCAAAAGGCTGGATGGCGTTTCGAAGGTGACGGTCTGCGAAGCTTCTGCCGGGCAGCGAATCCTGCCTGGACATGTTTATATCGCACCGGGTGACCAACATCTGGAACTGGCGAAATCCGGAGCCAATTATATTTGCCGCCTCCATGACGGTGAGCCCGTCAGCGGTCATCGCCCCTCTGTTGATGTGTTGTTTGAATCCGGTGCCAAAGTTGCCCGTTCGAACGCCGTCGGCGTCATTTTAACAGGTATGGGCCGCGATGGCGCAGAGGGACTTCTGAATATGCGCAAAGCAGGTGCCCGGACCATCGGACAGGATGAAGCCAGTTGTGTGGTTTACGGCATGCCCAAAGTTGCTTTCGAATGCGGCGGTGTGGAGCAGCAGTTTCCTATCGGAAAGATTGCCAGTGAGATCTTTAACTGTCTGTCAGCTCATGACACCAAAGCAATCCGTATCTGAACGGATGATGCAACAGAGACATTATGCCGTCCCAGGAGAGTAAAATGGCAGCATTTGTGGATAGTCAGGATAGTACGAGTGAGACCGGAACGACAATTTTCGGCGAAACGCCTCCTGCCGACATGCCTCCTCCGGAGGAGACAGCCGTCCCCTTGACGGATGATAGTTCTCTTCTTCTGGAGGAAGAAGCCTTATCCAATGAGCTGTCTCAAACAGACGCGGATAACCCTTCAGCCGAGGCAGAAATGCCCCTAGAAGCAGAAAAGGAAGAAGAACAGAATATTCAGGCTGAAGAAACAGACATGCCGGTCCTGACACCGGAAGAAATCCTGGATGCCGCCAGCCTCCTTGGAAAATGGAAATCCATGTCAGAGAGCCAACGCAAGGCTCTGCATTTCTTTATGGAGGAAATGTCCCTGCTCTCTAACCTCGTCGAAGGAAATATTACAGAGATCTCTGCGACTTTCCAGGAACTGGCTCTCCATTCCAAAGAACAAAGTGATCGTGTAGCGAGCCTCGCCAACGCGGCCAAGCATGTTGAATATGAAGGCAAAAAAATCGACCTTTCCGACATCATTACAAATATCGATGATCATCTGACCGGCATGATTAATAAAATTGTGGAAACCTCAAAACACGGTGTTCAGGTTGTCTACGCCCTCGATGACGTAACAGAAGATGTGGTCAAAGTAGAAGAACTTATCGGCGGGATTGAAGGCATTAACAAGCAAACCAATCTACTGGCTCTGAATGCCAGGATTGAAGCCGCCCGCGCGGGGGAAGCCGGCAAGGGTTTTGCCGTCGTCGCTCATGAAGTTCAGGATCTCGCAAAGTCTGTAAACGAACTGGCTTTGACCATGCGGGAGGAAATCTCGAATGTCGCCGCCGGTGTCAGGACTGGCCATAAGCAGATCCGCTCTGTCGCCAATATCGATTTGTCAGAAAACATTCTGGTCAAGGACACAATCGGTGACTTGATGAATTGCATTATCGAGCAAAATGAAAGCTATACCGAGGCACTGAGATCATCAGAAGCCGTTTCGAAAGACATCTCAAAAGATATTGCCGGTGTTATTACCCGGCTGCAATTCCAGGATCGGGCAACCCAGCGCCTTGAAAATATGACAATCGGCCTGTCTGTTCTGGAAAATGCACTTCTCAAGCTCGAAACCATGACGGATGAAGGAACGGATCGCTTTAACGCCGATCCAACCGAAGCCGAGTGGATTGAAAATGTCATTGGCTCTCTCAAGCTTGCCGAAATGAGGGACCGTTTCATTGTCACGTTGCGAGGAGAAGAAGCTCTTGAAGCAATGAAGGTCAATGACGAAGGCGGCACTGACGCCGCAGACGATGACGACGATATCGAACTTTTCTGATGTAGGAGGAAAAAATGAAAGACAGTGTAACAACAACCGATGGACGATTGACAATCGCTCTTTCCGAAAAACTGACCTTTGAAGATCACAACAATTTTCGCGAGTTGCTCAAGCTCGTAAACAGTAATGAGCACCGTAGCTGCACAATCGATCTGAAAGACCTGGAAACCATTGATTCCGCAGGTCTGGGAATGTTGATGATTGCCTTTGAAACTGCGGAAAAAGCCGGCATGCAGTTCCAGCTTGCTAAACCTCAGGGTCAGGTGGAGAAACTTCTGGAAATCTCCGAATTTGACAAAGTCATGAGTATTGCCCACTAAGCACGAGTTTCCTGATATGAGCAATGTGACGCTTGAGGCTGAAAAGCCGGACGCTCCTGAACAAAACCCCAGGCATGATATCAAGATCCGAAATGCCCGGATCCTTGTTGTCGACGACTCCGATTTGATACGTGAACTCATCGGCGCATGCCTGATGACGGATGGCTATTATAACATCTGTTACGCGGAAAATGGCCGGGACGCCCTGGAAGTAATTGAACTGGAAACACCAGATCTGATTATTCTGGATCTGGAAATGCCGGTCATGGACGGATTTGAACTCTGCAAGGAACTCAGGTCCCGCCAGGAAACCGCCAGTATTCCGATCCTCATCCAAAGTGGCCGGGATACAGCGGCTGATATCACCCGCGCCTTTGATTACGGCGCCAGTGACATGGTGGTTAAACCCATTAAGAAGTTCGAGATCCTGGCCCGCACTAAAGTTCACCTTG
Organism: Alphaproteobacteria bacterium UBA6062; assembly: GCA_002428885.1. Classification (GTDB taxonomy): domain Bacteria; phylum Pseudomonadota; class Alphaproteobacteria; order Sneathiellales; family Sneathiellaceae; genus Sneathiella. The sequence goes on from DIYE01000279.1 coordinate 9,872, forward strand.
AGCACCGTTTCTTCGTTGAAAAGCTGACGGACTTTCATGATCGGGTCGCCAGTGAACTGGAACAGGCTCGCAAATTACAACTGGACATCTGTCCTTCTGAAGAAGAACTTGCCTCCTTCAGAAATCTCTATGGGCTTGATATCGGATGGCATTACGAACCCTCTTCCGAGCTCGGAGGAGATATCGGTGGTCTATATCCGATTGACGAAACGCATGTCGCCTTCTTTATTGCTGATTTTTCCGGCCACGGTGTTGCCGCGGCCTTAAACACGTTTAGGATGCAGATCTGGTTGTCTTCTTTAAGTAAAGACTATAAAGAACCCGATAAAATACTGCAAAAGCTGAATAATTTCCTGAACAAGAACTTAAAACGCGGATCCTATGCAACCATGCTGTTCGGGTGTATTGATCTCGCAGCCGGTTCATTATCCTACGCAGCAGCGGGAACACAGCCTCCCTTAATCCAAAATGGGGATAGCGACCCTCAGTTTGTCTTGTGCAGCTCTAAAGGAATGCCGCTAGGGCTACGACCCAATTGGGAATACGAGCTTAAAACGATCCCTTTTACAGTCGATTCAAAACTCATTCTATACAGCGACGCCCTGGTTGAGGTCGAGCATCTGCTTGGAGAGTTTCTGGGGGATGAAGGTCTGAAAGATGAAGTTAATGAAATATGGCAGCAGGATATTGCTCCGGAAGAACGGTTGCCTGAACTTATCAGACGTTTTCACATGCGGGCGGGGGCTACAGCAGATGATGATCTGACAATTATTTATATTGAAAACACGGGTAATACCGATGGCCCTTGAGAAGAACTCAGTCCTCGTCCTTTACGACGCTGCTTTGCATATTCTTGATGTTCGCAAGTTTGATTGTCTTGCAGACGCCGACATCGTCATGTCAGTGGACGAGGCATTTGACAACCCCGATCAGCTCAGCCAGGAGTTCTCTCTGGTCATTGCCGATCTGGCCTTTTCCGAATTCGCCCAGCAAAAATCTTTTCTGGAGATTATTGACCGTCTTCATCTTCGCAATGCTGCAATCGTTATTCTTCATGAAGAAGATAACGTTTCCAGGATATCGCCTCAAATTCTGGAAAAAACAGATGTCTTGATCCCTCACCCGGTTTCCAATAGCCATCTTGAAAAGGTGATGGAGGAGTGCTGGCAGCACTACCGTCAGAAAACGGCGCTTCAAAAAGACCTGAACGCCATTATGGGCGCCTTTAAAACGATGGATAAGGGACGGTTTCCCTTTCAGAGCCTGTCAGAAGCCAAGTCTCTGTCCATGCTCCTTTCTATCATGTGCCCCAACAGCAATGACGCAGCAGTGGGCCTTCTTGAACTGATGGTCAACGGGATTGAACACGGTAATCTGGAGATCAGTTTTGAGGAGAAAGGCAAGCTTATTGGTGAAGGACGCTGGCATGACGAAGTTGAAAGCAGACTGTCCAGCCCTGAATATTCAAACCGTTATGCAATGGTTGAATTTGAACGTAGCAAGGAGAAGATTGAGTTCCTGATATCGGACGAAGGTCCGGGCTTTGATGTTGCGTCTTATATTGAAGACAAGGCAGAGAAAAATAACTCTACCGACTTCACTCATTTTCACGGGCGCGGCATAAAACTCGCAAAACAGATCTGTTTTGACAATCTAGAATATCTGGGTCGGGGAAATCAGGTCAGAGCTACGATAGATCTGTAGGGACAAATCGTCATGACGTCCTACAGCAATCCAGAGGGGACCGATTTATCCGGCAAAATGTCTCCTTTTGCACCAAGCCGATCGAGCAAGTTCAAATCTTTCGTCTTCACCGCTATTGCTGTTTGCTTCCTGTACTATCTGTTTCAGCTACCGACCTGGCCGGATACTGTTGTCTTTCACTCCGCCATCCAGTCTATTACCGTTCTGCTGAGTTTTCTTATCTCTGCCGCTTTCCTGATCTATCATTATACCAATCGGGATCAATTGATCCTGATGATCGGATTGTGCCTGACGGGTGCGACCCTCTTCGAGTTAATGCAACTTCAGCATCTCATTGACCTATCCCGATCAAGCCGGCATCTCGCTCTTGACGGCATTGTTCAACCCGGGGCTCTGGCAGCCAGCATTTTCAAAGCTTCGACGCTTTGTATCATATGCTGTGCCCGTTATTTACTGGGCAGGAAAAAAGTTCAAACGCCCTCTATCCTCCTTGTCGGCAGCACAATCGTCATCGCTTCACTCAGTCTGTTTCTGGCCCTGCATTCTCGTTTTCCGGACACTCTTACAAACGAACAATCCAGCCTGTCTTTTCTCATCGTCACAAGCCTGTTTGCTGTTTGCACTCTCCTGATTGCCGTTAAAGGACAGATGGAGCTTCATAAGGTCGATTTCTGGCTGCTGATTTTCACGCTGGCTAACAGCCTCATATATCTTCCTTCGGCCCTGTCCGCCTTCGGTGTGCAGGGGTTTAATTGCTCTGAGCTCGAGGTTTTCGGCATTATCGGATATCTGATCCTGCTTTGCGGACTTGTTTGCAGCGCCTTATGGATTATCAGCCAGGAAAGCAGGATCCGGCAAGAACTCACCTATCAAAACGAAGCCATCGAACTCCTGTATTCCGGGACGCTTAATATCGCCAATGCATCCGGCTTCGCATCCGCTATCCGGCAAAGCCTGGAGCAACTTGTCCAATTCGGCGACTGGCAGGTGGGCCATATCTGTATGCTTGAAAACCAGGACGAGGTGCGAGAGCATTACTGGTACTCCACCGATATGGCGGCCCTGCACCTCTTCAGGCAGGAAACCGAAAATAAAAGCCC
>DIYE01000357.1 GCA_002428885.1 Alphaproteobacteria bacterium UBA6062
ATCCGGAAAGTCACTGATCGGTCGTTCCTCTTCCTGCCATTTTGGCAGGCCGCCATCCAGAATGGCGACATCATTATGCCCGAACAAGCGGATCATCCACCAGGCCCGAGCTGCACTTCTGATACCGGAGCCGTCATAAACAACAATCCGATTGCCGTCTCCAAGACCCAGTTTTCTCATGCGACTGGAGAATTTCTCAGGCGAGGGGATCATGTGCGGCAGGGGATTGTCCGTATCGGCAATTTCATCGATATCGAAAAAGACAGCGCCTGGAATATGACATTTCTCAAACTCGGCTTTGGGGTTTCTTCCTTCTGCAGGCATATACCAGGACGCATCCACGATCCGTATGTCGGGAGCCGACATATGCTGGCTCAGCCACTCGGTGGAGACAAGGGATGTGGGATTTGCGTAGGCCATGCTTGCTTCTCTGCTTTTGGAATAAAGGTATTTTCTTATTCGTCAAAAATAAGGGAAACACGCCTGTTTTGGCGACCTTTTTTTTCAATTTTCCGAACAAGTACCGATCCGATTTCCGACGTATTTTTAACATGCGTCCCACCGCAGGGCTGCAAGTCGACGGCTCCGACCTTAATCAGCCTTACCTTGCCGCTTCCTTTGGGAGGTTTCACGGATAGCGTTTTGACAAGATCCGGGTTGGCATCCAGTTCTTCATCCGTGATCCAGTCAAATGAAACATCATGCTCGTCGGCAATCAGAGCCTGAAGTTTTGCCGTGATATCCTCTTTGTCGAGGATCGCTTCCGGAAGATCAAAATCGAGACGGCCTTTGCCATCTGAGACCTGACCGCCGGTAACCGGGTAGGGAAGCACGGCTGACAAAAGGTGCAGGCAGGTATGCATGCGCATATAACGGTGCCGGGTGGTCCAGTTGATTTCAGCGGTTACACTGGCGCCGGGAGTTGGCAGGGTTTGACCTTCGGCAGGTACATGGACAATTATATCGCCGTCCCCTTTAACGGTTGTTGCGATGGCGATCTCTGTTCCGTCATCTGTTTTCAAGATGCCGCTATCACCTGGCTGCCCGCCACCGGTCGGGTAGAAAACTGTTTGATCCAGCACAATGCCCCCTCTGTCATTAACGTCGGTGACGGTGGCAGAACAGGATGTCTGATAGGCATCCTCTCTAAACAGGGGCAATGTCATGGTTTCCAGCTCCGGATGTTATGAGTTGCCGCCCTCCAACCAGGGAGCGACGGGAAGATCATTTTCCCGAAGCATATCAACGTCCATCAGCTTACTGAAGTACTTTTGCGCCGTATCGCAGAGGATCGTAACGATTGTATGTCCCGGTCCCATTTCTTTTGCCATCCGGATAGCGCCGGCGACATTGACACCGGATGAGAGGCCCATCTGTAAACCTTCCCTGATATTGAGGTCGTATAGGACATTGAGGGCTTCCGCATCACTGATCTGAAAAGGATGATCGACGGTGAGACCTTCCAGATTAGCGGTAATGCGTCCTTGCCCGATACCTTCCGAGATAGAGCTGCCTTCGGCTTTCAGTTCGCCGTGTTTGTAATAGTGATAGAGAGCTGCGCCCATGGGATCGGCTATTCCAATCCTGATATCACGTTTCCTCTCTCGGAGGGCGTCGGCGGTTCCTGCAAGTGTGCCGCCGCTGCCAACGGCGCAAATAAAACCGTCAATGTTGCCATCGAGCTGATCCCAGATCTCCGGGCCGGTTGTTTCAAAATGCCCTTTTTTGTTGGCGACATTGTCAAACTGGTTAGCCCAGATAGCGCCTTTTGATTCTGTAGCAGCAATCTCGTCGGCCAGCCGTCCGGAATATTTCACATAATTACCGGGATCTTTATATGGTTTTGCAGGAACGAGCCTTAAGTCGGCACCGCAATAACGCAACAGGGCTTTCTTCTCCGCGGTTTGGGTTTCCGGCATCACGATGATGGTTCGGTAACCTCTCGCGTTTCCAACAAGAGCAAGACCAATACCGGTATTGCCGGCCGTACCTTCAACAATGACACCGCCCGGTTCCAACAGGCCTTTCTCTTCGGCATCTTTGATGATTGCCAATGCGGCCCGGTCTTTCACGGAACCGCCGGGGTTCAAGAATTCTGCCTTACCATAAATGTCGCACCCGGTTTCCTCGGAAGCAGCGGTTAGACGAATGAGGGGAGTATTGCCGATAGTTTCGACGAAGTTTTTTCGAGCGACCATGGTATGTTATGTGATTATCCATAATTAACTGATTATTACTGTTAATTTATGTTAATGCCTGCGAATCTTCAAGGGTCGATCTTGTATGAGTTTTGCGTATGGCTAAGACTAAAGAGGTATGCGCCTATAGGGTGTTCATTTGTCCTTCAATTAATCACATTAATAGCTTTTTTCTATGCCTATTTGGTGAATTTGGTTGCCTTTTCTTATCCTTTTGTAAAAAATGATATTCATAAACAGGATAGAGGTAGCTCAGTGCCTAGGCTTAATGTCAGTCAGGCTCTATGCATAGAGGAATAGATAAATTCCGGGCGGGCCACCTAAAACGGGAGGCAAATGAGATGACACTGCAAAAAGGCAGGCTTGTTTCATGAAACATGTGACCGAGCTTCTTGAAAAAGCCTATGCAGACGCCATGTATGACGGATTATTCGAAACGGCAGGATTAATAGCTGCTGCACTTGAAACAATGCAGTTTGAGAAAAAGGCAGGGCGCGGGTCTGAAGAAGACGCTAAAATGTCCGGAAATATTATTCGTTTCCCGACGGCCAATCGAAAATAGAGGTTGTCGCTAATGTCAAAAATGTTCGGTATTGGCCGATTTCAGAAATGTTGATATTTAGCGATAATGAAGGCCGATTTATTATGGACGCTTTGTTCATCCTGTGCACTGTCGTAGTCCACTTTTTTTCTTGAAACGATATCTTTTGTGGGGAAGGCAGCAGATCTGGTGATTTTCTGAAGGTGCGCAGGGGGGGATGAAAGGTCGCACTCTTTGACGCAGACATAAAGTTGCGGACGGTCCTTCTTTTGATCAGTACCCTCAAGTAAAAATTTTATAATACCCTCATAAATTGTGCTCTTTGGAAAAGAGAAGATATAATGCTGTTCTGCTGACCACAGTCGATAACTGTTTTCTTGCTGATCAAGCTGACCAACAACGGGCATTAACTCTGTATGGAGGTCTGATGGATTTGGATTCTCTCGATGGATATGCCGGAGAATAGTCGTTACGTCAATTTGTAAAAAAATTGAAAGTTGTGCTACTTCATGAGTTTGTATGCGTCGTTTTCCGCTGATTATTTCAGAAATTCTGGAGGGTGGAAGCCCTAAGTCAGTGCCAAGACGGCTCTTCTTTTTTCCAATTTCTTTTAATCTATTTTCAATCCAAAGGCGTTTCATATTTCTTGGCTTTTCTTATGTTCGATTTCAAAAATTTACGGTACCCGTAAATTCTGTTGACCATCAGGAGATACTAAAATATCCTAAAGGTGGAATAATGAAGAGCACAAAAACTATAATTGTGAGAAAAATGCTCCATATTCGAGATTTATATTAACCTTATTTGGTGTTTTTCTTGGTTGCATATTTATGGGGTTGGGGTCTCGTAAGCAATCTTGTTTTCTACAAAGAGTGGCATTTGATCATGTGTGAACTGTTGCACTCTTATAAGGCAGGCCCTTTGGAGAAGGCTGTTCACTGTTTCGGTTTTATCGATTTGCGATCTTACGGGAGAATAGAAGTCGTGAGCAAAAATACAGTATATGACGGAAGAACGTTTAAAAAAATGTCTGCAGCAGATTTTAGCAGGTCATTTGATGTCGGCGTAGTTGCGAATAACAATATCCCGATTAGAGAAGTAGCTGATTACCTCATGGCTAATGAGGGGCAGATGGAAACATCCCGACCCAGACGGCAAAATAAGCGGCTTTGGGAAAGTCTGTCTGATGAAGAGTGTCGTGCGGCCCAGAAAATTTATTGCGGATTTCAAATTCTTGTCTCTGGTAGCGGCTGTAAGACGCAGAGCTTTAAGCCGGTGGTTGATGGTTGTCGCGGTTGGGTGGAGCCGGATTCTGAGCTGGTAGAGTTCTTTGCGATCTGGGCAAGGAGTGCGGCAAGAGATATCTCGGTTACGTCCGTGCTTGATATTCTTGTTTTTGGGAAGAGTTTTCGGGACGTCGATCGGGAAAGACAAAAGCGCAAAGGGTTCGCGAAGAAAAACCTACTGGAAGGGCTTGAGATATATTTAAAGCTTTTTAAATAGCAATTAATAAGAGAATAGTATTGACATTACGGGGTCGTTAGTATAAACTAATATTCAGCGTCGAGAATTACGCCCTTAGCAATGAAAGTTGCTGAGGGTTTTTTTATTTCTCTGCTGTAACATGAGAGTATAGCTCGGTAAGATATTAAAATAATAGTATTATTTATTCAAGGATGAGTTTGAAGATTACGGTATATGAGAAAAATGATTCGACGAAGACGTCATTTTGAAAGCACTTAACAGAGAATTTTGTAAAAATAATTAGCTCTTATAAGTAGTATTTATTGAAATCAATTTAATGAGGCTGAGGAAAATAGACGGTCTAAAAAAACTTCGCGATATTCTCCAGGACAAGATTTTCGGAAACGGTGATAACGAGATATTCCTTGAGAGTTTTAAAACGCACGGGCCGGGCCGGTTGTTACCGCTATGCGGTACTGCAGTGACCAAGTCCGAAGAAGAGAAAATCCGCCAGTTTCTGGCGGATTTTTTTGCGAGTGAAATTCTTGAAATCGCTGATAACGATAATAAGGATCCTGATATGCCGGATCATAAAGATCAGTTGGCACGCGACAAGCTGCGGATAGAGACGCGACGCTGGTTGATGGAGCAGTTCGCTCCAGAACGTTATTCGGCCAATCGACAAGGAAAAGGAGAGAAAACGTTGAAATCTCTATTTCGGACCAAAGTGTATTTACCAGATAATGACAGACATTAAACCGCAGAAAGGGCCACAGGAATCTTTCCTGGCTAACGCTGCGGATATTGCCATTTACGGGGGAGCCGCTGGCGGGGGAAAAAGCTTCGCACTTCTGCTTGAGCCGCTTCGACATGTTGATACTTCTGCGTTTCGAGCCGTGGTGTTCAGGCGAACGTCCAAGCAGATCCGAAATGAAGGAGGCTTATGGGATGCATCTCGCCAAGTATACGGAGCTCTCGGTGCAATCGCGAAGGAAACAGATCTTCTCTGGCGATTTCCGTCCGGGGCGACGATCAGTTTTGGATCTATGGAGCATGAGAAAAACCGATACGACTGGCAGGGGACTGAAATAACCTATCTGGCTTTTGATGAGCTGACCCATTTTACACGCGCGCAGTTCTTCTATTTGCTGAGCCGGAACCGGTCCCTAAGCGGAATCCGTCCTTATGTCAGGGCGAGTTGTAATCCGGATGCTGACAGCTGGGTGGCGGATTTGGTCCGTTGGTGGATTGATCCTGAAACCGGCTATGCTTTGCAGGAGCGTTCCGGAAAGATCCGATGGTTCGTTCGGGACGGCGAGGATCTGATCTGGGCAGATGATAGAGAAGATCTGGCGGAAGACTATCCGGATCAACAACCCAAGTCCTTGACCTTCGTTGCAGCGTCTATCGAGGATAATCGGTTTCTGATGGAGAAGGATGCGGGGTATCGCGCTAACCTGGCTGCGCTTGACAGGGTTGAGAGAGAACGGCTTTTACACGGAAACTGGAAAATCCGGCCTGAGGCTGGTCTTTACTTCCGACGCGCCTGGTTCGATGTGAGACAGGCAGCACCGGTGCTCGCGAAGACAGCGAGAGGATGGGATCTTGCCGCGACAGCCGAAGCTGCCGGGAATGGAGACTGGACCGTCGGTGCGCGTATCAGCCGAGACAAAGCGGGACATTATTATATTGAACATGTGGAGAGATTTCGCGGATCACCGGGGGAAGTTGAACGCCGGATCTGTAATCTCGCCAGGCAGGACGGGACGGCAGTTATAGTTGCTTTACCTCAGGATCCCGGGCAAGCCGGGAAAGCCCAGATCTCGGTTTTAACCCGTCGATTGTCCGGCTTCAGGATTATTGCCAAACCTGTTAGCGGGAGCAAAACGACGCGTGCCGCTCCTTTCTCTGCTCAAGTGGAGGCCGGGAACGTCACTCTTGTCAAAGGGGACTGGAACGAGGCTTTTCTGAATGAATTGACTGCTTTTCCTTCCGGAAAAAATGATGACCAGGTTGATGCGGTTGTCGAGGCTTTCAATGCCTTACAGGATAAGAGATTTACCTCACAACAGGAGATGTATTGATGATGGATCCGTCTAAACCGTCAGAGTGTTATCAGCGCATGAGCAGGCGGTGGAGGCTTCCTCTCACACTCATGGGAGGAAACCAGGCGATGCGGGAAGCGAGCGGCATTTTCCTGCCTAGGCATCCCGCAGAAAACGACCGGGTTTATCGAGATCGGATATCGCGAACGGTCTTGAAGAATTATTATCGAAGAACAGTAAAAAAACTGACCGGTCGGGTTTTTGGTGACCCCTTAAATCCGTCTGAAGATGTGCCGCCTTCTATTTTGGCATTGTTAAAAAACACTGATTGTACGGGACGGGGGCTTAACAGTTTTGCAAAGGACTGGTTTGAGGATGCCCTGGTATGCGGTCTTTCCCATGTATTGGTTGATTTCCCGGTAACAGTTGGCAATCAGCAAAAAGATGCGCGGCCCTATGCCGTTCATATTCCGGCGACCCGGCTCATTGATGCGGAGTGGGAAATGATCGCAAGCGGCCACCGCTTAACGCGCATCAGGATCCGCGAAGAATCGGGCTACCGGACAGAAATCGGCGGGAAAGAAACCTTGCGTGTTCGAACAATTACACCGGATCACTGGTCCCTGCATGAGCAAAATGAGCGAGGGCACTGGTCCATAACAGAAGAGGGAATAAACAGCCTTGGCGATATTCCGCTGGTCACCCTCTATACAAACCGCGTCGGGTTTATGGAGGCTGCCCCGCCACTCGAGGATTTGGCTTATCTCAATCTGGAGCACTATCAGATCCGCTCCGATCAGAGAAATGCCCTCAATGTGGCCTCTTTTCCGATCCTGGCCGCTTCCGGATATGATCCGGAAATTGATGGACCCATTGAGGTCGGCCCCAACAAAGTGCTCACCACATCGGATACCGGCGGTCGATATTATTATGTGGAAAGCACCGGTGCAGCACTGGAAGCGGGAGCTCGTGAGCTCGCGGAACTTGAAAAGGCCATCCAGCTTTTTGGCCTCCAGTTTGAAACGGGATCTGTACCGGAAACGGCAACCGGCAGGACATTGGATGCGATTGAAGCGATTGCACCGCTTGACGCTATGGTGACTGATCTTGAAGACAGTTTGAATAACCTGCTGGCTTTCTTTGGCCGGTGGCTAAAACTTTCTGACGTGGGCATGATTGTTGTTTCCCGAGATCATCTGCGACAGGGACGGGGTGGTCGAGAGGTCGCAGATCTTTTGCTCCTTGAAGAAAAAGGAGTGATTAACAGAGATGTCCTGACAACTGAATTAAGAAGCAGGGGTATTTTGAAAGACAGTCTTGCCTTTAACAGTTCAGGTCAATGACCAGGTCCTGACCCCTGAACCGCAGCCAATACCCCAAGCCTCCTTCTGGAGGCTTTTTTTATGAGAGGAGCAGAATGTTTGACTTTCCTGTAACCGTGAAGGATCTCACCGATATCCCAGAACAGTTCCGCACGCTATACGCCGCTGATGACGAGGGCTTTTCGCTCACGGATGTGTTGGCGTCCCGTATCGCACCGGCCGACTGGGCGAAAGAGGTGGATCAACTACAATCCGAAAAATCGTTGCTGGTCGAACAACTGGCGGGGAAAGAAAAGGCTCTGTCTGATCTGATCATCCGTCATGACCAGCACATGATTAATCAGGCTATTCATCGGGCTGTTGAAAAAGCCGGAGGCTCTCTTGCTCTGTTGCAACCGCATATTCGTGAGAGAGTCAGCATTGTTGACGAGCAGGGAGAGCGTCGATTGCATGTTATGGATGATGAAGGTCATCCTCGCCGCACGCAGGATGGTCAACCGTTTGATCTGGACATGCTGATAGGCGAATTGCAGGCCTCTGAAGCCTTTGCACCTGCCTTTACGGAAAACACCATGTCTGGCGGCGGTATGAAGCCTGTTCGGACCGATAGAAGCGAAGGCACCGTTAATCGGCAGGATCAGTCAGCAGTGAACGCCAACATCAAGGAAATCGCCGCCGGAACCGTATCCGTTTTCTAAAGAGATGAGGGCGGCGCCTCATCTCAGTTTTCCCTTTCCTATATTTTCTTGGAGAAGCTTTATGACGAATGATGTCTCGGCAGTCATGCCGAAAATCCTTGCCCGTGGTTTGATGAGCTTGCGAGAGCAGGCTGTAATGCCGCGCCTGGTCAATGGAAATTTCAGTGCGTATGCTGCTGAAAAAGGCGATACGATTGATGTTCCTATTCCGGCTGATCTGACTGCCGAGAATGTAACGCCGGGCAATATCCAGCCCGCCCCCGAATCCGTTACCCTTCAAAAAGTACAGATTGAACTGAACAACTGGAAAAAGGCTAACTTCCATCTGACGGACAAAGAGATGATGGAGGTAGCCGGGCGAGATAACTTTCTGCCGATGCAGGCCAGTTCAGCTATTCGCGCGCTGGCCAATGCGGTCAATCAGTCTATCCACGCCGAATATAAAGGTGTTTATGGCACCGTAGGAACACCTGGTATGACGCCTTTCGGTTCCAGTTCGAAGGATGCAACTCAGGCCCGGAAACTCCTGCTACAGCAGCGAGCGCCAAAAGAAAACCGTTATGGCGTCCTGAATTTCGATGCAGAAGCCAACGCACTTGACCTCGCTGCGTTTGCCGACGCCGACAAAGCCGGGGACATCTCTGCCAAAATGGAAGGTGAGATCGGCCGGAAATACGGGATCAACTGGTATAGTGATGACCATGTATCGCGTCACGAGACAGGGGCTGCCGGAACACCTCGTATTGTTGCGTCAGGATCGGGTGGTACGACCCTTGTCGCTGACGGTTTCTCGACAAAACCGGCCGTTGGAGATGTGTTCACAATTGAGGATCGCAGCCAGCAATATGTGGTCAAGGCGGCTACGGATCTGTCCAGCGGTGAATCAACACTGACGATTGCACCGGGACTAGAGCCGGGCTTTGCCGAGGATGAAGATCTGAACTTCCTGGCCAGTCACGAGGTCAATCTTGTCTTTAACCGGGATGCTTTTGCGTTTGCTAATCGTCCTCTTGCTCAAAGCAGTGCTGAAAATGGTCTTGGTAATCAGATTATGTCTATGACGGATCCTGAAACGGGCTTGTCCCTCCGTCTTGAAGTCAGCCGCCAGTATAAACAGGTCGTCTGGGAATTTGATATCCTGTGGGGGGTGAAGTTGATCAGGCCGGAACTTGCCGTCCGCCTGGCCGGCTAACAGGCAGGGATGAGGCGTAGTCCTCATCCCACTTCCTTTTGGTGACAGGCACCGTCCTGACCCTTTACAAACGAGGCAAGAACATCATGACACTGATTGTTGAAACCGGTGCGGGTATTTCGGAGGCGAACAGCTATATTGCCGCTGAGATTGCAGCCGCCCATTTTACTGCGCTCGGCCTGACCGTATGGGCCGAGGCGCGTGAGGCGCAACGAGAACAGGCTCTCATCTATGCCAGCGCTTATGTTGATAGCTACCGGTATGAGGGAAAGGTTCTGAAAGACGGACAGGGGCTTGCCTGGCCCCGAAGGGGGGCGTCGGACCGGGAAGGACGGATTCTGGTCGGTTTACCTCATGCACTCAGAACAGCCGTTTTGGAGGTTGCCGCAGATTTTATAAAGTCTCCGCCCCTCGCATTTGGGGGAAGAGAGGTTATTCGCGAAAAAGCCGGGCCTGTGGAGCTAGCATATTCAAAAACCCGCAGACAGCCCAGTTTTGTTTTTCGCCTGCTACAGCAGATCGGTGCCCGTCCTGCGTTACCGGATGTCAGGAGGGGGTGAAGAGATGCAGATTGAGAATATTCGGAACGCGGTCCGTAATCTTTATGACAGGGTTGGGGATGTTGCCAAGCCAGCCATCCTGGTTCGCAAGAGCTTCGGAGTCTATGTTCCGGGAGCATCTCCTGTTGCGTCGCCGGCAGAAGTTCCTGTCCGGCTGATTGAGACCGCGACACCGACCAGTCGTTCCCTAATCGAAGATGACGGTATTTCTGACAAGGCATTTCGTGTGGGGTTGCTGGAATGCGAGACCGCGGTTCCGGAAATCCAGGATGATCTGAAGGTGTCCGACAAGACATTCATTATCACGCAGGTTGCTCCCATGGATCTGGGGGCCGGGATCCTGTTCGAGATTTGGTATCAGTGATGCGCGATGAATGTTGGAATTCTTCAGGAGGCAGCTCATGAGTTATGTAAATATTCAAGCGGCTCTTGATACACATCTGCAAAAGTATTCAGGAGCGGTAATCGTTTTCCCGTCCACGCGTCATCGACCTAAACATGGCGAGGCTTTTCTGGCGGCGGAGTTTATCCCTGGTCGGGTGCGAACTGTGTTTCTGGGAGCTGATACGAAAAGGGAGCATCAGGGACAATACCGGATTTATGTCCGTTGCCCGGATGTGCAGTCGGCTCTTGCTGAGATCGACGGATTACGGAGGCATTTTACGGCAGGCTTAAATCTCACATTCGATGGCCTATCCCTTCGAATAGACAAAACGGAAGCAGCTCCCAACAAAGGGGGGTTAAAGTTTACAAATTTCCCATTGTCTGTTTTTTGGCGCAGCTATTTCAAGGAGAATTAAATGGTTTTTTCAGTTCAGTCCCGGCATCGGCTGGCATATATCCGTGAAGCCGCCTTTGGAGAGACTCCAACCAATCCGTCTATGAAAGAACTCCGTCATAGCGGTTGTGATTTATCTCTCAACCGGAAAACGATTGAAAGCGACGAGATCAGGGATGATCGACATATGGGACACTTTCTCCCTGGAGAAAAATCTGTGTCCGGGGACATTGAGTTTGAACTTTCCTTTGGCGGGTTTGACGATCTGCTAGCCGCTGCTTTTTATGGTAACTGGTCCGGAAATATCCTGCAAACCGGAACCCGTGAGCAGAGCCTGACGGTGGAACGAGGATTTACAGATATCGACCAGTATCAGGTTTTTACCGGTTGCGTTCCTGATGAGATGCGGTTCAGCATCCAGCCGGGCAGCCTTATTTCGGGAACAGTCTCCTTAAAAGGGAAGACCATGGCACTCTCCGATACGCCCCTGGACACGGTGCCGGATCCCGCTAACGATAATGCTCCGATGGACAGTTTCCAGGGCTTCCTTCGGGAAGGAGGCAACCTTCTGGCTGTTGCTGCAGGAGTGGATGTCAAAGTGGAGAATGGCACAGCCGCCGTATTTACCCTGGGAGCAGACACGGCCCATCAGTTTTCAGCAGGGCGATCCCGGGTGAGCGGCGAACTGACGGCCTATTTTGAGAATTCGGCACTGATCAGCAAATTTGTAAACGGCGTGTCCAGTTCACTGGAAATAGAGATGGCCGGAGAGGGCGGGCGATATCAACTATTGCTGCCCAATATTCTGTATACCGGTGCCGAGTTGCCTGTGCGCGGAGACGAGGCCGTCGTCATAACACTGCCTTTCGCCGCCCTCTATGACGAGACGGAACAAACCAACATTCAAATCACGCGAATAGCAGCCTAATCGGAGAACGAGCATGATATGTGAAACAGATTTTGATCTTGCCACCTTGGATGTCGCTGCCGGTGCCGAACGTGGGGCGGTCTTGACGTTACTGCATCCGGTAAGCCGGGAGCAGTTGCCAGTCCGCATCTGGTTGCAGGGGACTGATGCACCTGCTTATCGAGCTGTTGTGCGCAGACAAATTGATCAGCAGATTGCTGACGGTAAAGCGGATTTGAGTGCTGCAGAACTTGAAGAGCGACATATTCAGCGATTGGCTGCCATTACTCTGAAATGGGAACAGGTGAAGTATCGTGGGAAGAACCTGGACTGCACTGCGGGAAATGCGGAACGTCTGTATCGCGAACAGGTCTGGGTCCGGGAACAAGTGACACGCTTTACGGAGGACCGTTCCCGTTTTTTGGACGGATAGCGGAGGCGCTGGAGGTTTATCTGGCTTATCAAATTCACCAACAGCATATCATCAATCAGCATGGTGTAAATCGTCGGGCCGCGCTTGACCAAGTTGCAAAAACCCTTGGCAGGAAAGCCGGTCCGGTGAACGAGCCCGAACCTGTTCTTATGGAAGCTGCCCGGTATCTCTGGGAATGGTTTTTGATGGTGTGTGAGGAGGGAGGGGAAACTGACGTTGGATTGTCCGGAACTCCTGACGAGTGGCAGAGAATGTTGACCAGCCTCACAGGATTAAAACCTCACCCATGGGAAATGATAATCCTGTCCCGGCTTGTCAGGCGGCGGCAGGGACTGATCCGAAAACAGAATGAATAGAAGCAGGCGATCCATCGGGTCGCCTTTTTTGAGGACAATACATGGAAACAGATCTTGCAAAACTGGATCTTGAGAATGGTTCCGTCGCGGTCGAGCAGGCGCTTTCGACAATGGAGAGATTACTTGAGAAAAATCGTTCTCTGGAAGTGTCATTTCAGAGTCTGCAAAAAATTTCAGGGTTCACATTCGCTAAGCTGGGCCGGGATCTGGGAGCCTTTTCCGGACTTGGACGAACATTGGGCGGGGATCTCGGGAAAATACTGGGCACCAGCTTTGATCGCTTTTTGGTGAAAGGGCGAGAGGCCGGAGACATGGTCAAATCGCTGGAAAAAGATCTTTTGAAACTTGGGGACAGATATTTCAGTGCGGCTCCCGGCGGAAGAGCAGCAGCAGGGGGAGTTGTCAATGGTCTGTTTTCAGGTGCCGGGGATCTTGTCAGTAATCTGTTTGCCGGTTTTGCAGGAGGCGGGCAGTTC
>DIYE01000255.1:0-11897 GCA_002428885.1 Alphaproteobacteria bacterium UBA6062
CGTCGATCAGTTCCTGTGCGGTAATACCGGCGGGGGTGAGATAAACGCCCGGCTTGTTCACATGACCGGACAGCGAGAAAGTTCTGAAACCTTTTGATCCGTTCCGGCCGCCCTGTTGATACCAGTCCGGACCTTTGGCGATAATCTCTGGCAGCCAGTATAATGTTTCCACATTGTTGATCAGGGTAGGTCTTCCGAACAGCCCGACATGGGCCGGGAAGGGTGGTTTATGGCGGGGCAGGGCGCGCTTGCCTTCCAGACTTTCCAGCATGGCGCTTTCTTCACCGCAGATATAAGCACCGGCACCGCGTCTCAGATGGATGTCCCGACCTTTTGTCAGGCCTGCGATTTTCAGTTCGGCGATAGCCTGATGCAGAATGGCGGCGGTATCCGGATATTCATCCCGAAGGAATATATAAATCGCTTCCGCTTCAACCAGCTCAGCGCCGATCAGCATCCCTTCCAGAAACTGAAAGGGATTGCTGTTCATATAATGTCGGTCCTTGAAGGTCCCCGGCTCACTTTCATCCGCATTGACGGCCATCAGGCGCGGCCCGGGAATGGAAAGCACGGCTTCCAGCTTCAAGGCATGGGGAAAACCGGCACCGCCAAGACCTCTATGTTTGCTGTCTTTTAACTGGTTAATTATTGAATCTAGGGTTTTGGTGTTCTTGTACAACTCATCAAGAACTTTAAAGCCGTCCTGTTCGCAATATTCGGCGTAAGAGAGATGATCCTTCGCTTGGATAGGACTACCGCTTTCAAGAGTCTGTTTTTCCCGGTCGGTCTTTTCGGTCGTTGCATGAGAAACATACCGGTCCTTCAGGCGAACAACGGGTGCCTGATCACAGCGCCCCATGCAGGCACCGTGAGTAACGTTAACATCTTTGCCATATTTCGCGGCCAGATCTTCTGCAAGCTTGGCCGAACCAGACATTTCACAAGATAGACTGTCGCAGACCTTGATGGTCAGGGGCGGAATGGCGGATCGATCGTCAACAACGACAAAGTTATGATAGAAGGTAGCGACTTCATAAATTTCAGCCAGGGACAGTTTCATCTCTGCGGCCAGCGCCGTCAGATGTCCTTTTTCCAGGCAGCCGAATTCGTCCTGCAGCAGATGGAGATGTTCAATCAGCAGATCCCGATTTCTGGATCGGTTTCCCAGAAGCTCCCGGATGATCTCCAGATTGTATTGTTCCGGCTGACGGCCTTTGGCTTGATAACGCGCTCTTCGTTTCCCTTTGCCTGGTGCTTTGGAAGACACCAGGAACGAGGCGGATGTGCCCATCGATATTAATCCCTAGCTCGGCGTCTATAGACGTCTAATTCGTCCTCCCGGACTTCAATCAATTCTATGATGCTCGCTATGATCAGTTGTTTCCCAGCATGCTCGAAATTGACAGTGACCCGATCAGCGACGGCGGACTGGACCTGACCAATCCCCCAGTCGGGCTGGCTCGGATGCCTGACATACTGTCCCGGGGAAAAAAACGATAGCATAATGACATCACTCGGTTGATTGTTGCATAAAGAGTGTAGCAAACTGTTGTGAAGACGACAAAAACTGTTCCATTCCAGTAACGGAAAATTGGGATTAACGCATTGGGGAAAGAATGATCAATCTTAAGCTCGCAGCCTTAATGAGTTCGAAACTCTGCCATGACGTGATCGGGCCGGTCGGTGCCATCAATAACGGCGTTGAACTTCTGAATGACGAAGCAAACGCTGATATGCGCGACCAGGCCATGGATCTGGTTAATCAGAGCGCAGGCGAAGCTGCGGCCAGGCTGCAATTCTATCGCCTGGCTTTCGGCCTGGCAGGTGGAATGGGGGCGGAAGTTTCTCTGCGGGACGGCCGGATGCTGTGCCGGGAGTTTATGAATTACGGAAAAGTGTCTCTCGATTGGCCTGATGATGCCGGTGGTGCTGAAAACCTCTCCAAAGATGCAATCAAGGTGATTTGTAATATGGTCGCCCTGGCAGCCGGAGCTTTGCCCAGGGGAGGCAATCTGACCGTTTCCGGCCAGGTTACAGGTTCTGAATGGACATTTGACTTTATCGCAACCGGTCAGCGGGCGGGCTTGCGAGAGGATATTACAAAGACGCTTCTCAATGGATATGATGAGGAGGAGTTGACCGCACAAAATGTCGGAGCGCAATATGTGATGGCGCTTTGTGCCAATAACGGGTTCCAAGTGGGAATTTCTGAAATTGAAGAAGATAAAGTCGTTATGAACGCTAAATCAGCCTAAACATCGACAGGAAGCCCGGTTATAAATACCGGGCTTTTTTGCGTCTGAAGATCATCAGAAGTAGCTCTTCCCTTTGTAATACCCATACTCTCAGTCGTATAGAATTCCAGCAGTTTTCGCTATTTGAGAAAAATTTTATTCAAGTTCGATTTTTTCTGCTCGCCAAGTTGTTAACCGTAACTGCTTGTTAACCTCTTTCGCGCATTCTGTCGCAAATTGGGTGATATAAATTTACTGTTTGCAGACCTGCTTAAAGTGGGGAGAGAGCTACACCATGGATGATCTGTTAAGCGAATTTCTAACTGAAACCAACGAGAATATCGGCATTGTTGACGCCGCCTTGGTGGAGCTTGAACAAAATCCTGATGAAGGAAGTCAGATTGATAACATTTTCCGGCTTGTTCATACGATTAAAGGAACATGCGGTTTTTTGGGACTGCCTAGGCTTGAAGCAGTCGCGCACGCCGGTGAAAATGTACTAGGTAAAATTCGTGATAAAGAACTAACGGTGACAGCAGATGTTGTGACCATCATTCTTGAAGCGATGGATGTGATCAAGGAAGTTCTGGAAGTTCTGGAACAGACAGAAGAAGAGCCGGAAGGGGACGACTCTGATTTGATTGCCCGCCTGAATGATGTGGCCTATGGAAGCGGTGCGGCGGCATCTGCGCCAGCCGAACCAGAGCCGGAACCGGCTGCTGAACCAGAACCGGTTGCCGAAGAACGTGAACTGAAGCCGGGTGAAGTGTCCGAAGCTGATCTTGAAGCGGCCTTCAATGCGGCGCCTGGTCCGGAAGATGAAGCCGCAGAAGCGGAAAGCGAAGTAAGACCCGGTGAGGTTTCGGAAGAGGATCTGCAGGCAGCTTTTGATGCGGCTCCCGGCCCAGAGGAACCAGCTCAGGAAGCTGCTGCTGCACCTGCAGAAGAAGCTGCTCCCGTCGCTGAGGCGGAAAAACCGGCTCCGGCTCCGAAAGTTATTCCGAAAAAAGAACCAAAGGCGGCGGCTGAAGCTGCTCCTAAGGAAACGTCTCTTGCCAATCAGAGCATTCGCGTGAATGTGGAACTGCTTGAGAACCTGATGACCATGGTCAGTGAACTGGTGCTGACCCGGAACCAGCTTTTACAGATGGTTCGCGGTATGGATGACAACGAATTTACTGTTCCACTTCAGCGGCTTAGCCATGTAACGACCGAGTTGCAGGAAGGTCTGATGAAGACCCGTATGCAGCCGATCGGTAATGCCTGGTCGAAGCTGCCGCGTATTGTTCGCGACCTGAGCCATGATCTGGATAAGAAAATCGATCTGATCATGCATGGCGCGGAAACTGAACTGGATCGCCAGGTTCTGGAACTGATCAAGGACCCGCTCACTCATATGGTCCGTAACTCTGCGGACCATGGTCTGGAAGGTCCTGCTGATCGACTGGCTGCCGGCAAGAAAGAAACCGGTAAAATTGTTCTCGACGCCTATCACGAAGGCGGTCATATCATTATCACCATTACCGATGATGGTCGTGGCCTGAATAGCGAGAAGATCAAGGCTAAAGCTATTGAAAACGGTATGGCGACGGAAACTGAACTGGAGGGCATGAGCACCCAGCAGATCCAGAGCTATATTATGAAGGCAGGCTTCTCTACCGCTGAAAAAGTGACCAATGTGTCAGGTCGTGGTGTTGGTATGGATGTTGTCCGTTCCAATATCGAGAAAATCGGCGGTACTATTGAGCTGAAGTCAGAAGAGGGTCTGGGGTCCACCTTTACCATCAAGATTCCGCTGACATTGGCGATTGTCTCAGCCCTGATCGTTGAATGTTGTAAAGAGCGTTTCGCTATTCCGCAGATCAGCGTTGTTGAGCTGGTGCGTGCGTCCACGGACGGACGGAGCGATAACACCATTGAAATGATCAATGACAGCCCGGTTCTGAGACTGCGCGATCGTCTGCTGCCGCTGGTGCATCTGAACGATATCCTGCGCCTGGAAACGGCAGCGGATGAAGTCGCTGAGCAGAGCGAAGCCAAAGGGTCTGAAGAATTTATCATTGTCAGCCAGGTCGGCGCTTATACCTTCGGTATCGTTGTCGATCGGGTCTTTGACACGGAAGAAATCGTGGTCAAGCCGGTGGCGCCGATCCTCAGAGATCTGTCGATCTTCTCCGGTAATACGATCCTCGGTGACGGTAGCGTCATCATGATCCTGGATCCGAATGGCATTGCCTCTAAATCCGGTGAAAATGTAGTGGGAGACCATTCTGTGGAAGAAGAAGCGCATCGTGTCTCTTCGGAATCTGACAAAGTGGCCATGCTGGTTTGCCGGGCTGGTGGTGAAGAACCTAAAGCCGTACCGCTGTCCCTGGTTGCCCGCCTTGAGGAAATCGATGTTGAAACCATCGAAAACACCAATGGCCAGCTGGTTGTTCAGTATCGCGGCAAGATCATGCCGCTGGTCACTGTCAATGAGGAAGCGACCGTCGTCAAGGAAGGTCGTCAGCCGATCCTGGTGTTCAGTGATAATGAACGAACCATGGGTCTGGTTGTCGATGAAATTGTCGATATCGTCGATGATCACCTGAATGTAGAAATGGCCTCCAATGTAGAAGGTATGATTGGTAGCGCCGTTATTCGGGGTAAGGCAACAGACGTGATTGATGTCGGTTATTATCTTCAGAAATGTTTCGGAGATTGGTTCGGAAGCACTGAAACAGCCGCCTATGGCAGCGGTCAGTCTGCCCAACGGATCCTGCTGGTTGATGATAGTCCGTTCTTCCGGAATATGCTGGTTCCGCTGCTTTCCGTTGCCGGTTACGAAGTCAGCACAGCCGAGAATCCGGTTGAAGCATTGACGATGCGTGACCAGGGCAAAAATTTCGATGTTATTGTCAGTGACATTGAAATGCCGGAAATGGATGGCTTCCAGTTTGCCGAAGAAGTTCTTGGTGATGATCGTTGGGCGGATACCCCGATTGTTGCGCTGTCATCCCATACCACACCCCAGGATTTCGATCGTGGCCGCAAAGTCGGTTTCTCCGACTATGTTGCCAAATTCGATCGGGATGCCCTGATGAACACATTGTCCCAGACCTTGCGCGCTGCAGGAGGAGCTAAATGAGTAACACGGAAGAAATGCAGGAATTTGTTACCGTAACCATTGCGGATCAGATGTTTGGAATTCCGGTGCTGCAGGTTCATGATGTACTGGGAAGCGTTAAACTGACGAATATTCCTCTGGCTCCGCCGGAAGTTGCCGGTGCCTTGAACCTTCGGGGACGTATTGTGACCTGTATTGATATTCGCAAACGTCTTGGATTGCCGCAGGCTGAAAATGACCACAAGCCGATGAGCGTGGTTGTGGAGCATCACGGTGAACCATACAGCTTGTTGATTGACTCTGTCGGGGAAGTTCTCAGCCTGCGAACAGATAAGCTGGAAATGAATCCGGGAACGATGGATTCTCGTTGGCGTGAAGTGTCATCGGGTATTTACCGGACTGAGGATAACCTTCTGGTTATTCTCCAAATTGACCGGCTTCTGGACTTCGCCGGCGGGGCGAATGTAGCGGCATAATTCTT
Source organism: Alphaproteobacteria bacterium UBA6062 (assembly GCA_002428885.1). Taxonomy (GTDB): domain Bacteria; phylum Pseudomonadota; class Alphaproteobacteria; order Sneathiellales; family Sneathiellaceae; genus Sneathiella. The sequence continues at coordinate 5,822 of DIYE01000255.1, forward strand.
AACAAGGTTGATAGATATCATGGCTTCTTGTCTGATTGTTGATGACTCAAAAGTGGTGCGCATGGTCGCCAAAAGAATTTTGGAAGACCTCAAATTTGATATCCTTGAAGCTGAGGATGGCAAAGGCGCATTGAATGTGTGTCTGGAAGGCATGCCTGATGTGATCCTGCTTGATTGGAACATGCCGGTGATGAATGGTATTGATTTCCTCAGGACACTCAGGAAAACCGACGGCGGAAGTGATCCGGTTGTTGTGTTTTGCACGACGGAAAACGATATGGCGCACATTCGGGAGGCCATTTCGGCAGGAGCCAATGAGTATATCATGAAGCCTTTTGACCGTGCGATTATTGAAGCGAAATTCTCTCAGGTGGGAGTGCTCTAGTGAATGGGCTGGAGGCGTCTGCCAATCAAGATACTGATCACACAATGAATAATCCTTACAGGGTAATGATAGTCGATGATTCCGCAGTCATAAGAGGATTTCTGACGCGCTGGCTTCAGGATGAGAGTGACATTGATGTTGTCTCCTCTGCCAGTAACGGTGTCTTTGCCTTACGGGAATTTGAAAGAACCAAGCCGGAAATTGTTGTTCTGGATATTGAAATGCCGGAAATGGACGGAATGACGGCCTTGCCGAAACTTATTGAGCTGGACGCAGATGTCAAAGTGATTATGGCATCTACGCTGACCCGTCGGAATGCTGATATCAGTATGCAGGCGATGGCCAAAGGGGCAGCGGACTATATTCCTAAGCCTGAAAGTACGCGCGAAGCCAAGGATAAAGACGCTTTCCAGCGGGAACTGGTTGAGAAAATCAAGGCGCTTGGGGCAACCCGTCGCCGTCGCCAGGGGGCCGCACCGGCCGGATCTGCCGTTAATGGAAAGCCTGCGTCGACTGCTCAGTCAGTCAGCACAAAAAAGGAAGAGACTGCAAAGCCGGGGCTTTACAAGAAAGCACCGATTGTTTTACGGCCTGCAACAGTAGGGGCTTTGCCGCAGGTTCTGGCAATAGGTTCTTCAACAGGTGGTCCGCAGGCGCTGTTTGCTCTTTTCGAAAAAATCAAAGGCAAGATATCCTTGCCGATTTTCATTACACAGCATATGCCGGCGACTTTTACGGCTATTCTAGCTGAACATCTGACAAAGATTTTCGGTCTGCCGTGTGCGGAGGCTGTTGATGGTGAAAAGGTTGTCGGAAGCCGGGTATATCTTGCTCCGGGTGACTGGCATATGATCGTTGAAAAAGAAGGATCCGATGCCGTGATCCGACTTAATCAGAATCCACCGGAAAATTATTGTCGTCCGGCGGTAGACCCGATGTTGCGGAGCTTGCTTTCCGTCTATGGTTCTCGGGTTTTGACAGTTATCCTGACCGGAATGGGTCATGATGGTTTGAAAGGGTGTGAGTTGCTCTCCAAGGAAGGAGCAGGTCTTATCGCTCAAGACGAACAAACGAGTGTTGTATGGGGGATGCCGGGCGCGGTTGCGACGGCAGGGTTATGTAATTCCGTTCTTCCGCTGCAGGATATTCCTGCGGCCATTGAAAATGCAATTATGGGGAGGCCTCAATGAATACTCAGGACTTCCAGCTCCTAAGCGGTATTGTTCTTGAAAGGTCCGGTCTGGTTCTGACGGAAGAGAAGGTTTACCTTCTGGAAAGCCGATTGGTTCCGCTGGCTCGACAACGGGGGATGAATACCCTTGAGGATCTGGCCAATGAATTGCGCCGGAGCAATGACGAGAAGCTCAAAGAAGAAATCACTGAAGCAATGACGACCAATGAGACGTTCTTCTTCAGGGATACAAAGCCGTTTGATATTTTCCGTGAAACCGTCTTGCCGCAATTGCTTGAAACAAGGGCGTCCAAAAAGACGTTGCGGATCTGGAATGCGGCTTGTTCAACGGGGCAGGAACCTTATTCCGTTGCGATGCTGCTGAAAGAAGAAGCGGCAAAAATGGCTGGCTGGCGGGTCGAGATCTTGGCTACAGATATTTCTAACGAAGTTCTGGAAAAAGCCAAAGCAGGTCTCTATTCCCAGTTTGAAGTCCAGCGCGGATTGCCCATACAGCTGCTGATCAAGTACTTCCAGCAGATGGGTGAAATGTGGCAGATAGACAGCTCTATCCGCGCCATGGTCAAGTTCCAGAAGATGAACCTTCTTGATAACCTGAGCATTCTTGGGAATTTTGATGTGATTTTCTGCCGGAACGTCCTGATCTATTTCGACCATGAAATGAAAGCCAAGGTTCTGGGCCAGATGCATCAAATTATGGCGGGTGATGGTGCCCTGTTCCTGGGCGGTGCCGAGACGGTCCTGGGGATTTGCGATGATCTGAAACCGATCAGCGGGCTGAAAGGTGTCTATACCTCAGCTGCCAGCGGTATGATGGCTGCGACCGGCTAAATACGTAACCGATTGTTTCCGAATGATAAAGGCTGCCTGTATGGCGGCCTTTTTTATTGATGCCCTGATCTGTCTGATTTGCAGAGATAAAAAAAACCGCACCTGATACAGGATCAGGCGCGGTTAGGAGATATGAGATGTTTAAGAAGAAGATCAGCTAGCTTTTGCGTGGCTGCTTTCTTCCGGGTCTCTAAGGACGTATCCACGTCCCCAGACGGTTTCAATATAATTATCGCCGTTCGTTGCAGACGCCAGTTTCTTCCGGAGTTTACAGACAAAGACGTCAATAATCTTCAATTCTGGCTCATCCATGCCGCCATAGAGATGGTTCAGGAACATCTCCTTGGTCAGTGTGGTGCCTTTGCGAAGGCTGAGAAGTTCCAGCATCCCGTATTCCTTGCCGGTGAGGTGCAGGCGCTGGCCGTCCACTTCAACAGATTTGGAATCGAGATTAACAGTCAGTTTGCCCGTATTAATGGTTGACTGCGCATGGCCTTTTGACCGGCGGACGATGGCGTGAATACGCGCCACAAGTTCGTCCTTGTTGAAAGGTTTGGTCAGGTAGTCATCGGCTCCAAACCCAAGACCTTTGACCTTGTCATCCGGCTCGGACATGCCTGAAAGGATCAAAATCGGCGTTGATACCTTAGCCGTTCTCAGTTTCTTCAAAACATCATAACCAGACATATCAGGCAGACCGAGATCCAGAATGATAATGTCGTAGTCGTACAGCTTACCTAGATCCACTCCCTCTTCACCAAGGTCAGTGGAATACACGTTCAGCCCTTCGGCATTGAGCATCAATTCGATGCCGCGTGCCATGGAGCTATCATCTTCGATTAATAATACCCGCATTGAGATAAACCTCCTGTGAGCCGATATTGTTAACATTTTAACTTAATAAATGGTAAATGCCATGACAAAAAATTAACTAAAATTAACAAGGGGCATTCAACCTGGCGGAAAACCGGTATTTTTCGCCTTTTGCATGGTTTAGAGACAGCCTTTACCAATCCTTAAAGGATAGAAGGCAGAATAACGGCTTCTTTAGAGCACAGAATTTTTGGTTGCGTCGGAGTCGTTTGTGTTAAGTGTTATTTCGGAAATTAACCGGGTTTCCTCCCAACAGTTTTATGGCCGTGTGGCCGGTATTCAGGGGCTGTTGGTTGAGGTCGGCGGTATTCAAAGACATCTCAGTATTGGCAGCCGGGTCGAGCTTTTGGCTCGCGGCGATGCGCTGGTACCGTGTGAGGTTGTCGGTTTCCGGAATGACCGGGCTCTGCTGATGCCTTTTGGATCTCTGGACGGGGTTGGTATGGGATGTAAGGCCCTGATCGCCGAACAGGATCCGGTTATTTATCCTGACGCCAGTTGGCTTGGCCGTGTGGTCAATGCCATGGGAGAGCCTGTCGATGGTGGTCCTCCGCTTCGTAAAGGCAGTGTGGCTGTTGCCCTTAAGAATACGGCACCGCCGGCTCATTCCCGTCAGCGGGTTGGCGGGAAAATTGATCTCGGTGTTCGTTCTCTCAATTCGTTTGCCACCTGCTGCCGCGGTCAGCGAATGGGTATCTTTGCCGGCTCCGGTGTTGGTAAGTCTGTTCTTTTGTCCATGCTGGCCCGAAATACCGCAGCAGATGTCAATATTATCGGTTTGATCGGTGAACGGGGCCGGGAAGTCCAGGAATTTCTGGAAGACGACCTGGGACCGGAAGGTCTGGCCAGAAGTATCGTCGTTGTCGCAACGTCTGATGAGCCGGCCTTGATGCGCCGTCAGGCCGCCTACCTGACACTGGCCCTGTCGGAATATTTCCGGGATCAGGAAAAAGATGTGCTTTGTCTGATGGACAGTGTCACACGTTTTGCCATGGCGCAACGGGATGTCGGCCTTTCCGGTGGTGAGCCGCCGGCCAGTAAGGGGTATACGCCGACCGTCTTCAGTGAACTGCCAAAATTGCTGGAACGGGCCGGGCCGGGGCCGGGTAAAGGGACAATTACCGGATTGTTTACCGTTCTTGTGGAGGGAGACGATCATAACGAGCCGGTTGCAGATGCTGTTCGCGGTATTCTGGATGGCCATATCGTTATGGAACGAAAAATTGCAGAGCGAGGCCGCTATCCGGCGATTAATGTTCTGAAATCGGTTTCCCGAACCATGCCGGGCTGTAATACGGAAGAGGAAAATCAGGTTGTCAATGTAGCGAAACAGCTCTTGTCGACCTATGAGGATATGGCGGAGATGATCCGATTAGGCGCTTACCGGCGCGGAACCGATCCAAATGTGGACGCTGCCATGTTCTATTACCCGCTGCTTGAAAATTTTATGTCGCAGCGGAAAGAAGAAAATACCGGTCTTGCAGATTGCTATGCGGAACTAGAGCGTATTCTGAATACGGAGCCGCAATTCGAAGGGCAGGAGCAAGCGGTATGAGGGGAACGGTTTTTGGGGGAACTAACCGATGAACGGAATCAATAACCTGATTCGTATCCACAAATGGCAACTGGATGAAAAACGTCGCGCCATTTCGGATATGGAGCACCTTCTGGCAGGATTTCAGGATCAGCTCGCCAAGCTTGATCGGGAGCAGCAGATGGAACTGCGTGTGGCCGGCCAGAATGAAGAAACCCGATTTGCTTATGTCAATTATGCAAAAGCGGCAGGTGTTAGGCGGGAAAATCTGGTGGCCAGTATCACGGATGCGGAGCAGCGCATTGCTGAGGCTCAAGAAGAGGTTGCTGAAATCTATCAGGATCTGAAAAAATACGAAATTTCAGAAGAAACCAGGCTGCGTCTTCTTCAGGAGCAGCAGAAAAAAAGATTACAGCAGGAGATGGATGCCCTCTCCATCGACATGCATCGCCGGAAGTCTCACAGTCATTCGGGGTAGGGTCTCAGGTTTCGATACTGTCGGGGCCGGTGCTTTCCCATTCCTCGGTTGGATGTACCGGGAAGGGGCTTATGCGTTGAAAAACGAGTTGTCCCTTTAGTCCGGTAATCTCCATATTCTCGCTGAAGATGGTGAGAACCCTGTTTTGCATGTCATCGGGGACAGGCTTTTCTGACCGGAAAACCAGATCAAATTTTGCTTTTCTGAACAGACCGTCAAGTTGCACCGGACCGGTGCGGGATAAATCCAGTTCGATGATAAAGCGTGTTGATTCTTCATCCGGGTTGTCGGGGCCGCCCTGATGCTGGCGGAAGAACAATCGTAACTGCTTCAGATACTGGTCCTGCAAAAAAGGAAAAGATAGGAGCTTCCAGTCCTGACCGCCATTGTCTGTGGTCAACCGGCCAAAGGTTGCAAAATCCTCATCCAGCTTTCCGAGAAGATCCCGGTGACCACTGGTTTCCAGCGATCGCCTGAAGTCCTGCCCCAGCCATCTGTCGAGGGAACCGCCATTCAGAGCTGACAGAAAAAACAGAAGACTGGCGCCCAGCTGACTGTTGGGCGCCGGAATTCGGCTTCCCAGAAGTTGGGACGCAAGCGCCGGGTCCTGTGCCGCCAGGTGATTGAGGGCGGTCTGAAGACTTTCCCAGTCCGAGAGGATTGGTAGATGAGGTGTTTTGAATAATCCTGTGGTTGCAGGAGCGTTTGCCAGCGGAAAAACCTGTATGTCTTCGGAAATGGAGACGTTGACATGCGAGCCGACTTGCGGCGGGGAGGTCGTCT
>DIYE01000255.1:11968-12382 GCA_002428885.1 Alphaproteobacteria bacterium UBA6062
GGGGAGGTCGTCTGATAGCTAAAGCTGCCCACACTGCCTGCCTGAACCGTAACAGTATACACGGAAGGTCCGCTGCCGGATCCGCTAATGCTGGAAATAATACCCTGTCCCTGAAAGGCTGCGGTGGGAAGCGATACCTGCGGTGATCCGGATTGAGGTTGCAGCAGGACGGAAAGCTGTGCGCCTTTTGCCGATGAAGAAGGCTGTCCTGATAATGAAGGAAGGATGTTTGAAACCTGCCCTTGAAAGTTGGCGCGAACAATGACCGGTGTCGAGAGCGGGGAGTTTCCTCCGCTCACAGATACCTTGCCGAGTATCTCCGATGGTGCAGAGGTGGCAGCCGCAGGAGGCTGCCGCAGGCCCGGTGAATGCGCCTGAGCATAAATCGTTGTTCCGCTGGCGGCTGACGCGGCG
>DIYE01000299.1 GCA_002428885.1 Alphaproteobacteria bacterium UBA6062
TAAAGGTATTATGGCGGGTCGCGCCCTGAAACAGGGAGCCGCCAACCGTTTTTGCAATGCCGAAAATCTGAGTGCTGAGTACGGCGACGATGGTGCAGGCGACAAGCGCTCCTAACAGGGCAATGGCAAAGGTTCCGAGCATATCACCGCCCAGCGGGGCCGTGGTTGTCCGGTAAAACAGAAGGGCCGGGAACAGGACCCAGTAGGTCATTTTGTCAACCAGCGGCCAGAAATTATCACCCGGAAAATTATAGCGTCTCAGGACATGCCCGCTGATCAGCAGCAGGAAAATAGGCAGGATGGAAAGGGAGATGGTCCACATGGGTTTGTAACGATGCGCCGAATAAACAGAAGGATTGACGTCCATCCATAGCGGGGAACCGGTTCCTCCACCAGCTTAAATCCGGCTGGACCGGCTAAAAAAGCAGATCTGGATCAGGATTTGAAAAGCGTCTCTACCTCCGTAAGGGACGGGATAATCCGGTGTCCGAGGGATTTAACAGCGTCGGAAGGAGGCACCAGATCGGGGATCTGGAAGACGGTCATGTTGGCTGCATGGGCTGCCCGGACCCCATTATCGGAATCTTCAAGTGCCAGGCATGTTTCCGGCTTGAAACCCAGTCGTTCTGCAGCAAGGAGATAGATTTCCGGATCCGGTTTGCTGTTTCGAACCTGATCCCCGGTCGCGAAGGTTTTAAAATACCCGATAATACCGGCATTGGTCAGCTTTCGGGTGGCTTTGTCAAGAGCTGTGGAGGTGGCAACAGCACAGGGGATTTGTTGTTTCTCAAGATATGTCAGAAACGGAAGAACACCGGTTTTAAGCGGAACAGGTTTTTCAACAGCTTCTTCATGATACCGTGTCCGCCAGTGCGTCATAAACGCCTGAAACGGAACTCCGGTAAGCGCCCCGGATAGAACCTGCTCAATTCTTCTCATATTGCAGCCGATCAGCGAATAATATAGATCCTGATCATAGTCCGTCTGAAATCGCTCACAGGCTTCCTGGTAGGTTGTTAGGGAAAGCCGTTCCGTATCCAGCAGCAACCCGTCCATATCAAAAATGACAGCATCCCGCATGTCGGCTTAGTTCCTTTGGGTTAAGAATGAGGGCAACCTAACCGATTGACAGAACGCTGTAAATTCGATTGAAATGGTGCCGTGATTTCCAATCATGAGGGGGATAAGGGTGAAATCTGTTCTTTTTGGGGTGTTTGCCCTTTTGAGTATGAGCATTGTTTCCGCAAATGCTGACGAATTATCGGCGACATCGGCCGCTTTTTGCCAGAAAATGAAGGGCTGTATTCTCAGTAATCCGGAGATAAAGAACCTTTCGCCGGACATGCAGAAATTGCTTACTGCACAAATGAAGACCATGTGCACGGAAATTCACAACAACTTTACGCCAACCGACAAGAGCCTGAAAGATGAGGCGTTGTCCTGCGTCCGTTCCCTGTCAGCCATGTCCTGTCAAAGCCTGATGGCCCTTGAAGCTGAAGAAGCACCGACACCGGCCTGCCGAAAATACCAGAATGAGGCCTTAAAGGCGCAGTAAAGTTATCCCTACTGCTTTTGATAAGGATGATAACCCGGCCCTGTGGTCAGGGGGGCGTTCGGCAGATCTTTTTGATCGATGCTGGAAGAGAAGTTTCTTTCAAGTGTTGAAAAGCTTTTTCCTGTATCGGGGTCAATCAGATTTATCGAGACCTTATAGGGTTTGGATTTTTCCACTTTTTTAACGCCGGGTGTCCGGAAGCTGTACTGGATCAGGTTGGGTTTTGCCTGCTGGCGAATGATCAGGGGTTGTCCACCGGCCGGATCTTCGAAGGCTGCGACAATTTCCGTACCCTCGGGGATGGTGCGCAGGGGCCGCGCAACGAAACCATAGAAGGCCTCGCCAATCCTGTAGTTAAAGATAAATCCACCGCCGGTGATTTCCAGATAGGGACCCGATGCCGGTTCTTCACAGGCGCCGACAATGAGAAGAGCCGCTGCAAGGAGCAGTCCGGACGCTTTTTTCATGGTCTTACTTTCTATTGTTCTTTATTACTTTATCGTTATGGGGGTGCTCCTTCAAGAAGAGGATGTCATGCAGGGCCTTTATGTTCTGCAGCAATGTCTTAACGCGCTGCAGGTCAGCGCCATTTATGCATTGCTTGCTGTTTCTTTTGTCCTTCTGTACGGCATTGGAAGGCGGATTAATCTGGCTTTTGGCGCAATGGCCATGTGGAGTGCCTATATCACCATCACGGTGACCACGCTGTTTCTGGCCCTGACCAGCTGGCCCGTTCTTGTTGTTGTGATGGTGGCTGTTCTTCTGGCGGGCCTTAATCTGGCAAGCCTTGGTTTTGTCATACAGAGGCTGGTGATTGTCCCTCTGGTTCCAAAAGCGGCCTTTGCCCTGATAATTGCAACCCTGGGCTTGTCCATCATGCTCGAAGAGGGCATGCGGCTGGTCAATAATTCACGGGAAAAATGGCTCTCTCCGGTCTTTGCGGAGGCCATTAGGCTGATCCCGTCCGATAGCTTTACCATTCAGGTAACCCGCATGCAGATCGGGGCGGTTTTCCTGTCGGTGATCCTGATCCTTCTGCTGCTGGGTGTGATGAAGCGGCATTCCTTTGGCCGCATCTGGCGGGCCTGCTCGGAAGATATCCGGATGGCGGAGCTGTGCGGGGTGAATGTTCCGGCGACGCTGGCTTTTACCTTTGTCCTGGCATCGGTTTATGCCTCTTTATCCGGGAGCCTGATCGCGCTGCTCTATGGCAGTGTGAGCTTCACCATGGGGCTGGTCATTGGCCTCAAAACGCTGTTTGTTGCGGTTTTGGGCGGATTGACGTCTTTCGGTGGCGCTATTGCGGGAGCTTTTCTTCTAGGATTTTTGGAAACCTTCTGGTCAGCTTATTTCGATATCGCCTATCGGGATGTCGCCGTCTTTCTGATTCTGATCGCCATTCTTATTCTCAAACCGTCCGAGCAGAAACTGTCCCTATAGAAAAGCCTCCGCCCGGGAGCGGAGGCCTGTTTAAAGAGCTGATTGCTGAAGATCAGGCGCTTTTAGGGGCTGATTTCATCACATCTTCATCAACATAGTCGGTGAATTGCTCAAAATTATCGATAAACAGGTTCACCAAATGAGCCGCCTGCTTGTCATAACCGGCTTTGTCTTCCCAGGTATTGCGCGGGTTGAGGATATCGCTCGGAACGCCGTCGCAGGACGTGGGGATGGAAAGGCCGAAGAACGGGTCTTTTTCGAAATCCACGCTGGCCAGTGTCCCGTCAAGGGCCGCATTGACCAGGGCCCGCGTATGGGCAATCGGCATGCGATGACCGGTGCCGTAAGCACCGTCGGTCCAGCCAGTATTGACCAGCCAGCAGTTCACGCCGTGTTTTTCGATTTTTTCACCGAGCAGATTGGCGTAAACGGAAGGATGACGCGGCATGAAAGGAGCACCGAAGCAAGTGGAGAAAGTGGCTTGCGGCTCATTACCGAGGCCTTTTTCTGTACCCGCGAGTTTGGCGGTATAGCCGGACAGGAAGTGGTACATGGCCTGCTCCGGGGACAATTTGGAGATCGGAGGCAGAACACCGAACGCATCGGCCGTCAGCATGATCACATTTTTTGGATTGCCGGCAATGCCGGTTTCACTGGCATTGGGGATAAAGTTGATGGGGTAAGACGCCCGGGTATTTTCCGTATAGCGGTTATCATCCAGGTCAAGAACGCCGTTTTCATCCATCACCACATTTTCAAGAACGGTCCCGAAGCGGCCGGTTGTGGCATAAATTTCAGGCTCTGCTTCTTTTGACAACCGAATAACTTTCGCATAACAGCCGCCTTCGAAATTGAAAACGCCGTCATCGGACCAGCCATGTTCGTCATCTCCGATCAGCATGCGGCTGGCATCGGCGGAAAGGGTGGTTTTTCCTGTGCCGGACAGGCCGAAAAAGACGGCGCTGTCTCCCTCACTGCTGACATTGACCGAGCAATGCATCGGCATGATGCTCTTTTCAGGCAACAGATAATTGAGGATGGAGAAGACGGACTTTTTGATTTCGCCTGCATAGGACGTACCGCCGATAATGACCAGTTTCTCGGCGAAGTTGGCGAGCACGAAAACCTCGGAGCGAGTGCCGTCTACGGCGGGATCTGCTTCAAAGGACGGGACCTGGAGAACCGTGAATTCAGGCTCGAAGCTGCCAAGCTCTTCTGCGGCAGGTTGAATGAACATGTTCCGGGCAAACA
>DIYE01000072.1 GCA_002428885.1 Alphaproteobacteria bacterium UBA6062
ACCTATGCGACCTGGTGGATCCGTCAGGCGATTACCCGTTCCATTGCGGACCAGGCGCGGACCATCCGTATTCCGGTGCATATGATCGAAACGATCAACAAGCTGGTCCGGACATCCCGTCAGATGCTTCACGAAATCGGCCGGGAGCCGACACCGGAAGAACTGGCCGTCAAGCTGCAGATGCCGCTCGAAAAAGTCCGTAAAGTGATGAAAATCGCCAAAGAGCCGATCAGTCTTGAAACCCCCATCGGGGATGAGGAAGACAGTCATCTGGGTGACTTTATTCAGGATGAGAACGCTGTTCAGCCCCTTGATGCGGCCATTCAGTCGAATCTGCGTGAGACAACAACCCGGGTTCTGGCATCCCTGACCCCCAGGGAAGAGCGTGTTCTTCGGATGCGGTTTGGTATCGGCATGAATACCGATCACACGTTGGAAGAGGTCGGACAGCAATTCTCCGTTACGCGTGAGCGTATTCGCCAGATCGAAGCGAAAGCTCTTCGCAAGCTCAAACATCCAAGCCGTTCACGCAAGCTCAGAAGCTTCCTGGATACCTGATCGTATCTTATCGTTTCCGGAAAAGGCGGCCGGTGAGCCGCCTTTTTTGTCTTCCACCAACAAGGGGAAGAGGCAAAAATGAATCAAATCAAACGAAGTCATTTGCTTCTTTTTACAAGACAGGCTAAACAGTCACGGAACGCGTTCTCAAGCGTTTATGATGTGTATGACACATACCGGTGGGCCTGTAGCTCAGTTGGTTAGAGCCGACCGCTCATAACGGTCTGGTCGCAGGTTCGAGTCCTGCCGGGCCCACCACTTCTCTTCCTTTTAGCCTCTTGAAAGACACGGATTTTCCAGTGTCGGTAGCTCAGGCTTGGTATTTAAGCAAACTGTGGGTGTAATATTGCAAGGAATATTGATATATTACAGAATATTAATGATTTTCTGATGGAGTAAGTCTGATCGATCAGGCAAAATTTTAGTGCTTTGCTTGCAGAATAAGAGCAGGAGTCCTGGAATTTATGTGTCGGAAACAGTCAAGTCATGCGGCTCAAATCAGGAATGAATAACCGGAAGTATAGAAAGCAATCCGGATCGTATCCGGGGAAAACTCGAATAGACCACTGGTTCAGAGGGTTTGTGGTACTTGTTTCGAGTTTGATCCTGCTGGTCGGTGGATTGTTTTATTATGTCCAACATACCTTAAGCGATGTGGAAGGCGCTTTTCCGGTTCCCGCATTGTATCAATTGGCCTTTGTTGATCGCTTTTTGGATGGCATCTCCGACACCATGATCCGCATCGAAAAGGTAAGCGGTAAATCGGATCCGGTTGTCGAGGAGACGCTGACAAGCTCACTTTATGTATTGTCGACTTTGAAATCCGATTTGAAGACAGGAGTTGATCTGGGATTTGACGTTACGGTTTCCCGGGAGCATGATCTTGAAATGCTGCTGTCTATGTTGACAGGAGATATTGAATATCTGCGAACCTCTCTCGAAAAAAGATCTTATGACGGATATTCGGTCATTCTCAGCGATATGCGGGACAGACTCAGTATTGCCCGAGGCAAAGCTCTTATTATTCGCAACAGTGCCGGCAGTTTCGCCTTGTCGGAAATTGGTATGCAGTATGACAAGCTCAAAGCCTTCAAGGGAGATATGCTGGTGGTTTTGGCCAGTATGATCCTGATGGCCATCGCTATTATTTATATGTCCTATCACCGCTATAAGGCGCGGCAGGAACTGGAAGCAAGCGAGATACGATATCGGCGAATTTTTGAAAATGCGACCGAAGGGATTTACCAGATAGACCGTCGGGGGCAGCTAATCGTAGCAAACCCGGCTTTGGCTCATTTACTGGGCTATGAAAGTAGCGAAGAGTTTGTTGAGAAGGGGGCGGATCTCCGACACGCCGTTTATATAAACCCGGAAGATGCTGAAAAACATTTGAAGCATCTCGCATCCGGGGGACTGCTGATTGATCAGATTCATCGGTGGAAGAAAGCGGACGGGACCTTGTTGTGGGGTGCTATTAACGCTCATGCGGTTTTTGAGGGAGAGGACATTCTCTATTTCGAAGGCACTTTCACCGATATGAACGATCGCGTAGAAGCCGAGTTTAATTTGAAAAAGGCCAAGGAAACAGCCGAGCTGGCCAATCGCGCCAAATCCGAATTCCTCGCGAATATGAGTCATGAATTACGAACACCGCTAAACGCGATTATTGGATTTTCGGAGATTCTGAGATCAGAGGCCTTTGGCAGTCTTGGTCATGAAAACTATAAAGAATATTCAGAAGATGTTCATGCCGCAGGCGAGCATCTCCTACAGGTGATCAACGATATACTGGATGTGGCAAAAATCGAAGCCGGGCAGATGGAGTTGTTGGAGCGGGACGTAAATATTGCAGACGCTGTGTCTGCGAGTTTCCGGATGTTGTCGGTTCGCGCGAACGAAGCCGGCGTTTCACTTGTCAGTCATGTTCCGGAAGATCTGCCAGCCATCTACGCAGACGAGACTCGCCTGAAACAGATTCTGGTTAATCTTGTTTCGAATGCTGTAAAATTTACAGAAAATGGTGGTTCTGTAAAAGTCAGGGCCGACCGGTTGGCAGACGGAGATCTCAGGATTTCTGTGGTCGATACGGGGATCGGTATCGCCGAAGGAGATCTGGAAAGGGTTCTGTCACGCTTCGGGCAGGTTCAGACATCCTATGCCAGATCAAACGAAGGGACGGGTTTGGGCCTTACCCTGGTTCAGTTGATTACCCATCTGCACGGAGGGCAGTTCACCCTAGAAAGCGTTTTGGATGTAGGAACAACCTGCACCGTTACACTGCCGGCTGAACGGGCGAGACCGATTAGGATCTCCGCCTGATCCTTATACCAGAATGCCTGAGCGGATCATCGCGATGGCGACAACGATAATCATCAAGACGGCCAGAAGCTGATTGATCCTCTTCAGGAGGGCGGTAGAGCTAACAAATCTGTTGAGCAAAGATCCTCCGAAGACCCAGCAGGAGTTCAAAACAAGGCCTGTTGCGCCGAAGATCGCAAGGATCGTCAGGAGTTGGACAAAATAGGGGTTGGCGGGGTCAACAAACTGTGAAAAAGCGGCAATCAGCATGACCCAGGCTTTGGGGTTCAGCGGATGAACAATACAGCCGGCCAGATAGCCCGGTTGAATATCTTCTTTTCCCGGGCCGGCAGTTTGGAATGCGATCCGATAAGCCAGATAGAGAATATAGGCGGCAGATAACACCAGGAAGATATGTCTAAGGGCTGGGAAAGTGGCAAATAATGTGCCGACCCCCGCTGCCACCCCTATTCCCACAAGGAGAAATCCGGATAATGTTCCCAGAAGGAAGGGAACGCTCCTGCGATAACCGAAACGGCTTCCGGATGCCATAAGAGCCATATTGGCCGGCCCCGGGGAACCAACCATTGAAATCGCGAACATGAGAACGAGAAAACTGGTGTCGATCGGCATGGAAATCTCCTTGATACAATACTAATTGTATCTATATTGTTTCCAAATTGACTCTGTCAAAATGAACATTGTCACTAATACAATAAAGGTGGAAATGGCGAAATCTGAAGACATTGTGCAGTTGGTGCTCGGACAGGTTCAGGACGGAACCCTGATGCCGGGCGATCGGCTGCCGACCCATCGGGATATGGCCTGGGATATGAAATGCAGTGTCGGAACAGTAACACGCGCCTATGCTGAATTGGAGAAGAGAGGCATTGCTTACGGTCAGGTTGGGCGCGGGACCTATATTTTCGGAACCGGCAAGGACAGACGCAATATCGGCAGTGGCATGTTTTTGCCCAATGAGGATTACCATCGATCCGGACCCGACGACGTCGTGGATCTTTCCCTAAACAGATTTCATCATCCGGATCTGGAGAGCAGTTTTTCAGATGCCCTGAAGGCTCTTTCATCACGAATGGGCGATGCGGATTATAGAAGCTATTTTGACTGTCGGGGGCGACCGGAAGATGTGTATTACGCGGCTTACTGGCTTCGCCCTCTCATAGGTCAGGTGGATGAGAATAATATCCTGATGACCCAGGGGGCGCAGTCCGGCCTTTACCTGGCGATGTCCGCCCTTACCGGAAGCGGTGATGCCATTGCAACGGAAGCCTTTGGCTATCCGGGAATCAAGGCCGTTGCTCAGGAGCTGGGCCTTCGGATTTCGGCTATCGAGATGGATGAGGCAGGTATCATACCTGATGCATTTGAAGCGGCTGCCAGGCGCGGCAAGATCCGGCTTCTTATCACGGTGCCGACCAATCATAATCCCACTGGAACGACACTGCCGTTGGAAAGACGGGAAACCCTGGCCCGCATTGCGCGTGAGCATAATATTATTATCGTCGAAGACGGGGTTTATAATCCGCTGCACATGAGCGAGTTTCCCACCTTTCGCGAGATTGCACCGGATATTTCTCTGTATCTCACAAGCTTTTCCAAGGTTTTTAGTCCAAGTTTACGAGTCGGTTATCTGGTTGCCCCCGAAGAACTGCTACCGAAGCTCGTAAACCGGATGACGGTGATTAATTGGATGACGTCCCCCATTACACTGGATGTCACCAACTATCTTCTGGAGCAGGGGATTATGGCGCGGCATCGGGATGAACTTCTCAAAGAAAATGAGCGCCGCTACATGTTTGCCAAAGGTGTTTTTTCTCCCTGGATAAGCGAAGCGCAAATCAATGCGGTTACGCCGCTTTCTCATCTCTGGATTAATCTGCCGCCGGATCTGGTTCCCTCCGATTTTATCTTTAGAGCTCGTCAGGAAGGAATTTCCCTGATCGGTGGGGACCGCTTTGCCATGAATCGGCAGATTGACGATAGTTTCGTCCGAATCTGCCTCATGGGGGTCGCTGATTATGAGGCGTTGAAGAGATCTCTCTTCACCCTCCGTGGTCTTCTGGCGGGGGGAGAAACCCGCGCGCTTATCAGTTAAGGGGCTGATGCCGCCATCCCCCTCTTGACAGATGGAGGATGGCACAAGACTTTAGCGCTATGACAAAAAGAGCTGTAATTCTGGATTGTGATCCGGGTCAGGATGATGCGGTAGCCATCCTGCTGGCACTGGCCTCCAAAGACGACATTGACCTGCTGGGTATAACGACCGTGGCGGGAAATGTACCGCTAGGCTTGACGGAGAGCAATGCAAGGCGGATTTGCGAGCTGGCCGGTCGGCCGGATATGAAGGTTTTTGCGGGTGCCAGTCAACCTTTGATGCGTAAACTGGTAACGGCGGAATGGATTCATGGTCGTACCGGATTGGATGGCGCTAATCTGCCGGATCCAACTATGCCGCTTCAGGAGCAGCATTCTGTTGACTTTATTATTGATACCTGCCGCACAGCGTCGGATGGCAGCATAACGCTTTGCCCGATCGGTCCGATGACCAATCTGGCCCTGGCCTTTATGAAGGCGCCGGATATTGTTCCGAAAGTCCAGGAGATTGTCTGCATGGGCGGCGCTGTTAAGGAGTTTGGGAATACCACTCCGGCGGCAGAGTTTAACATTTACGTGGACCCTCAGGCCGCAAAAGTGGTTCTTGATACAGGCATCAAGCTCACCATGATGCCGTTGGATGTTACCCATAAGGCTTTGGTGACACCGGAACGTTTGCAGCGGATGAAAGATCTGAATTCTCCCGTTGGCGATGTCTGTGGTGGTATGCTGGATTATTTCAACCGGTTCGATATGACGCGCTATGGCTTCGACGGCGGACCTTTGCATGACCCGTGCGTCATTGCCTATCTGATCAAACCGGAACTGTTTTCAGGCCGGAACGTTTTTATGGATATCGAAGTGACATCTGAGTTGACCATGGGACAGACACTGGCCGACTGGTGGGATATTCAGGAAAAGGAACCGAACGCCTATATTTGCGATGATCTGGATGTAGAGGGCTTCTTTGATCTGCTTATCCAAAGACTGGCTGTTTTCGGCTAAATCTGATCTGAGATTCGTTTGCTGGGGCGGGTCAGGATAAAACCGGCCCCGATTGCCATCAGTCCCAGCATACCGGCTAGACCAAACCACGGGACATCGGAAAAAAGAATCACCACGGTGGCGCTGACCGACATCGTCGACAGGGCGATTACTTTAGCCCGCAAGGGAATAACGCCATGCTCAGACCAGTCCCTTAATGGAGGGCCGAAAACCCGGTGGTTATACAGCCAGTCATGAAAACGGTCAGAGGATTGAGAAAAAGCCCATAAAGAAATCAGTAGAAAAGGCGTTGTTGGTAAAACAGGCAATATAATGCCGAGAGCACCCAGCCCGACAAAAAAGCAGCCAACGGTAAGCAGCACGAGTTTTTTGGCTCTTCTGGTCATGCAATCCTGCAGGGTTTCGTGGACGGATCCGTTTGAAAAGAGAACTATTTTATCCGTTTGTGCGGATTGCTTCAAATACTCTTGCATATAATCTAAATCAACTGGTGTGTATTATTAATTATATGCTCGCTCAGGTAACTTAAGAAAAGCCGACTATGCATATAAAAAAGACAGAACGCTGATTTTATTTATCGATACTGAAAGCAATATTAGCTGTGAATGTGATGAGAATTCATTTGTTTTCAGGTCTTTAAAAGAAATAATTGTTTTATGGAAAACTGTTTTTCGCTTTGTTTGTGATTAAAAATTAGGCGTATTTTCACGACTTTTTATGTTGAAATATCTGAGAAATGAAAATTATACTGACTGTAGCTTAGGTCACATAACAGGGTACAAAATAAATAAGGAAGTAAGCTCGCACATGTATCGGAGTCGGCTCGTTCTGTTGCCGTTCTACCAATAACAGCCCGCATAATAAGAAACCAGAGGCCAAGCGGATATACGGATAATCAATCCCTACGGGAGGAAAAATTGAAAATAAAATCCACTATTCTAACAGGTGCAACCCTTGCAGCTCTGTCTGCTTTCTCTGCTCAGGCAGCAGATACAATCAAGATCGGATTCATTGATCCGCTGTCCGGTCCTTTTGCCGCCACCGGGACAAATGGTCTTCAGCAATTCCGCTTTGCTGTTGAAGAGCTGGTCAACAAAAAAGGCGGCGTTCTCGGCGGCAAGAAGTTCGAGATCGTTCCTTATGACAATAAAATCAGCCCGAAAGAAAGCCTGGTTCAGCTGAAGCGTGCCATTGGCGAAGGTGTGCAGTTTATTGCACAAGGTAACAGTTCCGGTGTTGCTAACGCTCTGACGGATGCCATCAAGAAGCATAACAAGCGTAATCCTGATAACCGGGTTCTGTTCCTGAACTATTCTGCTGTTGATCCGGCCCTGACAAATGCGAAATGTAACTTCTGGCATTTCCGTTTCGATGCCAATGCTGACATCAAGATGAATGCACTGACAGACGTTATCAAAGCGAAGTCAGACATCAAGAAAGTCTACCTGATCGGTCAGGACTACTCCTTCGGTAAAGCGGTTGCCGCGGCAGCCGTTAAATTCCTGGGTGAGAAGCGTCCGGATATCAAGATTGTTGGTAATGAGCTGCACCCGATCGGAAAAGTGAAGGATTTCACACCTTACGCCACTAAAATCCGGGCTTCAGGTGCAGATGCCGTTATTACCGGTAACTGGGGCGCTGACATGATCGGCCTTGGTAAGGCAATTGGTGAAACAGGCCTCGATGTGCCGATTTACACCTATTATGCTGCCAATGACGGTATCACCAAAACCATTGGTGCCAGCGGTAAGAATAAAATCCGCCTGGTCCATGAAGGCCCAGCCAATCCGCCGAGCACAGATACGTATGCGACCTATCACAAGGACTTTAAAAAGAAAAATCCTGAGAAGGATATTTCCCAGTTCCGTATCGCCAATGCCGTTCAGATGCTGGCAGCAGCTATGGAAAAAGGCGGCAGTGCCAAGCCGATTGATGTTGCCCGTGCCCTTGAAGGCATGGAATTCACCTCTCTGCATGGTGAGAAGCTGACAATGCGGGCTGAGGATCATCAGATGATCCAGCCGATTCATATTTCTGTTCACACAGATGAAAATATTACATTTGACTCTGATAATTCCGGCTTTGGCCTGAGAACAGAAACAACGGTTGCCGCAGCAGATACTGCACTGCCGTCAACCTGCAAAATGCGCCGTCCTAAATAACGGTTGATTTCAGGGTAATTCAAGCTGCCCGGTATTCCGGGCAGCTTCCTTAATAAACAGACGAAAGATCTGTATCCCTCACATTTTGCCTAAAAGAGATTCAACCTATGTTTGAATTGTTATTCTTCTCCCTTCTCAACGGGATTGTGACAGGGCTGTTGCTCTTCATGCTGGCGAGCGGGCTGACCCTCATCTTCTCCATGATGGGTGTTCTGAACTTTGCCCATGCCAGCTTCTATATGCTGGGTGCATACTTCGCTTATACCATCAGCCTTTATGTGGGCTTCTGGCCGGGCCTTATTATTGCCCCCATCCTTGTCGGATTATTCGGGGCGCTCGTCGAACGCTATGGATTAAGATATGTTCACCGCTGGGGACATGTCGCCGAGTTGATCTTTACGTTCGGACTTGCCTTCCTGATCGAGGAAGTGGTCCAGTTTATCTGGGGTAAGGACACCAAGGCTTATCACGAGCCGGAAATCCTCCAGTTCGCGCTCTTCACGGTCTTTGGCCAGGATTTCCCGGCATACAAGGCCTTTATGCTCCTCATCTCCATCGGTATCTTCATCATGTTGCTGATGATCCTGACACGCTCTCGTGTCGGCCTGATCATTCAGGCGGCGATCACCAAGCCGAACATGACGGCGATGCTTGGCCATAATGTGCCGCTCGTTTTCATGGGCGTGTTCGGCGTTGGTAGTGCTCTTGCCGGCCTTGCTGGTGTTATTGCCGGTCCGGCTCTTGGCACATTCCCGGGAATGGCTGTTGTGCTGGGCAGTATCGTGTTCGTGATTGTTGTGGTTGGTGGTCTTGGCTCTCTTGGCGGTGCGTTCGTTGCGTCACTGATTATCGGTTTGTTGCAGACATTCGCCATCGCTCTGGACTATTCCGTCAGCGACCTGCTGGCTGTTTTCAGCATTACAACAGAAGCAGACAGTGCCCTTCGGGATTTGTGGACCTTGTCTCTGCCGCAGGTAGCACCGATCCTGCCTTATCTGTTGCTGGTTCTGATCCTGATTTTCCGTCCAACCGGCCTGTTTGGGAAGCGTGAGACATGAGTGAAATTGCAAATACACAAACAGGCGAGATTTCGGCTCCGTTCGCAAAGCGCTTCGGTCCCTGGATTTTCCTTGCCGTAGCTCTCATCGTTCTTCCGCTTATTTTCAGCAGTAACATTGCTGTTTATACGATGAACCTGATGGGGATCTTCATTATCTTTGCGCTCAGCTACAATATGCTGCTGGGGCAGGGAGGCATGCTGTCCTTCGGTCATGCGGTCTATTTCGGTCTTGGCGGTTTTATGTCCGTCCATTTCATGAATTACATCGAGTATGAAGTGGTGGTTCTCCCCATGTTCATGCTGCCGATTTTCGGCGGTATCATCGGACTGGTTTTTGCCATTATTGTTGGTAGCTTCTCTACAAGGCGGGCCGGAACCGTGTTCGCCATGATCTCTCTCGGGATCGGTGAACTGATTGCTGCAAGCTCTCTCATCTTTGTTGCTTTCTTTGGCGGCGAAGAAGGGGTAAGCGGCGACAGGACGATGGGACCGGTGATTATGGATGTGGACTTCGCACAAGATATTGAAGTTTATTATCTCATTGCTGCCTGGGCATTCGTGACGATTGCGCTGATGTATCTGTTCTCCAGAACACCTATGGGACGGATGGCTAATGCGGTCAGGGATAATGACGAACGAGCAGAGTTCATCGGTTACAGCCAGCGGAAAGTCAGATTTATCTCCTTCTGTGCCTCCGGTTTCTTTGCTGGAATCGCAGGCGGTCTCTTTGCCATCAACTTCGAGATCGTGACGGAAGAGAACCTGAATGCGTTGACATCCGGGGTTGTCCTCCTGATGACCTATATCGGCGGTGTCGGTTTCTTTATCGGTCCGATTGTTGGAGCTGTCGTTTTTACACTGCTCCAGACAGTGCTTAGCAATCATACGGAAATCTGGCAGCTCTATGTTGGTGTGATGTTCGTGCTGACCGTGATGTATGTCCCGCAGGGCCTAACCGGCATTATGGCGATGCATATTCCAGCATATCGGATGAAGCGTCTCAGCGGTCTTGTCGTACCTTATATTAAGGCTGGCATACCGACCATTCTGATGCTGTCTGGAATCGTGAGCTTCCTGGAGATGGTGCATCATGTGCGGGCGGCGGCATTGGGCGAAACCATGATGTCTTTGATCGGCATAGAGTTCGACACCCATACAGTCATGCCCTGGGTTATTTCTGGTGTGCTGGCGGTTGTTGGCGGATATCTCACCAAGTCGCAGATGCCTCAGCTAAGAGAAGCCTGGGAACAGGCCAATGCACCGCTTGACAGCGGGGAAGGAGCGTCATCATGAGTTCAGCCATTCAACTGAACGATGTTCGTAAGAGCTTTGGCCCGACGGAGATTATCCGGGGGGTAGATCTGGATATCCAGAAAGGCGAGCGGCATGCGATCATCGGACCGAACGGTGCAGGTAAATCTACCCTGTTCCATCTGGTGAGTGGCCGCTACAAGCTGTCCGGCGGTCATGTTCATCTCAACGGGGAGGAAATCAGCAACCTTTCTCCTTACGAGATTTACCGTAAAGGCCTGTCCAGAAGCTTCCAGGTAACCAATATCTTTCCGATGATGAGTGTTTTTGAAAATGTTCGTTGCGGTCTGATGTGGTCGAAGGATTATAAATATTCCTTCTGGCATCTTGTCGATAGGGAAAAAGAGCTTAATCACCGTACGGCAGCAGTGCTGGAGGAGATTGGTCTGACTTCCCGTCAACATGTTCCGGCCGGTGTCCTGACCTATGCCGAGCAGCGGGCCCTGGAAATCGGTATTGCTTCGGCCGGTGGTGCGGAAGTGATTATGCTGGATGAACCGACAGCCGGTATGAGCCATTCGGAAACCGATCAGGCGATTGCTCTGATCCGCAAGATCACTGAAGGCAAGACCTTGGTCATGGTGGAACATGACATGGGGGTTGTGTTCGATCTGGCGGACCGGATTTCCGTTCTGGTTTACGGCGAGATCATTGCAACCGATACGCCGGAGAATATCCGTAATAATAAAGCGGTCCAGGAAGCCTATCTGGGCGCGGAGGCTGAAGATGCTTGAGGTTACTGATCTGAATGCCTATTACGGCAAAAGCCATATTCTGCAAGGCGTTAATTTCAATGTTCAGGAAGGGGAAATTGTTTCCCTTCTCGGACGGAATGGTGTTGGCCGGTCGACAACCATTAAGTCGATTATGGGAGAAGTGCCGCCCCATGGCTCTGTGAAATTCAGGGGACAGGAGATTGCCGGTTTAAAAGAACATGAGATTGCCAATCGCGGTCTTGGATATGTTCCTGAAAACCGGGATGTCTTTTCAGGCCTGACGGTTCGGCAAAATCTGCTTCTTGGTATCAAGGATATGAAGAAGCAGGGACGCTGGCAGATGGATGACATGTTTGACATGTTCCCCAACCTGCGAAGTCGGGCTGATGTGGATGCCGGTGTTTTGTCTGGTGGCGAGCAGCAGATGCTGACCATGTGCCGGACGTTGATGGGCGACCCGGACCTTGTCATGATTGACGAGCCGACAGAGGGTCTTGCACCTAAAATCGTTGAGCAGGTTGGTGAGCTGCTCTCCGAGATTGCGAAAAGGGGAGTTTCCATTCTTCTGGTGGAGCAGAAGCTGGCGATTGCTCTTAAGATATCTCACCGGCTTTATGTGATGGGCCATGGTCATATGGTGTATGAGGGAACACCTGATGAACTCAAGGCGAATGAGCAAATCCGAAAGGAATGGCTCGAAGTCTAGCCACATCTGTTAGCCAAGGTGAGAAGGCGGTGATCCTCCGGCTGTCCGGAGGTCACCGCCTTTCTTGTTTTGCGTCCTGAGTTACGTTAGAGTTTTAAGAAAGGCGCGCCAGACCACCCCCCGGTGGTCCTACAATAATGAATTTGTCTAAGCTAGAGGCGATCCATGACCCAGACCCAGATTACCCTGGATGATAAATACGAGCGTGAGGAAGGTCAGGTCTTTATTACCGGCACTCAGGCTCTTGTTCGTTTCCCGATGATGCAAAGACAGCGGGATGCCGCAGCCGGTCTTAAGACCGGCGGTTTTATTTCCGGGTACAGGGGATCTCCTCTGGGTCTCTATGATCAGAGTCTCTGGAAGGCGAAACCGTTCCTAAAAAATAACGATATTCACTTCCAGCCGGGTGTGAATGAGGATCTGGCAGCCACAAGCATCTGGGGAACCCAGCAACTGCACCTTTCAGGAAAGTCCGACTATGACGGGGTTTTCGGGATCTGGTATGGAAAAGGGCCGGGCGTAGACCGGTCCGGTGACGTGTTCAAACACGGTAATATGGCGGGTACAACAGAACATGGCGGTGTCGTTGTCCTGATGGGGGATGACCATACGGCAAAATCATCAACCGTCGCCCATCAGAGTGAGCAGGCGCTTGTCGCCGCCATGATCCCGGTTTTGAATCCGGCGACCGTGCAGGAATATCTGGATTACGGTCTTTATGCGATAGCCATGAGCCGTTACAGCGGTTGCTGGGTCGGTATGAAATGCCTGACGGACACCGTTGAAAGCTCCGCGACCGCTGATGTGGGACCGGATCGGGTCCGGATTAATATTCCTGATACCGTTGAAGCACCGGCAGGTGGGGTTTATCTCCGCTGGCCGGATAATGCAGTGGAGCAGGAAGAGCGCCTTGTTCGCCATAAGATACCCATGGTCAAAGCCTTCGTTCGGGCTAATGGCCTGGATCGCATCACCCAGAACAGCGCTCGGAGAAAATTCGGGATCGCGACGACCGGAAAGTCCTGGCTGGATGTTCAGCAGGCGCTGGCCGATCTCGGTATCACGCCGGCAGTTGCCGAGGAAATCGGCCTGTCTGTTTACAAGGTCGGTTGTACCTGGCCGCTGGAACCTTTAGGCCTTCGGGAATTTGCTGAAGGTCTGGATGAAATCCTGGTGGTGGAGGAAAAACGCAGTCTTATTGAAGAGCAGGCGGCTCGTGTTTTGTATGATATGGAAAAACGCCCCCGGCTGGTCGGAAAGACGGACGAGCAGGGCAATATGCTTCTTTCCTCTGACGGTGAATTAACGCCAAGCCTGGTGGCGACAGCGATTGCCTCCCGGTTAAAGCTGCGGGATCTACCCAAGGACATTATGGATGGCATCAGTGTTGCCGAGGCCAATGAAAGCGGTAATGCCATGCCGGCGGCACCGGTCTCCCGTTCTCCGTGGTTCTGTTCCGGCTGTCCTCATAATTCCTCTACCAATGTGCCGGAGGGAAGCCGGGCAATGGCGGGGATCGGCTGTCATACTATGGCAGTTTACATGCCCAACCGACGGACCCAGACTTATACGCATATGGGCGCGGAAGGCGCTAACTGGATCGGGCAGTCTCCGTTTACAAATGAAGAGCATATCTTCCAAAATCTGGGGGATGGCACCTATTATCATTCCGGTCTGATGGCCATCCGGGCCGCTGCTGCTGCGGATGTGAATATTACCTACAAGATCCTGTTTAACGATGCGGTTGCCATGACCGGTGGTCAGCCATTTGATGGTCCGCTCAGCCCGTGGCAGATCAGCCATCAGGTCCATGCGGAGGGAACCAAACAGATTGCCGTGGTGACGGACGAGCCGGATAAATATGATGCACGGGCCAACTGGGCGCCTGGTGTAACTATCCATCAC
>DIYE01000152.1 GCA_002428885.1 Alphaproteobacteria bacterium UBA6062
GGCCGGTTCAAGATCTGCTTCTTCTGTCGGCGCATGCGCCGCAATCAGACTATCCCGCCAGTTTTGCCATTTTTCCCGAGCCATCAAAGGGCCATCCTGCCATTCGGCAAGAGGGGGTAAAATATCCAGAGACTGCCGGGCGGCTTTGCTTAGCGTGTTATTGGTAACGCCTGCCGTCAGGGGATACACTGCTTCATGAATGGAGAGAGTGGAAAGTTCGTCGGGTGTCAGGATATGGTCGGGGTGAGTGATCTGGTAGTCCCCGGCATAATGCTCAAGTTTACCGGCAACAACCCGATTTTCCCCCACCGGAAGCTTACGCTTCAGATACTCTTCCCGGCCGTTGAAAAAAGTGAGGGTCAGAAGATCTTCACCAACCTCGCAGGAGATCCGATAAGGCACCCGGCGGTTCCTCGAAGGATGATGCTGGCGGGCGACAACAGGGATAATAACCTGTCGCGTCACATATTCCATTGTCGGCCGTTCAATCTTGTGACGCGTCACCATCCCGGAGGGTAAATGCCAGGCCAGATCAATAATATGTTCTCCGGCCAGTTTCTGGATTAATGTTGTCAGGCGCGGACCGACCCCTTTGAGGGTGTTCACCGATTTGAAGAGCGGAAAAAGAGATTCCGGTCGCATGTAAGGTCCTTGGCAGAGAATTATCTTAATATTGATTTTAACACTACACTCTAAGGCTGACAGGATGGAACATAAAGGGTATATCCATGCTCATTCAATAAAAGAGCTGAGCCATGACTGAAGATATCGCCATTCGCCGCAAAAGACTGCTACACCGATCCCGATATACCGGAATGAAAGAAACAGATCTGATGCTGGGACGCTTTGCGGAAACGTATCTTGGCACCTTCTCCGAAGAAGAACTCGATATCTATGAAACCCTCCTGAAGGCTGGAGACCCCAGCATTTATGCCTGGGCTGTCGGACGAGAAGAAATTCCGGAGGAATATGCGACCAGTGTTATGGAAAAACTCAAGAATTTCGCCATTTTCGAGCATGATCCGGCTAATCCAGTAACCCATGACTGACACCGTCCACACCGGGATCGCCGCAAAGCTGGCCGGCCTGGAAGACACACACCACTCCTGCCGTCTAGAAGCCGTCCCGGAAGGGTACGACGCCTATATCCTTGCGCGTTTTGCGAAACACTCCCGGCACGATATTCTTTATGTCCTCCGCGAAGATATCCGTATGGCGGCGACGGAGGCAGCACTGTCCTTCTTTGACCGCGATCTTGAGGTTATTACAGTTCCGGCCTGGGATTGCCTTCCCTATGATCGGGTTTCTCCCAATGCGGAAATTATCGCTCACCGGATGACAAGCCTGTCCCGATTGCTGGAAACTTCAGATAAGCCGCGAGTTATCCTGACAACCGTCAATGCTATCATGCAGCGTGTTCCGTCTCGCGAGATGATCTCCGGTGCCCGTTTCGCGGCGGCGGTCGGATCGGAGGTCAATATTCCGGATCTGACGGCTTTCCTGGTGGCAAACGGTTTTTCCAGGATCGGAACTGTTATGGAGCCGGGGGAGTTTGCCGTCAGGGGCGGCCTCATTGATATTTTTCCGCCCGGCGCAGAGGAGCCTGTTCGGTTGGATTTCTTCGGTGATCAACTGGATGGTATTCGTAGTTTTGATCCGCTGACCCAGAAATCCAGCGGAAAGCTGGACCGGATTGACTTTACGGCGGCAACAGAATTCCTGCTGAATGAGGATGCCGTCACCCGATTTCGGAGCGGTTATCGGGAGTATTTTGGCGCCGTCACCCGTGAAGATCCGCTTTATGAAGCCGTTAGTGAAAGACGCAAACATGCGGGGATGGAGCATTGGCTCCCGCTTTTCCACGACAGTATGGAACTGATTTCCGATTTTGTTCCGGACGCTACGATTTTCCTGGATCATCTGGCAGACGAATCCCGTGAAGCTCGTCTGGATACGGTTCTGGATTATTATGACAGCCGAAAAGCCGCCGCGGTCGGCAAGGATATCGATTATCATCCTCTGCCGCCGGAAACCCTTTACGTAACCGAGGAGGAATGGCAACAGCTTACGGCAACCCGGGCTATCTGCCAGATTTCTCCTTATCGCAGCGGTTCCGAAGGAGATTATATCCTTGATGCAAAAGGCAAAGAAGGGCGGGATTTTGCACCTGAAAGAAAACGGCCTGACAGTAATATCTATGATCACCTGAAAGATCATGTAACCGCTCACCTGAAAGACGGCAAACGGGTTATCATCACGCATTTTTCAGAAGGCTCCCGGGAACGAAATGCCAGCGTTCTTAAAGATCACGGCATTGACCCGACCACCTACATCAATGCCTTTGCCAACCTGCCGGAGGCCCAGAATATACTGAGCCTGGCGGTTCTTGGGCTTGAAAAGGGGTTCGAGGCCCCTGATTTCACCATCATCGGTGAGCAGGATATTCTGGGAGACCGATTGGTTCGTCCCAGAAAAACCTCTCGCAAAGCCGATAATTTCATTGCCGAAGCCTCGCAGCTCTCGCCGGGTGATTACGTGGTGCATGTAGATCACGGGATTGCCCAATATGAGGGACTGAACACCATCGATATTTCCGGTGCCCCTCATGATTGTGTAACCCTGATGTATGACGGTGGCGACAAAATCTACCTGCCTGTCGAGAATATCGAAATGCTGTCCCGCTATGGCGGGGCGGAAACCGGGGCAGTGCTGGATAAATTGGGCGGTTCCGGCTGGCAGTCCCGCAAAGCCAAGCTGAAAAAGAAGGTCATGGAAATGGCCGATCAGCTTATTAAAATTGCCGCCGCCAGGCATTTACGAAAAGCTGAACGCCTTAACCCGCCCGATGGCGCCTATGCGGAATTCTGTGCAGGCTTTCCGTTTGAGGAAACAGGCGATCAGCTAAAAGCGATCAACGATACCCTGGATGATATGACGGCCGGTAAACCAATGGATCGGCTGGTGTGCGGCGATGTGGGCTTTGGAAAAACCGAGGTTGCCCTGCGCGCGGCCTTTACAGCAGCGTTGTCCGGTAAGCAGGTTGCCATCGTAGCGCCAACAACCTTGCTGGCACGGCAGCATTACAAGACCTTCAGCCAGCGTTTTACCGGTCTGCCGGTTAATGTGGCTCAGCTATCCCGCATGGTCACCACCAAGGAAGCTAATGTGACCAAGCAGGGTCTTGCTGCCGGGCAGGTTGATATTGTGGTTGGTACGCATGCGCTGCTTGGAAAGTCAGTCAATTTCAAAAATCTCGGCCTGGTGATTGTCGATGAGGAGCAGCATTTCGGGGTTGTGCATAAAGAACGACTGAAAGAGATGCGGGCCGATCTTCATGTCCTGACATTGACGGCAACGCCGATCCCCCGAACCTTGCAGCTTGCCATGACAGGTATCCGGGATCTGTCCATTATTGCGACACCACCGGTAGACAGATTGGCCATCCGGACCTTTGTCCTGCCGTTTGATCCTGTGGTGATCCGTGAAGCATTGCTTCGGGAACATTACCGGGGTGGGCAGAGCTTCTTTGTCTGTCCGAGGCTCGCCGATCTCGGCGAGGTTGGCAAATATCTTCAGGAGCATGTACCCGAGGTTAAGTTCGTAACGGCTCATGGTCAGATGCCGGCAAAAGAACTGGATACGACCATGAATGCCTTTTATGACGGGGCTTATGATGTACTGGTTGCAACGAATATCGTTGAGTCCGGCCTGGATATCCCGACCGCCAATACACTGATTACCTACCGGGCCGATATGTTCGGATTGGCACAACTATACCAGATCCGCGGACGGATAGGGCGCTCCAAAACCCGGGCCTATGCCTATCTGACGCTGCCGCCTCGTAAAAAACCGACCGCAGCGGCGGAACGGCGCCTTAGGGTGTTGCAGTCTCTCGATACGCTGGGGGCCGGCTTTACACTCGCCAGCCATGATCTGGATATCCGGGGGGCCGGAAACCTGCTGGGCGATGAGCAATCAGGCCATGTGAAAGAAGTCGGGTTCGAGCTTTATCAGGAGATGCTGGAAGAAGCTGTAGCGGCAGCAAGGCAGGGCGATTTTGAAGCCGGAGAAGAAGCGGAAGAAAAATGGTCTCCGACCATCAATATCGGCACATCCGTCCTTATTCCGGAACAATATGTTACCGATATTACGGTTCGCATGGATCTTTACCGGCGCATTGCCGCCCAGGATACAGAACAGGAAATCAATGCGTTTGCTGTTGAAATGGTCGACAGATTTGGCCCTTTGCCTGAAGAAGTGAAGCATTTGGTGGAAGTTATGACCATCAAACAATATTGCAAAACCGCCAATATTGAGAAGATTGAAGCCGGACCGAAAGGGGCCGTTCTCACATTTCGTGGTAATGCCTTCGATAATCCTGCAGGCCTGGTCACTTTCATCTCAAAACAGCCGGGGTCTGCCAAATTACGGGGGGACCACAAAATGGTTTATACCCGTTCCTGGGATCACCCGGATGATCGGCTGAAAGGTGTTCTCTGGCTGGCTCAAAATCTCGCGAAGATAGCAGTGGCATAAGGGGTAAGGTCGTGGCAGGATAAGGTTCTCACCCTGGAACAGATACTTAGCTCATGACTAAAACCCTTATCATTGCGACGGCACAAAGCCGGATTTCTACTGATGTTCATCAAAATGCACAGCATATCTGCAATTTGATGGAGCAAGCAAAGGATAAAGGCGCACGGCTGATCCATTTCCCGGAAGGGGCCTTGTCCGGATATGTTAAATCCGAGATTAAAAACTGGCGGGATGTGGACTGGGATGATCTTGCCAGTGCTCTCGATATTGTCAGAAATAAAGCCGCCAAGCTTGGTCTATGGACTGTTGTGGGGTGTAACCACCGGATAAATGCATCTGATCGACCCTATAACAGCCTTTATATTATATCTGAAACCGGTGATCTGGCCGCTCGTTATGACAAGCGCTATTGCGCGCATACGGAAATAACGGACTGGTATAAAGCGGGTACAAGAGGTGAAGCAGGGAATTGTATTTTCGAACTGGACGGCTTTTCCTTCGGATGCGCGTTGTGTATCGAGATCAATTTTATGGATATCTTTGATTCCTACGAAAAGCAGGATGTGGATTGCGTGTTGTTTTCGGCTTATTCACCGGATCCTGTTTTTTGGGTACAGGCAAGGGGATATGCCGCAACCACCAATATGTGGATCAGTGCCGCCAATCCGGCCAATTGCAGTGACGGTTTTGCTGCGGGCATGATCGCCCCGAACGGACACAGCCTGCAGCGGGGGGATAACGGTAAACAAGAAGATTTGCTGATATCCGTCCTGGATAAATCGGACCCGGACCTGGATATCGCGCTCAACAAGGCACGGCCCTGGCGCAGAACCGCCAGGAGGGGGGACATTTATGCGGATTAAACTGAGCGATGAGCGTAAACAGTCTATTGCAGATGAACTGACGGCTTACTTTCAAAGTGAGTTCGACGAAGAAATCAGTGAGTTCCGGGCGCTTGAAATCGTTGATTTCATGCTCAAAAAAATCGGACCTTCCCAATATAATCAGGCGGTTTCCGATGTTCGGAAATATTTGGCGGAAAGGATCGAAGACCTGGATATCGAATTCTCAGAACCCGATGACCCGGTTTAAAGTCGGAACCTATTCCTGAGTCGGGTTCTGGTTTTCCTGTTCAATCTGGTCAAATACCTGCAGGAAAGTAGCTGGGTCCTGAGCGCCTGAAAGGGCGTATTTATCATCGAATATGAAAAAGGGAACCCCGGAAATACCCATTTGTCGCGCCTGATTATCTTCTTTTGCGACCAATTCCAGATCGGCATCACCTGAGAGCAGATCCTTGACGATATTGATATCCATGCCGGCTTCCTCGGCGGCGTCGATGAGAACCTGTTGATCTCCCAGGTCCTGGCCATCCATAAAGAATTTACGGAACAGAATTTCAACAATTTCGTCCTGAACGCCTGCGGTACCGGCCCAGCGGATCAAACGGTGTGAATTCAGGGTATTAGGGGAGCGGGCAATCTTGCCAAACTGAAAGTCGAGGCCAACAGCATCGCCAGCCTGACGAACATGTTCATATAGCTCTCGGGCTTTTTCAACACTACCGAACTTCTTTGCCGTGAATTCTTTACGATCAGCCCCCTCAAGAGGCATATCAGGATGAAGCTGAAATGGATGCCAGGTAATATCAACATCAAGATCAGGACGTTCTGCCAGCGCTTTTTCAAGCTTGCGTTTGCCAATCAGGCACCAGGGGCAGACAGTATCGGAAACAATATCAATTTTCATACCTCCCAAGATAGGAGGTCAACGTGGGCTTCACAAGTAAAATCTGGAATGATTGTTCCAGATATAAATTATCCGGTCGCCGCGAGCTTATCCCGAGGGGTGAGAGAGGTTCCATTTCCGCGTTTGATTGCGTCATCCAGGGCTTCGCCATCCTCAATTTCAGCAAGTCCCATTTCCACGACGGCATGTACCGGTGTATCCAGACCGGGTACCGAAAATTCCGTCATTCGGGAGACGCCATAAACACGATTAAGGGCTATGCGAGCATCTTCAAGTCCTGTTGAGGGCAGAACAATAACAAATTGTCCACTTTTATACCGGCAGCAGATATCTTCTCCGCGCACCAGATGGGAAACAACGTTTCCTACTTGCCTCAATACATGATCTCCGGCTGGATAACCATGTTTCCCATTCAGGTCAGCCAGGTTACTGATGGATAATGTTGCTACAGAAAGGGATTTTCCCTCGGCTAGATGATCTTTAAGCAGGGTTTCGAAGTGAGCCCGCATGAAGCCGTATGAGTAAAGGCCTGTCGGGCCGTCGGTCAAAGGGAGTGGTTTTGACGCCTTGAACAGTCTTTGTAGTGAGTATCGGTATTCTGCCTGTTGGATAAGCAGGGCTGCTCTGGCTTTCAGGTTATCCATTTCCGCCGGATTAACGACGATGTCGGAAGCGCCGTGGACATAAGCCGCTTCACGGTTGCTTTCGTAATCAAGGACAAAAATAACAGGCAGATTAAATAGTTTACTGTCAGCACGTATGTCATTACATAGGCGAAGATTAACGTCTCCCTGGCCTGTGCCCAGGATAATCACGGCGTCAAAGCGCTTTTCCTGCAATTCCACCATAGCAGCCTCGACAGTTTGGCAAACATGCGCTTTTGATCGGGCGTCAAGCTGCAGGAGAATTGTCCCCAACGTATCGCTCTGGGCCCCAACAAGGAGAATTTTCTTCTCCTGCAGGCAGAGATCCGGCGTAGATACTTCTTCAGCCCCCAATCCATATTTTCCTGTGGTTTCTGATCGACGGAAGAATTCACGCCGCATGACCTGAAGACGGATCAGAGACGCGATGCGCTTTTCCAGCTCCATCGTGCAATAGCTCTCGGGTATGGACTGGATCTTCTCCGGCAGGGGATTATCTCCGATGATGAGAACCGGACAGGGAAGCCTTTCAAACCGAGATTGCAGCTCTGCTTGTGATAGCGCCACGCCATCAGCAATCAACAGGACGAGGTCATGAGTTTCCGTTACCATTTTACTGGCGTCAAAAGTCGCATAAGAACAATAGGTCGCGGCATATCCACATTGAACCAGGTGGTTCTTTAGCGTGTCTTCTTCGTGATCTGCGATGATCAGAATATGGGCGGAAACAGGCATTCTCATTCTTTCCCAGATAAATATTCCCGCTATTGGAACAGAAATTTGTTAAAATTGTCTTCTTTTTTGAAGCGTTTCCGGATTGCCGGTTAGATGGCTTGATTTTGAAGAGCGTCCGGTGAATGATGGCGCCAATTCGAACAATAAATAAACAGGAGACTGAACGTGATATCACCGACATTTTTGGAGGGAAAACACGCGATGGTAACCGGTGCTTCATCCGGTTTAGGCTGGCAGTTCGCCCTGACACTGGCCCGGGCCGGTGCAAAGGTATCTCTGGCGGCACGCAGCACCGACAAACTCGAAGCCCTTGCAGGGGAAATTGAAGGTTTTGACGGGCGGGCGCTTCCGGTTCATATGGATGTAACAGATGTCAGCGGTATCCAAAATGCCGTTTCCGCAGCAGAAACCGAATTAGGACCGGTCAATATTCTGGTTAATAATTCAGGGATTAGCGCCCTAAGCCCGTCGGAGAAAATCAGCGAAGCGGACTTCGATGCCGTTATGGACACAAATGCCAAAGGAGCCTTTTTCGTTGCTCAGGCCGTTGGTCGAAGCATGATCAAGCACGGTCACGGCGGCAAAATTATCAATATCGCTTCCGTTGCCTCCAAACGGGTATTAAAGCAGAATATCGCTTATTGCATGTCCAAAGCGGCCGTTGCTCATATGACGGCAGCCTTGGCGGACGAATGGGCCAGGTACAAAATCAATGTGAATGGTATTAATCCCGGCTATATCGTGACCGGCATCAACCGGGATTATTGGGAAACTGATCACGGTAAGAAACTGATCGATAAACTGCCCCGGCGCCGGGTTGGAGAACCGGAGGTACTTGACGGAACACTGCTGTTACTGGCAGGACCGGGATCCGACTTTATGAATGGCAGCATGATTGAAGTAGATGACGGGCTTACCGCAAAAGGATTTTAAGAAATAGCGAGCCGGAGCCTTATTTATTGAGCTCCGGTTTTTCCAGGCCTCAGGTTAAGGGCAACGATAGCCTGCTTGGCTTCTTCATCTTCCATATCACTCATGGAAGCAAGCAGCATGGAAGCCCCCGTAACGCCTTCCTTGTGAGCAACCAATTTGGTGTGCCCCGCACCCAGAGCCTCTTCCACCGTCTCAAAATAACATTCCTCAATCATCTCCATGATTGAAGGATCAATATCAACACTCATCCGGTTGCTTCCTACTTGGTACCAGCCGCCCACGTTATGCTTTTTGTTTTAAAATAAGATGAAAATTGCGGACCTGTAAAGCCGTCTAAATGCTTCCTATCAAACATTATCTTGTGTGTAATATGCTTATTTTCCACGCTAATGTATTGGAAGATAAAACCATTCATTGAAAGGTCTCCAATTCTTCCCAAATCCGGTTTTTTATATGTACTCGGATAGGTGGAATTATGTGTCCTAAAAAGAATTTTCTAGTTATCGGCGGTGGTGTTGGACCGGCGGCTGGTGTGATGTTTCATGATAAAATTGTTAATATGGCTGATAATCGGAGAATGGCAGATCAGGGGCATGCACCCGTTATTCACCTCTCGATGTCTCCTTACGTTCTGGATCGAACGAAGTTTCTTCTGGAAAATCCAGATCTGAGTATTCCAAATCCAGGCATTAACATGGGACTAGCAGTTAGGGAAGCCTGCAAAGCTTATGAGTGTGCTGCTCAAAATTTCGTTGTCGGCGTGCCTTGCAATACATTCCATTCTCCTGCTGTTTATTCCGCATACGAGAGCTCTTTACGACATCCTAGAATAAAGCTGATTAACATGATTGGAGAAACGGCTTGCCATCCAATGCTGGAGGAAAATGACCGGAATCACGTGGAAAAAATCATCCTGCTATCGACCAGAGGTACAAGAGACACAGGAGTGTATGACCGATATTTTAAAACTATACCCCTAACCAAATGTAGTGGAGGTCCAAAAAATTCAGAAAGTGATCTTCAGAAAACCTACTTCAGTGGCGAGACCGCCTCTGTAAAGAAAGATGTCGTTCAGGCAAATATGCAGGGAGCGGTAATGGCAGCTATTTACGATCCGGTGCATGGTGTTAAAGGTAAAGAGCCAAACTTGAAAAGGGCCTTTGAATTGTTTGAGGCTGTTGTTGAAATATTGGTAGGAGATAGCGATCCCAATAACTGCCGGGTGATTATGGGATGCACCGAAATACCATTAGCCTATCTAAAAAGAAAACAGGAGGACCCTCTTGTTTTGGAAGATTTTAAAAACTATGTCGATCCCATGGATTGTCTGGCAAAGGCAATGATACTTGCTGGAGGTTACGCTCTCAAAACGAATTCAAAAGGAGATGTTGAGAGTGCTGAGATCCCTCAAATAAATAAACAGAATGCGGAAGAGTTTACTAGGGATTTGGCTCCTATCCTCAGAGCACGTCTTTAACCCTGCTTTCTCCTTGCGCACCTGCTTCCCTTCAGAATATAGTTTCAAATAAAACTATTTAAGAAAAGAGGGAAGCATGGGAGCGCAGAAACCGGAAGGGATTATTGCAGGGGGCGGGTTGGTCGGATTGACGCTGGCCCTTGCGCTGCATCAGATCGGTATCAAAGTCCGGATCTATGAAACGGTTCCCGATATTCAGCCGCTGGGTGTCGGGATCAATCTGCTGCCCCATTCGGTTCAAAACCTTGCCAAACTTGGTTTGCTTGAAGATTTGGAAAAGGTTGCCGTGAAAACCTCCAGCCTCAGCTACTACACAGATGACGGCAAGATAATTTGGCAGGAACCAAGGGGCCTGGATGCCGGCTACGATGTTCCGCAATTCTCCATTCACCGCGGTGATTTTCATATGATCCTTCTCAAGCATGTGAGGGAAAGGTTGGGAGAAGACGTTCTGTTCATGGATCATCGCTTTGACCGGTTTGAACAGGATGAGGAAAGCGTCACCGCTTACTTCACCGATCATTCCGGCGAGAAGGAGCAGGGATCTGCGACGGCTGACTTCCTGATCGGTGCGGACGGCATTCATTCGCGTCTTCGCCGGATTTTCTATCCCGATGAAGGGCCGCCTCATTAT
Source organism: Alphaproteobacteria bacterium UBA6062 (assembly GCA_002428885.1). Classification (GTDB taxonomy): domain Bacteria; phylum Pseudomonadota; class Alphaproteobacteria; order Sneathiellales; family Sneathiellaceae; genus Sneathiella. Next base: position 10,709 of record DIYE01000152.1, read on the forward strand.
TCCGGGCAGATGCTCTGGCGCGGTGTTACCGAGATGGAACCCTACAAGGATGGTCGTTCCATGTTTATGGCGGGACATAATGACGTGAAGCTGGTGGCCTATCCGATCCGGGCGGAAAGTGCGAAACGCGGTAAATCCTATATCAACTGGATTGCCGAAAAACGCATACCGTCGGACCTGGCAGGCCGTC
>DIYE01000179.1 GCA_002428885.1 Alphaproteobacteria bacterium UBA6062
TTATGACCGTCAACGGTTATGAGGTGCTGGATCCGCAAGCGCTTCTCTATCGGGTGTCGACGGGTATTCTGGGCGAGAAGGCGGAGATCCGGATCTTCCGCGAGGGAGAGGAAAGAACACTGGCGGTTCCCATGATGGCGGCCCCGGAAGAACCGGCCCGGGATATCATTACCCTGTCTGGAAAGCAGCCGCTGGCCGGTGCTGTTGTCGGCAATCTGTCGCCCGCTTATGCCCTGGAGATCGGTGTGCCTGCCGGCCTTAGCGGTGTCATTGTCTCAAAGGTCGAAAAGCGCAGTATTGCGGCCCGTTACAGTCTGAAACCGGGAGATATCATCCGTTCCGTGAATCGACGCGATGTTACCTCTTCCCGTCAGTTGCAACAACTGCTGGATGATGCCGGCGGACGCTGGACCATTTCCCTGATCCGCAAAGGCCGTACCCTGACTTTCCAGGTGTCCGGGTGAGCGACCTGTTCGGCAGCAGCCCGGACGAAGGCACTGCAAACCGCCCTCTGGCTGACAGGTTGCGCCCTTCCAGCCTGGAAGAAGTGGTCGGTCAGGATCATCTGCTGAAAGACGGTGGAGCGCTTTCCCGTATGTTGGAAGCAGGCTGGCTGGCCTCGCTGATCTTCTGGGGACCGCCGGGAACCGGAAAAACGACGATTGCCCGCTTGCTCGCTGAAAAAGTGGATTTGCATTTTGAACAGGTCTCTGCTGTTTTCTCGGGCGTTGCAGATTTACGCAAAGTGTTTGACGCAGCGAAAATCCGGAAAAGCAATGGCAAGAGCACCTTGCTGTTCGTGGATGAGATCCACCGGTTTAACAAATCCCAGCAGGATGGCTTCCTTCCCTTTGTTGAGGATGGCACCATTACGCTGGTAGGAGCGACGACTGAGAACCCGTCTTTTGAATTAAACGGCGCGCTATTGTCCCGGTGCCAGGTTCTGGTACTGGAGCGGCATGAGGAAGATTCGCTCAAAAAACTCCTGGAAAGAGCCGAGGAACTGGAAGGACGCGATATTCCGTTGGATGAAGAGGCGAGGAGTTCCTTGTTTGCTTTGGCCGATGGGGATGGACGGTTTTTCCTCAATATGGTGGAAACGGTTTTCCGGACCGGTGAAGAGGTCCTGGATAAAGAGCGCCTGACTGACGTCCTGTCCAAGAAGGCGCCATCCTATGATAAAGATGGTGAAGGACATTATAATCTCATCAGCGCCCTGCATAAATCCTTGAGGGGGTCTGATGTGGATGCGGCGCTTTACTGGTTTTCCCGGATGATTGACGGAGGAGAAGATCCTCTCTATATCACCAGGCGCCTCGTTCGGTTTGCCGTCGAGGATATCGGCATGGCCGACCCCCATGCACTTGTCCAGGCCAATGCCGCAAAAGAGGCGTTCCAGTTTTTGGGAAGCCCTGAAGGAGAGTTGGCGATTGCTCAGACTGTCATTTATCTGGCAACAGCTCCTAAATCCAATGCGGCTTACCGCGCCTTTTCGACTTCCAGAAAGTCAGCGAAGAAACATGGCTCCCATATGCCGCCAAAACATATCCTGAATGCCCCGACGTCGCTGATGAAAGATCTCGGTTATGGCAAGGATTATGCGTATGACCATGATGCAGAAGATGGTTTCTCCGGACAGAATTATTTTCCCGATGATATGAAGCGTGAACAATATTACCATCCTGTACAAAGAGGCTTTGAACGGGATATCGAAAAGCGCCTTATCTACTGGGATGGCCTCAGGAAGAAACGACAACGGGAAGGGGACGCGTAATGGGATTGTATCTGTCCGTCGCACTAGGCGGTGCTCTTGGTGCCTGTGCCCGATACGGCGTCGGGACCCTGGCACTTCGGCTGATGGGACCCGGGTATCCTTACGGGACGTTGTTCGTGAATGTTGCAGGATCTCTCCTGATGGGGTTGCTGATTGAATTCCTGGCGCTTAAATGGTCTCCATCCCCTGAGATCCGATCCTTTATGGTTACTGGCTTCCTTGGGGCCTTTACGACTTTTTCCACCTTCTCCCTGGATGTCGCTTTTCAGGTGCAGAAGGGAGCTTATCTGGCGGCGGGCGGGTATATCCTGCTGTCCGTCTCTCTTTCCATCGCGGGCCTGTTTGCCGGCCTGCATATCATGCGGATGATCCTGACGTGAGCAGAGTACAATTTATAGAAGTTACCCCGGCGGAAGCAGATCAACGGTTGGATAAGTGGTTCAAGAACCATTTCCCCGGTGTTACCCACGGGCAACTGGAAAAGCTGCTGCGCAAGGGCGATATTCGGGTCGATAAAAAACGAGCGAAATCCAAAGACCGTCTGGAAGCAGGACAATCCGTTCGTATCCCGCCTTTGCCGGACTGGGCAACTCAGAAATTCGAAAAATCGGGTGCTGTGAAGCAGGATAGGACACTGCTGTCTGATCATGATATTGCTGATATCCGTGGTATGATCCTGCATATGGATGATGATGTGATCGTCCTTAACAAACCCGCCGGATTGCCGGTTCAGGGGGGTAGTGGTCAGTCCCGTCATATTGATGGCTTGCTGGATGGTTTGCGATTTGACTATGACGAGCGGCCAAAACTGGTTCATCGTCTCGATAAGGATACGTCCGGCGTGCTGGTGATCGGACGGACCCGGCAGGCGACAAAACACCTGACAGAAGCCTTTAAAAAACGGACGACCCGTAAAATCTACTGGGCGCTTGTGGCCGGTGTTCCGCGGCCTCATCAGGCAACGATCTCCTATAATCTCAAGAAGATTGTAACAGCCAATGGTGAAAAGGTCGTAGTGGATCGGGACGGCCAGAAAGCGGTGAGTGATTATTCCGTTGTGGCGGTCGCCGGCACCAAAGCCGCCTGGCTTGCCCTGAAGCCTCTGACAGGCCGGACCCATCAATTAAGGGTCCATTGTGCCGCTATTGAAACGCCTGTCGTTGGCGATGGTAAATACGGCGGTTCAGAAGCATTTCTGGAGGGGGCCATTTCCAAGAAAATGCACCTGCATGCCCGCGAACTCACTATCTCTCATCCAAGCGGTGGTGACCTGACTATTCAGGCACCGCTGTCCAGTCATATGGCCGCGACATGGAAACTGCTTGACTTGCATGAAAACGACTATGAAGATCCGTTTGAGGAGTTTTTATAAATTTCAATACAAGGAGAGGTAATGTTAAAGGCATTTGTCGCCATCGCCGTAAGGCTAACCGGGCTTTATATGTTGATTGCGTTTGGTTGGAAAGTGCCGCTCCTTATATACTCCTCCTTATCAGCAGTCACAGTTCTGCCAACACCCGTCATAGCACACGGAGCTTCATCTACTGTGCTGGTTCTATCGACTTTGATCGCGCTGCTGTTTGTCTTTATTCCCCATAGATTTGCTACCTGGATTATGTTCGGCATTCCGGTAACAGGAGAGAAAACAGCAGTTTCATTTGAAGAGTTACAGCACGTGATTTTCAGTGGGGTTGGACTATTCTATATTGTCAAGGGCACAGTCAATCTCCACTCAGCAGCTGTCATTCTTCTCGGATCAGACGGCGAAATGGCAGATATGCATCTCTGGTATTTATTCAGTCCTACATTGGAACTGGCGGCAGGATTACTTATTTTTTTGGGGGCACGAGGGATCAAAAGACTGTTGAAGTTATTGAGAGGGGCAGCGGTAAAATAGTGGCCCCGGTGCTGCTTTTATCTTGACTATTCTGGATCAATCGATACTTTTTCAGCCATGACATATGCAAATCGACTACTAGGGCTCCTACGACTTACGGGCCCGGCGCTTTAAAGCAGCCGGGGCGAACGAAGTCCTTTTACCCTAACCGTCGAGAAATCAGATGTTTGCATATAAGGCCGGATGGCCTGACTTTTCACAGAATACCAAAAACCTCACAGATCGATCTGCAAGCCGGGATGATATGCTGCTTTCATCCGGGGGGCTCTCTCGACTTACAGGCGGTCGCCAGAACGAGTAGCGACCGGCGACCGTATCCAGCTGCAGATTTATTGACAGAACAAACAAGATGACATTGCGCGCTTAGAGCGCCGCAAAAAATGTATAAGGATTGAGGAAATGAGTTTCACACCTGGTGAAAAATATAAAGCATTTGAGCCGATTAATATTCCTGACCGCCAATGGCCGGGTAAGGTGATCGATAAGGCACCCATATGGTGCAGTGTGGACTTGCGGGATGGTAATCAGGCCCTGATCGAGCCCATGGGCCATGAGCGTAAATTGCGCATGTTCCGCCATCTGGTGGAACTGGGCTTTAAGGAGATCGAGGTTGGTTTTCCATCAGCATCCCAGACGGACTTTGATTTCGTCCGTCACCTGATCGACAATAACGAGATCCCGGATGATGTTAAAATCCAGGTCCTGACCCAGTCCCGCGAAGAACTGATCCGCCGCACCTTTGAATCCATCAAGGGATCAAAGCAGGCTATCGTCCATCTCTATAACTCTACCTCCACGTTGCAGCGACGGGTGGTGTTTGACCTGGACCGGGAAGGTATCAAGCAGATCGCCATTGAGGGTGCCAAGCTGGTGCGTCAGCTGGCAGATGAAATGCCTGAAACCAAAGTTCAGATGGAATATTCCCCGGAAAGCTTTACCCAGACCGAGCTGGATTACGCCTGTGAGGTTTGTGATGCGGTGATGGACGTCTGGAAGCCGACCGAAGATAACAAGATCATCATCAACCTGCCTGCGACCGTTGAAGTGGCGGCCCCGAATGTCTATGCGGACCAGATTGAATGGATGCACCGCAATCTGTCAAACCGGGATCGTGTTATCCTGTCCCTGCATCCCCATAATGACCGGGGTACCGGTGTTGCCGCAGCCGAGTTCGGTATTATGGCCGGTGCGGATCGGGTGGAAGGGACACTGTTCGGAAACGGCGAACGCACCGGTAATGTGGATGTAGTGAATATCGCCATGAATATGTACACTCAGGGCGTTAATCCGGACCTGGATTTCAGCAATATCAACGAGGTGGTCCGTACGGTTGAATATTGTAACCAGTTGCCGGTTCATCCGCGCCATCCTTATGGCGGCGAGTTGGTCTTCACGGCTTTCTCCGGGTCTCATCAGGATGCGATCAAGAAAGGTTTTACAGCCCTGAAGCAGGCCAATAGTGAACTTTGGGAAGTTCCTTATCTGCCCATCGATCCGCAGGACCTGGGCCGGAACTATGATGCGGTGATCCGGGTGAATAGCCAGTCCGGTAAAGGTGGTGTCGCCTATCTCCTGCAGGAAGATTACGGTATCGAGCTTCCCCGCATGCTGCAGGTGGAGTTCAGCAAGGTGATCCAGCAGATTACCGACGAGACCGGCAAGGAGCTGTCCTCCTCCTATATCAATGAAGTGTTCGAGAAAGAGTATCTTGAAGCCGCCGGCAGCATCGAGTTCGTCAATCACCAGACGACCGTGGATACTCATGCTTCCGAGCGCCGGATCCTGAGCGCAACGATCCGTGAAAACGGTACCGAAAAAGTCATCGAAGGTGCCGGAACCGGACCTATTGATGCCTATATGGGTGCGTTGAAAGACAATTTCGGCATTGATCTCGCCGTCAATGACTATCGGGAGCATACGACCGGATTTGGTGCGGATGCTGTTGCGGTCGCCTATGTGGAAATGCGGGGTGCGGACGGGCAGCCTGTCTTCGGTGTTGGCCGTCACGCCAATATCGTGACGGCGTCTCTTAAAGCCATTACAAGCGCTGTCAATCGCGCCGGTAAATAAGACAGTCTTAAAGCCATGGATCAGCCCGGCAAATCGCCGGGCTGTTTCTGTTTGAGGATGGACAGGATCCGACCGTCGATCACCAGCAGGCCGATCCCGATGGCTCCCATCCCCATAAGGGCATGCAGGCTGATGCTTTCGTCCAGGAAGGCAACACCGAGAAGAACGGCACTTACCGGAATGATCAGTGTGACCAGCGACGCATTGGTGGCACCGGCGCTTTTGATCAGCTGGAAATACAGGATATAGGCGAGGGCGGTACTGAACAGGGCCAGTGAAACAACAGCAGTGATTGTTGTCATGCTGACATGCCCGAGAAATTCCCATGGCCTGTCTATAAAAAGGACAAGGGGCAGCATCAGGATGGTTGTACCGGAAACCTGACCCGCGGCGGTGACGACGGGGGGAATACCTTGTTTGCCGAACCGGCGACCATAGACAACGGCGATCCCGTAGGAAAGGGAGGCAGCCAGGACGGCCAACTGTCCAATGACCGAATTGCCGGATAAGCCGCTTTCCTGAATATCGGGTGCCATCATGATGGTCACTCCGCTAATGCCGAGAAGAATGCCAATGATGCGCCGGGCCGTCAGTCTTTCCGCTTCTTCCCTTGTAGCGACATGGGCAACCACGGCGGCAAAGAGCGGTGTTGTGGCATTGAGGATAGAAGCAAGGCCGCTGCTGATCTGGGTTTGACCGGCAACGATCAGGGAAAAAGGCACCAGGTTATTGAGAAACCCCATCAGCAAAAAAGAACCGATCAGAGACAGCGGCAGCCTTAGCGAAATACCTTTCTCTTTCAGAAAAACAAGCAGGGCAAAAGCGGCAATGGCAACCCGGAAGAATACCACCGTCAGAACCGGAATTTCCTTTACGGCAACACCGTTAAAGAAAAAGGAGCCGCCCCACAGGAGGGAGAGAAGGATAAGCAGTCCCCAATTAACGAGAGACATTCCCTGATTGTGCGATGCCGTGTTTTTCATAAGTGCGCCTGATCGTTAAAAACAAGCTGTCAGGGTAAGGAAACGCAGAAGGAAATCCTCCCGGATCCCGACCTGAATGGGGATTAGTGATCTGTAATCAGGACGTGACGGTCTCTTTTGACAATTCTTTCCATCCAGTTTCTGATGGCCGGGTAATCTTCCAGATCAAAACCGCCTTCATGGGCAACATGCGTATAGGCATAAAGGGCGATATCGGCGACGGTAAACGTATCACTCACCAGCCAGTTCTGATCTGTCAGGCGTTTTTCCATGACATCCAGGGCCGCGTATCCGCCGGCCATTTTGGCAGATAGCTGAGCTTTCTGTTCCTCTGTCGGACCGCCATGGGTCATCCAGAAACGAACAACGGCGATATTGGGTTCGTGGTTATATTGCTCGAAGAATAGCCATTGCAGAACCCGGGCCTTGTCCAACCGATCTTCCGGTAGCAGGGGGGTGTTTTCCGCAAGATATATCAGGATGGCATTGGATTCGGCCAGGCATTCGCCGTTTTCCAACTGAAGGAGCGGAATACGGCCGTTGGCATTGAGTTTCAGAAACTCCTCTGTTCGGGATTCACCCTTTAGAATATCGACTTCTATCAAGTCATAAGAAAGATCAAGGGCATTAAGCAGGAGGCGGATTTTATAGCCATTTCCGGATGGCAAGAAATCATAGAGCCTGTACATATAAGGGTCCTATCTGGTGTCGTCAGCGATTTCCTGTCGGGCCGAGGTTAGCGTATTTCTAAAAGTGAGAAAAGGGGAAACCGAGGTCAAAAACGGGGGACGGTTTCCCCTTACAGACAGTTCCTGTGTAGGGAAACAGGAGTGACTGTCTGTATAGAGTTAGGTCGCGCAGATAGCCTTGAGCGTTCAAAGAAGCCGGGATTTGTTACTCAGAATCGGGTGGTTTCGGTTTTAATGGGGGGATGGACGGGCAGCGATAAATCCGTTTTTTGACAGGCCCATTTTCAGTGACGACCATGATCTCTGTTGTAACATCGGAATGTTCGCAAAATTTAACCGGTATTTCCGGTTCTTGAGCAGGATCCATAATGCTACTTTCCTGCATGGTTTTTGCTTCATCTTCCGAGGCGAAGGGCTCCTCTGCCCAGGTGGAAAAGACTGCTGTCAGGCAGCACAGAGAAAGAAAGAGGCGCATTCCGTTTTTCCTTACCGATATTTCCTGCTATTGAAGCGTAAGTCGGCGGAGCCAGTCGTTTGGTTCAGTTCATGCAGTTTGGAAAGGTATAGAATGTCTCCCGTGTCAGATCCGTTGAAGCTTGTGGTATTCGATTGTGACGGAACCCTTGTGGACAGCCAGTATAATATTATCAGCTGCATGACGGAGGCATTTGAGGATAATCAGCAGAAGGCACCAGTTGATGACGCTGTCCGGTCGATTATTGGCCTTAATCTTGATCAGGCCATTCAGGAACTGATGGAGGATAAGGCAGACTATGATCTGCTGGACCGTCTGGTTGAAGGCTATAAAAAAGCGTTCCAGCGGCAGCGGTTGTTGCCGGACCATCATGAACCTTTATTCCCGGGGACGCTGGAGGCGATCTCAGCGCTGGATGAGGCTGGTATCCTGATGGGGGTCGCAACCGGTAAATCCTTAAGGGGGTTGAAAGCCGTCATTGAGCTTCACAACCTGGAACGGTTCTTTATCTCCCTGCAGACGCCGGATACCAATCCAGGCAAGCCGCATCCGCAAATGCTGGAACAGGCTATGAAGGACGGCGGGACAACACCTGAAAACACCTATATGATTGGCGATACCAGTTTCGATATGATGCTGGCCAAAAATGCCGGTTGCCATGCGGTCGGGGTCAGTTGGGGTTATCATGATGATGAAATGCTGAAGGGAAGCGGTGCCGATCATCTGATCCACCGGTATGAGGATTTACCACCTTTGATCCAGATTTAAGGAAAGTCCGACCCTAATGCTTGCAATTTTACAAATAAACAGTATAAACCAAACGACTGTTTGTTTTACCCGTTTTTACAGGACGATCCGTATCAGTTTATGAAGCGATTTTATAAAAAGGCAGAAGCCGGACCTCTTGAGGACGGTTATACGGTTTTACTGGACGGGCGTCCCATCAAGACGCCGGCCAAGGCTGCACTGCTGTTGCCGTCTGATGCCCTGGCAAAAGCCATTGCCGGGGA
>DIYE01000302.1 GCA_002428885.1 Alphaproteobacteria bacterium UBA6062
ATAGACCAACCAATCCACAGTGAGAGGATGGAATGCGAATGGAACCGCCCCCGTCTCCGCCATGGGCCATGGGAACCAGTCTCGCGGCAACAGCCGCCCCGGAACCGCCACTGGAACCACCGGTGCTTTTATCCAAATTCCAGGGATTTCTGGCGGGCCCATACAGCTTGGGCTCCGTAATACCCATGATCCCGAATTCCGGCGTGTTGGTTTTACCGAAAATAACCAGACCGGCTTTTTTAAAGCGTTTGACCAGCTCAGAATCATGGTTAGCCGGAATATCCGACAGAATTTTACAGGCACCTGTCGTTGGTGTGCCGTCAAGGGTGGCGATCAGATCTTTCAGGAGAAACGGGACACCTGCAAAAGGGGCTGCCTTATCGATCGGATCTTGAGCCGTCCGTTTTGCCTGATCGTAAAATTTCTGAACAATAGCATTCAGGTTCGGATTGAGTTTTTCCGTGACACCGATGGCCTGCTCCAGCAATTCAGGCGGAGAAACGTCCCCTTGCCGAACTAACTCCGCCAGTCCCAGCGCGTCATACTGATCATAGTCATCCATAGAATCCCCCCGAATTCCGCTTAGAATAGCTCGTTTATCCGGGGAGACAACTCATAGATCCCCCTTAACGGCTGATCGGTTTGTATTTGATGCGATGCGGTTCTGTAGCCGCGGCACCCAGGCGGCGCTTCTTGTCCTCTTCATAGGCTTCAAAATTGCCTTCAAACCACTCCACATGGCTATCCCCTTCATAAGCGAGGATATGGGTGGCAATTCGGTCCAGGAACCAGCGATCATGGCTGATAACGACAGCACAGCCTGCGAATTCCAGCAGGGCTTCTTCCAAGGCTCTCAATGTATCCACATCAAGATCGTTGGTCGGTTCGTCGAGCATCAGGAAGTTGGCACCGGATTTCAGCATTTTCGCCAGATTAACCCGGTTGCGCTCACCACCGGACAGCTGTCCGACTTTTTTCTGCTGATCGGATCCTTTGAAGTTAAAACCGGACACATAGGCGCGGCTGTTAATCTCCCGCTTGCCGAGATAAATCACCTCATTGCCTTCGGAAATTTCTTCCCAGACATTCTTGTTGGGGTCCAGAGTATCCCGGTCCTGATCCACATAGCCGAGCTTCACGGTCGGCCCGACATTGAAACTGCCGCTGTCGGGATTTTCCGCCCCCGTCAGCAATTTGAACAGGGTTGTCTTACCGGCACCGTTCGGACCAATGACACCCACGATAGCGCCAGGCGGCAGTTTAAAAGACAGATCCTCGATCAACAGACGATCTTCAAACCCTTTGGAGACGCCTTCGGCTTCCACCACCAGGTCGCCAAGGCGCGGTCCGGGCGGAATGGAAATCTGCATATTGTCAGCACGTTTTTCCGCTTCCTGTCCCAGCAATTCTTCATAAGCACTGATACGGGCTTTGGATTTGCTTTGACGGCCTTTCGCCCCCTGACGGATCCAGTCCAGCTCGTGTTTAAGGGTCCGGCGGCGGGCATCTTCGGCTTTGCCTTCCTGGTCCAGTCGTTTTTCCTTCTGATCCAGCCAGCTGGAATAATTGCCTTCCCACGGAATACCATGCCCGCGATCCAATTCCAGGATCCAGCCTGCGACATTGTCAAGGAAGTAACGATCATGGGTCACGGCCACAACGGTACCGGTATAGTCATGCAGGAAGCGCTCAAGCCAGGCGACGCTTTCCGCATCCAGATGGTTGGTCGGCTCGTCCAGCAGCAACATATCCGGCTGGGACAACAACAAACGACAGAGCGCTACCCGGCGGCGCTCACCCCCGGACAGTTTGGTGACATCCGCCTCCCCGGCCGGACAGCGCAGGGCATCCATGGCGATTTCTACCTGTCGCTCCAGATCCCAGAGGTCCTGCGCATCAATGATTTCCTGCAATTCGCCCTGCTCGGCAATCAGGTCGTTCATTTCGTCGTCGGTGAGATCTTCCGCAAAACGGGCAGAGACTTCATTAAACTTGTCCAGAAGCGCTTTCTTCTCGCCGACACCGTCCATCACATTACCAAGAACATCCTTGTCCGGATCCAGTTCCGGTTCCTGTGCCAGATAACCGACCTTTACGCCATCGGCAGCCCAGGCCTCACCAGTAAATTCGGTTTCAATCCCGGCCATGATTTTCAGGAGGGTGGATTTACCTGCACCGTTCAGGCCCAGCACACCGATCTTCGCCCCGGGGAAGAAACTGAGCCGAATGTCTTTCAAGACCTGCTTGCCGCCCGGATAGGTTTTGGACAGGCCATTCATGACGTAGATATACTGATAGGAAGCCATGGATCATCGCACTCCGAAGTTTATTTCTTATTCAGACTGCTTTGTATCCAATCAGAGCTTCAGACGCAATCAAACCCTAACGGTATTTATCATGAATTTTTTTATAGGTACCGTCAGCAGTAATTTCCGCGAGGCCTTTGTTAAAGTCCTTACGAACTTTTTCGGAATCCGGCCAGCTTTTACTGATACAGAGATGATAAGGTAGACGAGAGATATCGTAATAACGGATACGATCTGAGAATCCTTGTTTCCGGGCCATGTATTCCATAAATTCCCGGGTGGTATAAAAAACATCATACGGCCTCTCCAGTAACCGAATAATAGCGGCCTGATCCGATATAGCCGTCTCATAGCGGACCGAGGCTTCTTTCAATTCCGTTTCCGCGGCATAACCGGCGACAACCAGAACTTTTAAGCCTTTGGCATCCTCAACCGTTTTGATGGTTCGGCCATTGTAGCGTCCTGTATAGGCAAAAGACTGGGTGCTGAAGCTGATCGGTTTGGAAAAGCGGAAGAAAGCTTCCCGAGCTTCTTGATGGACACAGGAAACAGCCCCTGCAATACGGCCTTTCTTACTCAGTGAAATAACTCTTTTCCAAGGCAAGAACTGGACGTCCGCTTTTGTTCCGACCCGCCGAAAGGCTTCAATGACAACCTCTACATCAAATCCTCTCAAACCTTCTTCGTCCGGTATTTTAAGCTCATAAGGCGGAAAGTTCACTGTATAGAATGTCAGTTTTGATCTGCTGCGGAAAGCCAGGCGGCTTGTAAGAAGGCAAAGCCGGTAAGGATCAAAAGCCGGATCAACCGTCTATGGATCATGCAACAGCTCCCTTCATTGTTGTTTGCCTTTTTGTTTCAGTTGCAGCCGGGAAGCGTTTCGAAGGAAAATCGATATGAACTTCGGTTCCGATCCCCTCCTCACTCTCAATCTGTAATGTACCGCCGTGGATTTCCGCGAGCATCTTGGCCAATGTCAAGCCAAGGCCGGCACCCTCATGCCCCCTTGAATAAGAAACATCGGCCTGTCCGAAACGCTCCATGACTTTTTCGAGATTTTGAGGGCTCATACCCTGCCCTTTATCAATGATACTCAGTCTGCAACCGCCTTTTTCCAAAACGGCTAACCGCGCAAGAACGCCCCCTCCCTGATCCGAAAACTTAATCGCATTGGACAGCAGATTAGAAATAATCTGCCGAATACGGGTTTCATCACCACACAAGATAACCGGCTCTTGCGGAAGTTGACTATCAAGCACAATCCCTTTCTCAGTAGCAATTTTCTGATGGGCCTGAAGAGATGTTTTGACAGACTGCCCCAGATCCAGAAGCTGTTCGTTCAATTTAACATCACCGCTTTCCAGATTAGTCACATCTAAAAGCATGTTGATCAGATCCAGTAATCTGTTTGCGGACACACTGATTTCCGAGGCATAGTCCTGATAGTTCTCATGACCAAGCGGCCCAAAGGCTTCCTGTTTCAGGATATCGGAGAATCCAATCATGGAATTCATCGGTGTTCGAAGTTCGTGGCTCATATTGGCCAGAAATGCAGATTTGGCTCTACTGGCGGCTTCGGCCTCTCTCAGTGCTTGTTTAAGGCGAATTGTTCTTTGATGGACCATCAGTTCGAGGCGATCCCTGTGGTCAATTAATTCTGTTTCCTGCTCCTTGATCTTCCGCAGGTTATTACCCGACTGCCCCAACATCCTGTTTAAGGCCTGGGTAACATCCCCCCATTCATCCCGGTGAGATGCTTCAAACATATAGTCAGTTGGATTGTTTGGATCCTGCGATGCGTCATCCAGCTTGTCTCGCAAAACTCGAATGGGAGACAAGATCATCTTTTCAAGCAAAAGCATCGTCACAATTGTCACAAACAGTGAAATCAAAATGACCAGCCCGGTAATTCGCCAGATGAAATCTAAAATCTGAGGTTCAATCTCACTGGCATCAACGCTTACCGCTACATAGTAATGATCACTAACTCTTCCAATCGGCCAAAGGACATCCATCCGGCTCATATCTTCCGCAACCACGCGCCTGGTCAGCTTTTGCAAATCCGGTATTTCATGATCCATATCAGGCTTCCGACCAAAGGAGGCTGTCGTCACCCCTTTTTTGGAATATAGGGTAGCGCCCAAAAGAACCGAATTTTTCCGGAATTTTTTTGCCGTCTGTGAAAATACCTGTGTCAATACGCCCTGTTCTTCGCTTGCCCGAATGATGGTCCGCATCACGACGAGTGCTTCTCGCTCGACTTCGTCAAGCCGATCATTTCGATATCGATCAATAGAGAAAAACAGGATACCGGCTTCAACGACAAGGATAGCGAAGAAGACACCAATGGTTATTTTCCAGCACAATTTACATTGCGTCATGGAAATCAGGTGCGCCCGGATTGTCCGCTGTATGCTCATAGCGGGCATAGCCTTATCAAAAGCCGGTTTAGAATATATTAATTGTGGTTTGGAAATTACGTTAAACAGTAACGTTTCCGTGATTTCACCTTACCGCGCCGGGAACAGATCAGGCGGCAACATACCATTTTTAATGGCGTAAAGGAGGGCGCTGACTGTCAGCACAGAAAAGAGCGTATTCACCAGAATGCTGGCTGAAGCCCGTTCAATCCAGACCCCATATTGCTGGGCAATAACAAACACGTTCGTTGCCGTCGGCAAGGCCGCCAGCAGGACCGCCGTATAGACCCAGATCGGGTCGAAATCGCCTACCCAGCTCAGGAAGATATACATCAGAAGCGGATGCACCACCAGATTGGCCGGTACGATATAAGACAATTCGCCTGGCACCCGCTTCAAAGGACGCAGCGCCAGACTGACGCCCATTGCAAAGAGTGCGCAAGGTGCCGCCGCCTGTGCGAGATAATTGATCAGCCCCTCAATCGGCTTGGGAACCGCAACCTGAGTAATCGCAGCCAGAACCCCAAGGATCGTTGCAATGATAAACGGGTGCAGAAAAACCTTCCGGGCAATATCCAGTAAAATGGGCCCAAGGCGCCTTTTCTCTCCGCCAGCCAAGGCCATCATTGTAGGGGCGATGATAAAATGCATAACATTTTCAAAGCAGAAAATCAGGGCAACGGGAACAGCCGCAGCCTCATCAAACGCAAGGATCGCCA
>DIYE01000070.1 GCA_002428885.1 Alphaproteobacteria bacterium UBA6062
TGGCGTCGGCATTCTTGCCGGATCCCAGACTGTCACGCAGAAAAATTTCCTGAAATACAACCGCGCGCAGGAATCATCGGCAGATCAGGCCGCCATGAAATATCTGGACCAGGTAGGTGTCTCTGGCCGCGGGATGCTTGAATTCCTCACGATCCTTGGTGAATCAGACAGGATCAACTACGGTAAGGTCGATCCTTACTGGCGCAGTCACCCGATCAGCAACGAACGGGTTGCCGCCCTTAAGGATACCGTTGAAAAATCCCCCTATCGCGATGTAAAGGATAAGGCTTCAGAAATACGGGCCCTGAAGGCCATGCAGGGTAAGCTGTATGGCTTTACCCACACCTTCCGCCAGACCTTGAAGAAATACCCGGATAAAGATCAAAGCATCGAAGCCCGATACGCCCGCGCTGTCGCTTACTTCCGTCGCCCGGATGTCGAGAAGGCGACCATTGAAATCGACAGTCTAATTGATGAGCAACCCGGTAATCCTTACTTTCATGAACTGAAAGGCCAAATGCTCTATGAAAACGGCGATATATTTGGCGCCTTACCGTCTTTGCAGGCCGCTTATGAATCAGCTCCTTACGAACCTCTTATTCTAACCCTCTATGGTACGGTTCTTCTTGCTGCCGGGCAGGCTGACTATGCCAGACAGGCACTTGATATCCTGAGAGCCAGCGTCTCCTATGATCCCAATAACTCAGGCACCTGGAACCAACTCGCCATCGCCTACAGCCGGTTGGGCGATACCGGTAATCTCGCATTAGCAACGGCAGAGAGGTTTCTTTTGCGGGGAAATATGAGCAAAGCAATTTTCCATGCCAAGCGAGCCCAGGCCAATTTACCCGTTGGAACACCGGGGTTTCTTCGGGCTGACGATATTATCGCTATCGCTTCCCAACTTCAAAAGAAGAAGAGATAACCTCTTGGGTTTAGTCAGGTTTGCCTCACGAGCTTGTGCTTTGCAAAGCCTCGGTATTCCTGTAGTTTCCTTTTACATAACCCCTGATTGTCAAAGGCTTTATGATGAAGAACTCCGGTAAATCCGCTGCCCTGACCACTGTTCTGGCTGTTGCTCTTATCGCTATGATTGGTTTGAATGTTTATCATATGACAAAGCCCGCAGAAGAAGCACCTGCCAAGGATATTTTTGGTGAGCAGGTTCGAGCTTACCTACTGGATAATCCGGCTGTCATCCGTGAAGCGATTGAGGTCTTGACGGTACGCGAACAGGCGGAAGCCGAAAACCGTAAAAAAGAGGCTCTGGCCTCCCGGATGAACGAGATAGAAAATGACGGCTATAGTTTCGTCGCCGGAAATCCAGACGGAGACATCACCATTGTCGAATTTTTTGACTACCGTTGCCCCTACTGCAAACGCAGCTTTCCGGCATTGATGAAAACAGTTGCTGATGACGGCAACATTCGTCTCGTAAAGAAAGAATTCCCGATCCTTGGAGAACAGTCAATCCTGGCCTCAAGAGCGGCGATCGCTGCGATAAAGCAAGGGAAATATATCGAACTCCATACCGCTATGATGCAGGCTCGCGGAAGCCTGACCATGGATCGGGTCATGAGCTACGCGGCAGAGGCCGGTCTCGATACGGATCAGTTGGCAAAAGATATGCAGTCGGAAGAGATTACCGCCGGCCTTCGGCAAACCTATGACCTTGCCAAAGCACTTGATATCAATGGCACCCCGGCATTTATCATCGGCGGCGAACTGGCACCTGGCGCTATTCCTGCAGAAATGATGAAAAGGCTGGTCGCGGAAGCCCGCACCCGCAATGCGGAAGGGAAAACCGCGACCAACTAGGCCGTATACTCGTAAATAACACGTTTCCGGATCAGATGACCCCGCGGTTAATCTGATCCAGTTCTATGGATTCGAACAGGGCCTGGAAGTTACCCTCTCCGAAGCCTTCATTGCCTTTTCGCTGGATAAGTTCAAAGAAGATCGGGCCGATTACATTTTGCGTAAAAATCTGCAAAAGCAATCCCTGCCCGTCAGTTGGCGCTCCATCAAGCAGAATCTTCAGATCTTTCAATCGCGCTGTTTCTTCTCCGTGATCTTTCACACGGTCATCCAGCAGATCATAATATGTATCCGGCGTTGACTGGAACTCAACATCGGAAGCCTGCATCACTTGAACCGTTTTATAAATATCGTCCGTACCGAGAGCGATATGCTGAATTCCTTCACCATGATAAGCATCCAGATATTCCTGGATCTGCGATTTATCGTCAGAGCTTTCATTGATCGGAATACGGATTTTTCCGCAAGGGCTCGTCATCGCCTTGCTTTTAAGACCGGTTAATTTGCCTTCAATATCAAAATAGCGGATCTCCTTGAAATTGAAGAGGCGTTCATAGAACTCGGCCCACTCATCCATACGTCCGCGATGGACGTTATGTGTAAGATGATCAATGTAAGTCAGTCCTGCTCCTTCCGGATGACGTTCCTCACCCTCGATAGGAATAAAATCAACGTCATAGATGGAACCCTTTTCTCCATAGCGATCGACAAGATAGATCAATGAATCACCAATCCCTTTAATCGCCGGTATATTGAGTTCCATGGGTCCGGCATGGGATTCCACGGCCCAGGCGCCTAATTCTTTTGCTTTTTCAAACGCGGCAGCGGCATCTTTGACCCGAAAGGCCATCGCGCAGGCGCAAGGACCGTGAATACGGGCAAAGGATTGAGCAAAGCTGTCCGGTTCCGCATTGACAATAAAATTGACATCACCCTGCCGATACAGAGTGACATTCTTGGACCGGTGTCTGGAAACCGCCCTGAATCCCATTTGAATAAAGAGTCGTCCAAGCGCTTCAGGATCTGGCGCTGCATATTCAACAAACTCGAACCCATCCGTCTGCATTGGGTTTTCCCAAAGATCAGCCACGATTTCCTCCATCGGTTTACATCAGATATTAATATAGTTACATTTGAAACTATATTTTTCAAGTTGTTCTTTTTGTCTGTCAAAGTCAAGATAGGTCTATGGAAAAAGAGTCAAGTAAGCTGAACCTGCAACGCTTCCTGCCTTATCGGCTAACGAAGCTATCCGGTATTATAAGCCGTAGCCTGGCAGAACGATATTCACGGCAGTTTGACCTCACCATTCAGGAATGGCGGATACTTGCTATTCTTGGTGAAAAACCCGGTTTGACCGCGCGGGAAGTCGGAAACCTGGCCTCCCTGGACAAAGTGAATATCAGCCGGGCAACTGACCGACTGGAAAAAGCCGGACGGATACTGCGAAAAGTGGTTGCTGAGGATCGACGTGCCTTTGCTCTCTATCTGACGGATAATGGGCAGGACATCTTGGATAAGATCATTCCCCTTGCCTCGCGCTATGAAGATTTGTTGCTAGACAGTTTTTCATCGGAAGAAATCGAGCAACTGGATTCATTTCTGAACAGATTGGATTCCAGAGCGGATGAGCTTATCTCTCATTTGAAAAATTCCTAGGCTCGGACCCGACGGTTCATGATATATATTATTTATATTAACACACATTAATATAAATAATATCAAGTTGTATCCTTCAAGAATCTGAAGCGAAATCACATAAACAAAAAGGCGCCTCGTAATGCCGCCTTTAGGATGATCAGAGATCTAAAAGCCTTGTCACAACATCCTGCGGCGGCGGATCACACCAGCCAATCCAACAAGTGCGGCACCAAAAGCCCAAACGGCTCCCGGAAGAGGGACAGTTGAAATAGTCTGCGCCGCAGACCAGCCGAAATAATCCACTGCATTGTCCGGATTAGTGTCAAATGACATTGATCCGTCGGTCAGAAACATTCCTGTAAAATCCAGATAGGCCCAGTAGTTCACAACGGCAATCTGACTTGGCTTGTCTGTACTCTGGCCGAACAGCGAGAGTTTACCGTCAGAGTCCAGGGTTCCTGCGAAAAACTCTTTACCAGCAAAAGTGAGTCCCCCGCTGACTTGCTTCAATGTCCAGTCAAAATACCCTGTCACAGTCCAGTCGGACCCGGACTGGGTCTGACTATCGAAGTGCAATGTTGATCCGGTATAGTCCATTAACCCCAGTGTCGGGTTGTTTTCATAGACTGTTAGTTCCCAGTGTCCTTGAGTAAGATCTGTAGAAACAGAAGCCGCACTGGCGCTGGTGATCGTCAGAAATAATGCCGTAAACACGGCGCCGATAATATTAAAATACCGCATAGTCTACCCCAATTGTTAATCAGCCATGCGTCTTCCGATACCGGATTTAACTCCCTATCCGGCCAACCTGTCCACGCATGACAGCAAGTAAGTCACTTGTATTAATTCATGAAACAGAGTCAACGAAATTTTAACTAAATCTTATAGTTAACGGAAAATCGCAGCTTTTGAAGTTGTCGCCTTTCTATCTGGCTAATGAAATACGTCCAAATCCTGGTAGCTTCAAAGCCATATCCTTGATATCGAAACCTGTGGTCAATCCAAGAAGATGAAATTCCAGACCTTCCTCAGAACTCACAGCGAAACCGCCATAGCCATTCAAGGAAACCTGAAGACCTTTTCCGCTAACCGGCGTCCCCACAATAGTGCCATCGACAAAATAATCTTTGCCAATGGCAGTCGGCGGCAGATCCAATCCAAGTTCCGGGATGCGGCGTCCGATATACGCAATAAAGGTATTTGAATTAGGGCCCGGCCAGACAGTGTAATCATTCTTGTACGGATAAGATGATACAACGCCGTCCAGCTTGCCGATGATCTCTTCTGCCGATGCCCCCCGGATATCTTTCAGGATATAGGGCCTGTTGCCCGCCCAATAATTATCCGGCACGCCCCGTCGGATGGTCAGATGAGGAGATCTCCATCCGATTACTTCATAGCGCATGTAGTGGCGAGCATTTTTCGGTTTTACGGAAATCCAGGTATGAACAGCAAAGCTGCCTCGCCACCCCCAGGTCCTGGCCCCCAGAACCTGTACAACAGCGTCCCTGTAGGCTCTTGGGTCCGGAGACTGATAGGTCCTGTCATAACGTGCATCCGCCCAGTGCTTTGTTTCAACACCATATTCACTGGCATAGGAAATAAGCTGCGGCACCAAAAACGGCAGCAGCACCAGAACCAAAATTAACAATAATCGCCTAAGCAACCGAACCATGCCTACTCCTCACCACAGTTATTATAGATGAGAAGAGGATAAAAATCCGTCAAGAGCCGGTCCGAAATAAGGAAATTATCAGATAAGTCCTGCCAGAGGTGAACTAGGGTCCGCATATTGTTTTCGAGGCATCCGTCCGGCCAGAAACGCCTTACGCCCTGCTTTAACCGCATCCTTCATCGCTTCCGCCATGATGACAGGGTTTTTAGCATGGGCAATCGCGGAATTCATCAGAACACCGTCACATCCAAGCTCCATGGCTATGGTTGCGTCTGACGCCGTTCCAACACCGGCATCAACGATAACCGGGACTTTTGCCTGCTCCTTGATGATCCCGATCCCCACAGGGTTCTGGATACCAAGTCCCGAACCAATCGGCGCACCGAGCGGCATGATGGCAACGCAGCCCATGTCCTCCAGCATCTGGCACATGATCGGATCATCAGAACAATAAACCATCACCTTGAACCCTTCATTGATCAGGGTCTCCGCAGCTTTCAGAGTTTCGGGCATATTCGGGTACAGTGTTTTTTCGTGACCGAGAACTTCAAGCTTAACCAGATCCCAGCCTCCTGCTTCCCGGGCCAGCCTCAGGGTTCTGAGGGCCTCATCCGCCGTATAACAAAAGGCCGTATTCGGAAGATACGTATATTTTTTTGGATCCACATAATCGACGAGCATGGGCTGGTTACGATCTGTTATATTCACCCGCCGAACAGCGACCGTTACCACTTCCGCCCCGGATGCTTCGATAGCCAGTTTTGTTTCTTCGAAATCCTTATATTTTCCGGTGCCGACGATCAAACGAGAATTAAAGGTTTGACCCGCCACTTCAAAGCTGTCGTCATTCACGGAACCTCCGCCGATAAAATGGACAATCTCCAGCTTATCGCCGTCTTCAAGCATCGTGCTTCCATAGGCTGATTTTGGTACGATTTCCAGGTTGCGTTCCATGGCAACTTTCTGTCCGTCCAGTTCCAGATCATCCAGTAATTCTTTAATGGTCAAAGGGCGATCATACTGTCTCGCTTCACCATTTATCGTGAGGTCCATCAAACTTACCTTTACGCAGCATATGGGTGGTGGCTGTTATTGGTGGCGATTATGGTATTCGAAGGGCGCGGTTGCAACCTTGATCAACGCCATCTGTCATACTTTCTTCACATTTAACGACGCTACTGCTTTATCATCGTTAAAAACTTGATTATAAGGGATCGGATGACTTGGTGGGCGATGGCCTTTAAGGGGTGTTTATGGGAAAGTCAGTTCTCATTTTAAATGGTCCGAACCTCAACATGTTGGGGAAACGGGAGCCGGAGATATATGGCAGCACGACGCTCGCGGATATCGAGCAACTGTGTAATGCCCATGCCACCTCAATCGGACTGGACTGTACCTTCATGCAAAGCAATCATGAAGGTGAGCTGGTTGAGGCAATCCAGAATGCCACGGGTCATCATTCAGGAATTATTATCAATGCAGCGGCTTATACCCATACATCAGTTGCTTTGATGGATGCCATCAAAGCCGTGGGGTTACCCTGCATCGAAGTTCATCTTTCCAACGTATTTTCACGCGAGTCATTCCGTCATACAAGTTACATCTCCCTCGCCGCCACTGGCGTCATCTGCGGGCTCGGGGCCAAGGGGTATGTTCTGGCGCTGGATGCCCTCGCCGATACTTTTGATCAACAGAAATGAAAAGTCGAAACAAAATGAGTAAACTGGATATCGACAAGGACGTCATCCGAGATCTGGCCGAAATCATGAATGAAACCGGCCTTGGGGAAATCGAAGTTGAGCATGGCAACAGCCGTCTCCGGGTTTCCCGCGGCTCCACCGGCGTCGCCGCACCTCAGGTTATTGCGGCTCCGGCAGTTGCGCCTGCCGCCGCTGCTGCTGCACCGGCCGCTCCTGCTGCTGAAGCTCCTTCTGGCGGTGACGCATCATCGCATCCAGGTGCTGTGAAGTCGCCGATGGTCGGGACTGCTTATCTGGCCCCCGAACCAGGTGCGCCGGTCTTTGTAAAAGCCGGTGATACAGTGTCTCAGGGACAGACACTCCTCATTGTGGAAGCCATGAAAACCATGAACCCGATTGCGGCGCCAAAAGGCGGCAAAGTTGTTGAGGTTCTCGTGGATGATTCAGAACCTGTAGAATTCGGACAACCTCTCGTCATTATCGAGTGAGCAGACAGGCTTTAGATGTTTAAAAAGATCCTAATCGCCAATCGCGGTGAAATTGCCCTTCGTGTGCACCGGGCCTGCCGTGAAATGGGTATTCAGACTGTTGCTGTTCATTCAGAAGCAGACGCGGACGCCATGCATGTGCGTCTGGCAGACGAAAGTGTCTGCATTGGCCCGCCAAGCTCGGCTGCCAGCTATCTGAATATTCCGTCAATCATTGCAGCGGCTGAAGTGACAAATGCTGACGGCATTCATCCCGGTTACGGCTTTCTGTCAGAAAATGCCAAATTCGTCGACATTGTCACCGAGCATGGCATTAAATTCATCGGCCCGTCCGCTGATCATATCCGCCTGATGGGCGACAAGATCGCGGCAAAGGAAACCATGCGGAAGTTCGGTGTGCCTTGTGTTCCGGGTTCCGACGGTGAGGTTAAGACCATCGAAGAAGCGAAAAAGATCGCTTCAGACATCGGATATCCGGTCATCATCAAGGCATCCGCCGGAGGCGGCGGACGCGGTATGAAAGTGGCGGCAAACGAGGATGCCATCTCTGAAGCCTTCTCCTCCGCCCGTGCTGAATCGCAGCTCGCCTTTGGTGATAATGCGGTTTATATCGAAAAATATCTCGGGACTCCCCGCCATATCGAAATCCAGATCCTGGCGGATGGCCAGGGCAATGTGGTGCATCTGGGTGAACGGGATTGCTCCTTGCAGCGTCGTCACCAAAAGGCGCTGGAAGAAACGCCATCCCCTGCCCTTAAAGACGAGCTACGCGAAGAGATTGGGGAAACCGTCGCCAACGCCATCCGCGATATGAAATACGAGGGTGTTGGCACCATCGAATTCCTGTTCGAAAATGATCAGTTCTATTTCATCGAGATGAATACCCGCCTGCA
>DIYE01000342.1:0-1475 GCA_002428885.1 Alphaproteobacteria bacterium UBA6062
CTGGATTGCCGGAACAGAGGCACCTGCAGGCCTTCAGGAAGCGGTCGGCTGAGCCTGCCGCTCGACAAGGGCGGCAAGTTGCTGTTTCATATCGTTGGCGGCAAGTGCAAACCCGCCGTTACCACCATCTACAAAATGCAGATGCGCGCCTTCCGCCAGATTAAAGACCAGGCAGGTCATCAGGGCGGACGGCGATAAATGCAGGCCGAAGGCGATTTTCCCGGCTTCGAAATAGGGGGTCAGCAGAGCCCGAATATCCTCAATCTGGTCTTCCCGGCAATCCAGGACCAGCCGGATCATATCATCAAAACGCTGAAAATCCGTATTGGCCAGTAGTTCCTTGCGATAAAGCGGGGCGTCATAACTGCCGGCTTTCTTGCCTGTTTTCTCCAGGAAATACTGGATCAGACTTTCCCAGCAAAGGCCAAAATAGGTAATGATTGGGCTGCGATCTTTCGCTGTCATACAGGCTTCCGTCCAGAGGCCGCGTGGAGGCCAGCGGAATCGCATATTGGCATTGCTGGTCGGCCGGAACTCATCCGCTTCCTGTCCCAGGATATCGGTCAGCTTGCCCAGGATCTCCCCATATAACGCTGATTTCTCATCTGCGGTCCCATAGGGGGCGTTGACCAGCAGGCTGACGATCTGTCCGTTCCGGGACTGCAGCGGCTCCCAGCGGCAGGACAGGCCCTCAAGATCCGGTGGCTCGTTTGGTTTGTGGTTTTCAGCAAGGATATAAGGGTTATCAGACCGATCTTCCTTCAGGAGCCGGTCCGCTTCACTCAGGCCACCGCCGGAAAACATAGCCAGGAACAGGCCTTCGTTGATTTCATATTTCAGAATATCTACCTGATGTCCGCCCGCTAGGATATCGGTAACGGGAATAAGGCCAACCCGCAATGCCAACCCAAATGTTTCCTTAGAGAGCTGTCGGAGCCGGACAAGAACGTCTTCAGCTTCGCTCCTAAGGGAAGGCGGAATGGCCAAAGTTGCACCGTCTCCACCGAAGACATAAGGAATATCAAGATCCCCGGCACTATTGAGCAGGCCCATAATACAGGCTGCCCCAACCATATTCACATTCTTGTAGGCTCCGTCCTGAATAGCCCGAGTGGAGCCTTTTACATCGCTCAGGACAATCAGCCAGTCGTCGGGGAGGGGAGTATAGCTCCCATTTTCAGTCACGGCGGTAAAATCCGTGACGGCCGGCAGATCTGCAAAGAACTGGTCTGTCCCGCTCATATGGAAACACCCCTTCCGGATTTGATAGCTCATCAGGTTTCAGAATACCCGCCCTTCGCGGATTTTGAAGGAAAAACCCTGCGAGCCTGAACAGGGACGGGATTTTCTTCATTTCCAAGCTTGACACCACCCCCAAAAGACCCTAAAAACCGGCTTCCAGACGCCCCTCGGGGTGGCCTGCCTTTCTTTGTGTGGCGGAGTAGCTCAGCAGGTTAGAGCAGCGGAATCATAAT
>DIYE01000342.1:1577-3142 GCA_002428885.1 Alphaproteobacteria bacterium UBA6062
TTCAAGTCCCTCCTCCGCTACCATTATTTTCTTTTTACATGAATTGAAACGTTCCTTCAGTAGTTCAATGAAGTTTCTTGAACCAGCTTGATTTCTTCAGAACGGGTTCCAGGAGGCAATCCGTTATGTACGACGTGGTCTTTCGCATTAATGCTAGATAAGGCGTTCCCATAAGCAGTGGATACACAATAAGACCTATAGCGCCACCACCGACGGCAATATCACTAAACCAATGTCCTCCGGCAATCAGACGTGGTAGGGAATTCACGATGGCGATTGGCAGGGCAATCAAAACTAAGTGAGGAGATGTCCTAAAGAAGACAGTAAAACAGAGAACAAGCATCACAGAGGCAATGCCATGATCTCCTGGGAAAGAACTTGAGGAACCGACCTTGGCGTTGATGTGTGGCAAAATTTCGTTGAGATTAATAAAATCGTCAAAGTACCGGCCCGGACTGAGTCTTTCAAAACCCCGGAAAGCGAGCTTGGCAACAACAATAGTAGTAACGACGCCGAAAGCCGCTGCGGATATTCTCGCAAAGCGATCCTTAAAGGCACCATATCGGGGAGATATGAACACCCAGACACAGAGCAAACCCATGACAATCCCCCAAATAGTATCAAATATTCGGGTATTGGTCCAGGCGACAAGAGTGGTCCAGAGTCCTTCGGTGGTGAGGGTCCCGTTCAATAGCCGGAAAAAAGCTTCATCCACTGCTTTCCAGATAGGATCCCGGTAGTCGGTAAAGAATGTCAGGGCGAGAATAAGCGCAACAGAATAACAGATCAGAAAGGGCCTCAGATGCCAGTTCGGTTTTTCCTGCTCAGATAAATTATTGGTTTTCAAGGGTGCTCTTCAAATAATCTTGGAGTGTCAGCATCCATAATAATGGGTCGAATTGGAATAGTATAGTTTATATAAAATGTGATATTGAAAATCGATAAAGACCTGTTTTCGATCTGTACGCAGATCAAAACTGCTAAAGCGAGTGCTGATCCACCAGATAATCTGTCCCAACGGCTCCTGCCCACATAGCAGCTAAGGCGATCCAGGCGGTGAGGGAGAAGATGGCGCTGCCGGTGACGCCGGCGCCGACGGCGCAGCCGCCGGCCAGCATACCGCCGAAGCCCATCAGGCCTGCGCCAATGATATAGCGGAGCATGCCGGTGCTGGCGCCGAAGCTTTGCAGTTTGAATTCCCGGGTGATGAGGGATGCCAGGAAGGAGCCAAGGAAGACGCCGGGGACCAATCCTACATCAAAACCAATGGGAATAGTCGGGGCATTGATCAGGCCCATCAGGGTATCGGCGGAAGGTCCTGTAAAGCTGATGCTTTTTATGGCGACTGGCTCAAAAGAGGAGAGAGTCATTTGATAGGTGAAAAACCATCCCAGCATGACGGTGATGCCAACACCAATGGCGGTGAGGGCAACGGTTTTTGAGGCTTGATAGCGGCGGACAAACCATAGTCCGACCAGCAGCCAGGCAAGGCCGAGCAGGGTTCCGGTTAGCACACCGGTATGGGTGAGGGCCAGTAGATCCCGGTTATCGCCGCCTGCTACGGT
>DIYE01000202.1 GCA_002428885.1 Alphaproteobacteria bacterium UBA6062
TGGTGGTATGATAAAGAAAAGGCGGCGCAAATAGATGCCGCGATCGATCGTTAAGGGGAAGGCTATTGCTGGCTTATATTTTCAGACGCCTGCTCCTGATGATCCCGACCCTCTTCGGGATCATGGTTCTCAATTTCGTTGTCATTCAATTTGCCCCCGGCGGCCCCATCGAGCAGATTATCGCCGAGATCCAGGGAACGGCTGTTGGCGCGACGGCACGGATCGGCGGCAGCGGTGCCGGGGATGTCTCCTCAGCCCAGGCAGGCAGCGCCGCAACCGATGGGCAAAGCTCCTATCGCGGGGCGCAAGGTCTGGATCCGGAATTTATCAAGGAGCTGGAAGTCCAGTTCGGATTTGACAAACCGGCCCATGAACGCTTTTTCCTGATGATTAAAAACTATCTGGTTTTTGATTTTGGCGAGAGTTACTTCCGGGATGAAAGCGTCGTCAATCTGGTGATTGAGAAGCTTCCCGTTTCCATCTCCCTTGGTCTCTGGACGACCCTGCTGGTCTATTTGATTTCCATTCCGCTCGGCATCAAGAAAGCGGTAAGGGACGGCAGCCGCTTTGATCTCTGGACCAGCTCCCTGGTGATTGTCGGCAATGCCATACCCGGCTTCCTGTTTGCCGTGGCCCTGATCGTCTTCTTTGCAGGCGGCTCCTATCTTGACTGGTTTCCGCTCAGGGGCCTGACATCAGAGAATTTTGACGAGTTGAGTCTGTTTGGAAAAATCACCGATTATTTCTGGCATATTGCCCTTCCGGTAACAGCCATGGTGATCGGCGGCTTTGCAGCGCTGACCCAGCTCACCAAAAACTCCTTCCTCGACCAGATCAGCCAACAATATGTTCTGACGGCACGGGCCAAGGGCCTCTCCGAGCGCCGGGTTTTGTATGGCCATGTGTTCCGGAACGCCATGCTGATTGTGATTGCCGGATTTCCCAGCGCCTTTATTGGTATCCTGTTTACCGGATCGCTGCTGATTGAAGTGATTTTCAGTCTGGACGGCCTCGGACTTCTCGGGTTTGAAGCCGCCATTAACCGCGATTATCCGGTGATCTTTGCCACGGTCTATGTGTTTGCGCTTCTTGGCCTGATCATGAACCTGATCGGAGATCTCACCTATACCCTGATCGATCCGCGGATCGACTTTGAAGCGAGGGAGGCCTGATCATGAGCTTGTCTCCCATCAATCAGCGGCGCCTTGAAAACTTCCGGGCCAACCGCCGGGGATACTGGTCGATGATCATCTTCCTCGGGCTCTTTCTGCTGTCCCTGTTTGCCGAGGTTATCGCCAACGACAAGCCGCTCCTTATTTCCTACAAGGGAGAGTATTTCACGCCTTTCCTGATCGAATATCCGGAAACCGCTTTTGGCGGAGATTTCGAAACCGAGGCCGATTATCGCGACCCCTTCGTATCTGAACTGATCGACGAAGAAGACGGCTGGATGATCTGGCCGCCCATCCGCTACAGCTATACCACCATTAATTATGACCTTAAAACGCCCGCTCCCAGCCCGCCTGACAGTGAAAACTGGCTGGGCACCGACGATCAGGGAAGGGATGTACTGGCCAGGGTTATATACGGATATCGGATTTCCGTGGCTTTCGGCCTGATCCTGACCATCCTCAGTTCCATTATCGGCGTTACAGCAGGTGCGGTTCAGGGCTATTTCGGTGGTCTTACAGATCTTATTTTCCAACGGTTCCTGGAAATCTGGGGTGGCATGCCAAGCCTGTATATTCTGATCATTCTGGCAGCCCTGATTGAGCCGACTTTCCTGATCCTTCTGTTCCTGCTTTTGCTGTTCAGTTGGCCAAGCCTGGTCGGTGTGGTCCGGGCGGAATTTTTAAGATCCCGGAATTTCGATTATGTCCGGGCAGCCCGGGCGCTCGGGGTGACAGACAGGGTGATCATTTTCAAGCATCTGCTGCCTAACTCCATGGTCTCTGCGCTGACTTTCCTGCCTTTTATCCTGACGGGCTCCATTGTCAGCCTGACGTCACTGGATTTCTTAGGATTGGGCCTGCCGCCGGGATCCCCCTCTCTCGGTGAGCTGCTCGCCCAGGGGAAAGCCAATCTGCAGACGCCGTGGCTCGGGATTACAGCCTTTTTGACCCTCTCTGTCATGCTGACCCTCGCTTTCTTTATGCAGGAAGGGGTTCGCGATGCATTTGATCCCAGAAAGACGTTTCAGTAATGGCATTGGTCACGGTTCAAAATCTCGGCATCTCCTTTAAGGTCAAAGGACAGGATATCCCGGCCGTTCAGGATGTTTCCTTCGAGATCAACAAAGGCGAGACCCTGGCATTGGTCGGAGAAAGCGGCTCCGGTAAATCCATCACGGCTCTCAGCATCCTGCAACTGCTGCCTTATCCGCTGGCTTCCCATCCAACCGGTTCCATTCGGGTGGAGGGGGAAGAAGTGGTCGGCAAGCCACAAAGCGATATGCAAAGCATCCGCGGCAATAAAATCTCTATGGTGTTCCAGGAACCCATGACCTCCCTCAACCCACTTCACACCATTGAAAAACAAATCAATGAAACTCTGCTGGTTCATAAGGGCATGGGCAAAGCAGACGCAGCAGCAAGGGTGCGGGAGCTTCTGGACCTTGTGGGACTGGAAGCCACCGAAGACAGACTTAGCGCCTATCCGCACCAATTATCCGGAGGGCAGCGACAACGGGTCATGATCGCCATGGCACTCGCCAATGAGCCGGACCTGCTGATCGCCGACGAACCGACAACCGCTCTTGATGTCACCATCCAGGCGCAGATCCTAGAACTGCTGATGGATCTGCAAAAACGTCTCGGCATGGCGATCCTACTGATCACCCATGATCTTGGCATCGTCCGCAAAATGTCAAAAGATGTCTGCGTGATGACAGGAGGAAAGATCGTTGAGGCGGGCAAGACCGCCGATATTTTTGAACATCCGCAGCATGACTATACGAAAATGCTGCTGGCTGCCGAACCCAAGGGCCTTCCGGTAGCTAAGGATAACGGCGCCGACGAAGTCATCCGCGGAGACAATGTAAAAGTCTATTTCCCCATCAAGGCGGGCCTTCTCAAGCGGACCATCGATCATGTAAAAGCCGTGGATGATATCTCGGTATCCGTGAAAGCAGGTCATACGGTCGGCGTTGTCGGCGAAAGCGGATCGGGGAAATCGACCCTTGGCCTCGCTCTGTTGCGTCTTATCAAGTCGGAAGGCGGTATTCTCTATAATGGGCGATCCATTCAGAAGGAAAGCTGGAAGGCCCTGCGCCCGTTACGCTCGGAAATCCAGATTGTCTTCCAGGACCCCTATTCCAGTCTCAGTCCCCGCCTGTCCGTCGGCCAGATCATCGAAGAAGGCCTCCTGGTGCACCAGGGGCGAGGTGATCCTGACGAAAGACGGAAGCTGATCGGCGAAACACTGGAGGAAGTGGGCATTCCTGCAGAAGCGCAGGACCGTTACCCTCACGAATTTTCAGGGGGTCAAAGGCAACGCATTTCCATCGCCCGCGCCCTGATCCTCAAGCCCCGTTTTATTGTGCTGGATGAACCCACATCGGCCCTCGATATGTCGGTCCAGGCGCAGATCGTTGATTTGCTCCGGGATCTGCAGGCCCGCTATAATCTGGCCTATCTCTTTATCAGTCATGACCTGAAAGTGGTGCGGGCGCTTGCCGATACAGTCCTTGTCATGAAAAAAGGGAAAGTGGTAGAACAGGGACCTGCCGAACAGATTTTCGACAATCCGCAGACCCTCTATACCAAGGCGCTGATGAAAGCAGCCTTCGATCTGGCGACGCTCAAGGAATAAAAATAATAAGTTGAAGGGATTAACATCATGGCCCTGTTGTTTCACAGCAAGATCAAACGCAATGACTGGTGGCAGGAGGAGATAGCCAAACATATTCCGGATCTGGAAGTACGCTTCTACCCTGATGTCGGCAATCCTGAGGATATTGAGTTTGCCCTCTGTTTCGCCATGCCGCACGGGGTTCTTGCCGGTTTGCCAAACCTGAAAGGGATCTTTTCCCTCGGTGCCGGTGTTGATCACTTTTTTAATGATCCCGACTTCCCCCGTCATGTTCCCATGGCACGGGTCGTTGATCCGGAACTGACGGACCGGATGAGTGAATATGTTGTCCAGCATGTGCTCAATCACCACCGCTATCAACATCAATATGACCAGCAGCAGAAAGAGCATGTCTGGAAAGAAAGGCACGCCCCGGCAGCCCGGGACCGGAAAATTGGCATCCTCGGCCTTGGCGCTCTTGGAACCGGTGCTGCGGAGATGCTGAGGAACCTCAATTTCGATGTTGCCGGCTGGAGCCGAAGCGCTAAAAATATCGACGGTATCACCTGTTTTCACGGCGCTGATCAACTGGATCGCTTCCTCGCTCGGACTGAAATCCTGATCTGCCTGCTGCCCCTTACGGAAGAAACAACCGGTATCCTGAATAAGGAGCTTTTTGCGAAACTGCCGGAAGGTGCCGCCCTTATCAATCCGGGACGTGGTCCTCATCTGGTGGAAGAAGATCTGATTGATGCCTTGAACAGCGATCACCTTTCTGCGGCGACATTGGATGTGTTCCATCAGGAACCACTCCCTGAAGACAATCCTCTCTGGGATCATCCGAAAATCCGGATCACACCTCATGTAGCCAGTATCGCCGCCCCGGACAGGGTAGCAGCCCTCGCCGCGCAGAATATCCTGCGCGCCCGGGCCGGTGAGCCGCTGATCAATCAAGTAGATCCGGATAAGGGGTATTAGAGCAGCCCTGAAGCTTCCAACCCCAGACCGCAGATTGCTGCCATTAGAACAAGCGGTAACATGCCAATCTTAAACCGGAAGACTGCCAGCAATGCCAAAAGACTGAGCAGACAGGCTAAGGGATCGAAACTTGGCAGGACCGGCATAGTCAAGCTCGCCGGTCCGACCTGAACAGAGGTAACATCTGCAAACATGACATGCAGGGCAAACCAGATGGCCAGGTTAAGGATAACCCCGACCACGGCTGCGGTGATCGCGGTCAAGGCGGCAGAAAGAGCTCTGTTCCGACGGAGCTTCTCCACATAGGGAGCGCCGAGAAAGATCCACAGAAAACAGGGTGTGAAGGTTACCCAGGTCGTCAGGAGACCGCCCAGAATGCCTGCCGTCAGCGGCGACAGGGCGCCGGGATCCCGATAAGCCCCCATAAAACCCACAAACTGGGTGACCATAATCAGGGGGCCGGGGGTTGTCTCAGCCATACCGAGCCCGTCCAGCATTTCCCCCGGCTGCAGCCATCCGAAATCGCCAACCGCGGCCTGAGCCACATAAGCGAGGACCGCATAAGCCCCTCCGAATGTTACAACTGCCATTTTGCTGAAAAATACAGCAATTTCCGTGAAAACAGAGTCCGATCCTGCGAGCAGGATCAACAAGGCGGAAGGACCAAGCCATAAGGCAAGCAATAGTGCCACTGTTCCGGTCAGACCACGCCATCCCGCTGATTTACCGGCCGGCTGAAGCGGATCCTCATCCGTCATATCCGCGATCTGAAACGCGGCCAGGTTCGATTTTCCGCCCCAATATCCGATCAGGGCTGCCCCCAGAATGATCAAGGGAAAGGGAATGGAGAAGATGAATATGCCAATAAAGGACAGGATCGCCAGACTGATCATCACTCGGTTTTTAAGGGCTTTTCCGCCAATTTTAACGACAGCCTGCAACACAATAGCCAGGACAGCGGCTTTTAGTCCAAAAAACAACCCTTCCACATAGCCCGTATTCCCGAAAACCGCATAAATACAGCTGAGGATCATCATGGCGATGGCACCGGGCAAGACAAACAGCACTCCGGCCACCACGCCGCCCCAGATGCGGTGGGTCAGCCACCCCGCATAAATGGTCAGCTGCTGCGCTTCCGGCCCCGGCAGCAACATGCAGAAATTCAGGGCATGCAGAAAGCGCGGCTCACTCAACCACTTTTTTTCATCCACCAGAAGACGGTGCATAACGGCAATTTGCCCGGCCGGTCCGCCAAAGCTTAAGAGCGCAATTTTCAGCCAGACAGAAAAGGCCTCAGAAAAAGGAACGGATTGGCGTCGCTCAGCTGCGTCCGCAAGGCCATTTTTCTGCGCCACATCACTCATGCTACTTGCCCTGTACCCGCCTTAAATTATTTCCGTTATATGTTTTTACAGATCAGTATGACACATATGAGACAATCATCGTCTTTATGCCGGAATATCGGAGGGAAGGCTCAAGATAAGGTATGCCAGGCTGACTTTTCGATCACTTCGGAAAATTCGTTGAGATAAACGGCCCCTTTAACCGTTCTTGCCACAGTAATGGACCGTTTGTCCCGCTCATCCGGCCGCCGTTTTAAGAGATCCATCTTACCAAGGGTATCAAGGGCCCTGGTCACGGCCGGCTTGGAGATTTTCAGTCTTTCCGCAAGTCCCCGGACCGTATGGGGCGGCTCATCCAGATAGACAATCAGCATAATCGCCAACTGCCGGGCCGACAGATCCGGGCCGTCTTTTCGCACCAGTTCGGTGAGAGACTGTTCCCAGAGTTTGAGAATATCCTGTGTCGCGCTTTTCCCCTGCATGTTGGAATCTTCTCACACATCAGATCATTCCGCAAGCGGAACAGATAACGTTGCCTCTTTTCCGAGCGGATAAACCTGATAGAGTGTAGGGTCATGACCCCCGAATTTCTGCTGACATCCCTGATCGTTGTTCTGGCGCCCGGAACCGGTGTATTGATTACAGTGGTCGCAGGCCTGTCCCGCGGTCCGGCAGCAGCCCTGTGTGCGGCCATCGGCTGTACCATCGGGATCCTGCCGCATCTGATCGCCAGCATTGCCGGGTTGGCAGCCTTGCTCCATACCAGCGCCCTTCTGTTTCAGTTCGTTAAATATGCCGGTGTCGCTTATCTGCTGTATCTGGCCTGGCAGAGTCTCCGGGATAAAGGCAGTCTTTCCCTGCAGCAGGATGAAAGCGTCAAGAATAAAAGCCATCTGGCCCTGATTGTCTCGGCGGCGGCGGTGAATACGCTCAACCCCAAGCTATCCATTTTCTTCCTGGCTTTCCTGCCGCAATTTGTGCCAGCAGAAACCGCCTCCGTCACACTTGCCATGTCAGGTCTAGGTGCCGTCTTTATGCTGATGACATTTGTGGTTTTCGTCTTATACGGTGTCTTCGCGGCCCGTCTGAGGCACCATGTTCTAAACAGACCCCGAGTTATGGTCTGGTTTAGTCGGGGCGTTGCCGGGGCGTTCGCCGCCCTCGGCGCAAGACTGGCTTTCGCAGAAAGATAGAGATCGATCCGGATCAGGCGCCAAACCTCTCCTTGAGATACGCATAAACCGCACGGATGGCAAAGGCTTCACCGCCGACCGGTCTGCCCGGACGTGCCCGGTTGTTGTAAGCCATGATATCAAAGTGGATCCAGCTTTTGCTTTTCTCAACGAATTCCTTGAGGAACAGTCCGGCGGTAATCGCACCACCAAAACCAGTGGACCCACTGTTATTGATATCAGCAACCTTGCTGTCGATCAATGATCTGTAATCGTCCCACAACGGCAAGCGCCAAACCGGATCTTTCACCGCTTCGGCCTGCCGGTAAATCCCGTCATAGAGCGCATCATCATCCGTAAAAACGGCCGCGATTTCTGTCCCGACGGCAACACGCGCCGCGCCGGTCAGGGTCGCAAAATCGATGAGAAGATCCGGTTCTTCGTCATCGGCCGCTGTGATGGCATCCGCCAGGACCAGACGGCCCTCCGCATCCGTATTACCGATTTCCACTGTTGTACCGCTGCGGCTTGTCAGGACATCTCCAGGACGATAGGCATTCCCGGAAACAGCATTTTCCACGGCCGGGATTAAAACCCGCAAGCGCACCGGCAATCCCGCATCCATAATCATATGCGCCAGCGCCAGCGCCATGGCGGCACCGCCCATATCCTTCTTCATAAGTAACATGGCCGAAGACGGTTTCAAATCCAGGCCGCCCGTATCAAAGCATACACCCTTCCCAACGATGGTAACCTTCGGGGCGTCTGCATCTCCCCAGACCATATCAATCAGGCGCGGGGCTTCTGCGGAGGCGCGGCCCACGGCGTGAACCATGGGATAGTGATAGGTCAACAGATCCTCTCCCACCACATTGGTTTGCCGGGCTTCAAATTCTCCGGCAATCTGTGATGCTGCTGCTTCCAACGCCCGCGGTCCCATATCTGCGGTGGGAATATTGATCAGTTCGCGGGCCAGATTGGTGGCATGAACGAGCCGGGCAACTTCCGCCTCATCTGCTGCCTTTGGCAGTATAAGTGTTGCGAAGCACTTGTCCATGTCCTTATACCGATCAAACACATAAGTCGCGAGAGACCATCCGGCTGCTGCTTCCGTTGCCTCTTTTTCCTTTAGATCCGCTTCAAGGTGATACACACCGGCAGGCAGGCTGCCTGGCAGAGACGACAGAGACCAGATATTCCAGCCGTCCATATTCTGGATAAATAAAATAGAAGCGACAGACCCGTCCTCTCCCGGCAGCAGAAGATGCTTCCCATTCTTCGCTTTGAAGTCATTCGCCTCAACCCATCCCTTGATCCTGTCCGGCTGACCTTCCAGCCAGTTTTCAAAATCACCCTCTTCTACAACGGTGATCGGAGTAGAACCGGCTTCTGTCTCGGATGAAATATGGGGAATCACGGGTGTCTCCTTGCTTTTATAACCCTGCGGTCAGGACACTTTTATAGGATGAGAGAGAAAGAGGAAAGGATAGCGTTATTCTTGACCGTCCCGAACCTCTAAATAGAATTTACGGGCGCCCGGATGCAACAGATCGCCAACCCCTTTCAGGGCTGTCTCCAGGCGGATCAGCTTGCCTTTCACATGTCCACTATCCAGCAGCATCCTGTTTCTGGGATGCCAGAGGCTACGGGTAATGGCATAGACAAGCTCTTCTTCCATTTTGGCACTGACAATCCAGTGCGTGCTGACCGCAAGAGTGGAAACCTCGCTGATCCCCTCGTAAGTTCCTTCGGGAATGTTGGAAAGAGAGAAAAACTCATGATCCCGAATAACATGTCCGGCTTCTTCTCCTGAAATCGGCAGAAGATCAATCAAGCCACTGGATGCCAGCTCCGCAACGGCGGCAGCCGGATATCCGGCGACAAAAAAGAAAGCATCCAATTTTCCATCATTGAGAAGGCTGACGGCCTTGTCCGAATTAGCCTTAACAGGCGTATAATCGTTTTTCGAGATACCGTAAGCTGCCAGGATAGCCTTGGCATTTTCCCGAGTACCCGATCCCGGAAGGTCAATGGATATACGCTTGCCCTTCAAGTCCGCAATACTGGAAATACCGGCGCCATTTCGAACAATCAGATGAACATTTTCGGGATACAGATTGGCAATAACCCGAAGATTTTCCCGGGCATCTTTATTCCCCTTGAAAGCCCCTTCACCATTATAGGCCGCATAGACGATATCGGACTGAGCCAGTCCGGTTTCCAGACTGCCGTTCAAAACACCTTTTATATTTGAGACCGATCCGCGCGTTGTCTGAGCTGCGGCTATGAGGCCAGGCACACCGCAGGAGCCGCCATCCTCGCAAGGACGGCTGCCGGGCGGACCGGTAATGGTTGATCCGATCAATGTCCCAATCGGAAAATAGGTGCCAGAAGTTGCACCGGTTCCGATCCGAAAGAAAGTAACGTTCTGGGCTATGGAAACAGATAAAAAGGAAAGACAAGCAAGGAGCAGACTAAATGCCAGAAATGAGCCGGATTTAATACCCACCCATTTCCGGGTGACGCTCTTCAGTCCTGCCATCCTTCAATATCCTCTTTCCAGATAGATTTTATTCAAACATCCCCGTCTCTATCCATATAGGTCATTTCCTGCCAGGATAGAAGTCCTTACCGGAAAACAGAGATCTGCCCTGTTCATACAGCCTACCTCTTAAGAAAAACAGAAGACCCGGTGTTTTTGGTAAATATTAGCCCCTTCTGTCGTTCCAATACTCCGCAAGGTTCGATACCGGTTGGACAGGCGGTCAGGTTGGGTTCGGTCTGTTGTCCAGATCCCGAAATAGGGATCTCCTTGCGTCAGCTCTTTGAGCCGTTTCTTGGCTTCCTGAACCGTGGGAAGATGCATCCCCTGCCCCGCACAGAAAGCACCAGCCTCTTTCCAGGTGAGGCGCTGCGGGCTGTAGACAATTTTGGAACCAGATTTTTCCTGTCCTTTTACTTGTTCGACAACGGTTTTTCTCTGTTGAGCAACAGATGACTGCCCAAATCCAATAGGAGTTGCACCAACCGAAACCGATGGACCACTCGCCAGTCGATCTGCTTTGCGATGCTCGAAAGTATCTCGAAACGGTAACCGTTTACGCGCCCGATAGGTGATACGCTCAAAATCCTCTTTGGCAAGATAGATAATATTTTCACCCCGTTTGTCCGCATCCCGTATATATTTATGGCTGTAATTCACCTCAGCCTTCATACGCTCATTGTTGACGGACTGGGTCTCTCCGATACCCTCATAGGTCTCTTGCCAAGCCTGACAGACAGATAATCGTTGTTCTTCAATCTTCGCCAATCGCTTCCGTATGGGGCCATAGGGATTATCGAAACACGGACGGCCAGCAAGAGAGCAATCACACTGCCTTGCTACTTTCCTGTTTACCGCCAGATTTTCCTGTGTCGGCTTGGCGCCTGAAGTCACAAAGACCTGTTGACTGGATACAGACGGGTTTACAGCAGTACTGGCGGCTTGCTGCGGCTTATCCAGAATGCTTGAAAAGGTCAGCAATTTATCTTTTTCGGCTTTCCTGATGGTTGGAAGAGATGTCGGCCAGCGGTCAAAAAACGATTGGATGCAGCCGTACCGACCGTCACAATATTCCGCCACGACACCATATTGTTTTTGAGACACCGGATTAGCCGTTTCCAGAAATCGAAGGCGGCTCTCCATACACATATATTCGCTTTTGCATTCGATCGTTATCTTCAGATCCCGATCATGTTTTTTGGACAGATCCAATGTTCCACCAGGAGAGGTAACCCTAGCAAACTGATCCTTCATGGCATCATTGATGTCCTGGCTATCATACGCAGAGTTAACCCGCTTACAAAAGGGACTATTTTCGTAAATCTGCCCTTTGAGCCAGGACAACGCATCCGGGATAGCATCCACTAAATAGCTATGACAGGCAGACTGGATGGTCTCGTCAAGCTTCTGTTCCTGTGCTTCTATATTCTGTGCTGCTGCCGGTTGGGTCACGAACATACCCGCCAGAAAGACGAATGATAACGCGATTCCGAGCTGGCGACTGATGAATGTCATTTTCTAACCCTTTATTTTTGTCAGCAGCCGTATCGCCGGCTCATAGTAGCGGGAGGAGCTGTCAATCGTCTTGATGAAGCGGGTAAGTTTCGAAAAGGCGGCCGATTTTTCACCATTGGCAAACAGCGCCTGGGCCCAGTAGAAATTCGTTGCCGGATCAATCGGTACCGGTAGTATATCAAGTTGCCCAAAATAGGGGAGGCTCTGTGCTGCCTTGCCTGCCTTGAACAAATCACTGATCTGCACCACCAGGCGGTCTCTTTGAATGTTTGGCGGCAGATCCCATTCCGTCTTTGTTGCTTTTACCGGTTCCTTTCTTAAAGACGCCACCTTTGCCGGTGTTTTTACGGCAATGGTCTTTTTTTGTACCTGTTTTGCAATGGGAGGCGTATTTTCCTTTTTCGCGACTGCCGTGGCTGGATTTGCCAGGACAGCGATCTCCTTGCGCCTTTCTTTTTCAATCAGGATTTTCGGAATGTCATCCAGAACCCGTTGGCAAGCCGCTTTACCTCCACCGGTCATACAACTCGTCAGAAGAGCCTGCTGCGCCAAGGGTAAAAAGGCCTGAACAGGGTTATCCGGGACGACACGCGGGGGATTACTTGTCTTGCGCCGGAGGTCATTGAGGAAAACCTTCCTGGAGCCAGTTATATATGGACTGGAAGCCAGCCAGGAATCATTTAAAACAACATAAGTTGTCTTGCCGGGAAACACATCAACCGAAAGCGGAGCCCATGTAAAATCATTCTGCTGATAGCGTAAAGAGTAATTCCCTGGCATAACCGGTAATGAAATATATCCCTGGTGCTGCACAGCGAGCGGTACATTATTCAGCCAATATCGTATGGCATAGCCTTCTACCCCAGTTACCGGAATGGCAATAGCCCCTGCCTTGGCAAGCATTTGCCGACGTTCAAAATCCTCGAACCGTTCTGCTTGAGTTGAGCTAAGTTTTACCGGAGTGCGGGAAGGAGTGGTGTTGCAAGCTGCTACCAGTAACAACATGGCTCCGGTAACGGTAAGGCGAAACAGCCCAGCAAGAGGCCAGGGCCAGTGTCTTTGAGGATGTAAGGACATAGATACTCCGATACATTCATACAACTTAGCGTACCCCGTATCTACTCATCATAAATGAGAATGAGTGTCAACGGATGCATTCTGAATAAAATCATACAGGAAAGATCCTCTCTATCCACTCGCTGTTTTAAGGCGCGAAGAGAGATCCTGAATGTCAAAGGCGAGATCTGCTGATTGGCGGAGCTCCTTGCAGGCTTTATGAATGGCAAATGGAATCTGCAGAAGCAGTTCTTTTTCCTGTTCTTTCAGATCAGAGGCCGATCCGCCGATCCGCACTAACAGATCATCCAGGGCCCCACACAGGGAAAGAACATGGGAAAATTCGGTCCCCTCAATCCTCTTTTCCAGATCATTATTCATTTGCTGCATTTCTTTGATCAACTCCTGCCGTTCATCGATCTGGGTAAGATCTGATGCCAGGGCCAAAATACGCGAGGAAGATCGCAGAAACTTTTCAGTATAGATGGTTATTTTCCGGTCATTAACAGCCTGCAAAGCTGCTTTAATATTCTGGGGGGTCGCCTCCAGTTCAGGACGGTTTTCCACCTTGGCCTGCAAGGAATTGGGTACGATCATTTCCGAAACCCGAGTCAGGCCGCGGACAATCTGACGCCTTTCCGGTCCGATATAGTCGCCTGTCACGATAAAGGGTTTGCGGGAATGGACCAGTCCGCTGACCCTGTCCTTGAGATTGCTGGTCGACATCGGACGAAGAATGAGATCATCGGCACCGGAATCAATCGTCTGGTGAACCAGTTCAGGGGAGGTATCCCACAAGGTAACAATAACCGTCACAAAGGGGTTTCTGCCGATATCGTGATGCCGGATCTTCCGGACGATACCGCGGGTGTCACCGCTATCAGACCGGCTATCGCCAACGATCAGATCAAAATGACCGGTTTCTGCCCGATCGATAAATTCGGAATAGTCATTGACGGCCTCAACCTGCCCAAATCCGATATTGAGAAGGGCAATACGCGTATTATACCGCATGGAGGATTGCGGATCATAAAGCAACGCGGAAGCAGACTGGTACCGACGATCATACATAGCGAGAAAAACTCTTATGCGCCGGGGAGCACCCTCGCCAGATGCGCAAAGACCGCATCCGGGCTTTCAACAAATTGAATGCCAACCCGGTTATGTTTCTGCCAGACGACATTACAGGGAAAAACACCCAGTTTGGGGATATGAAGTTCCAGATCGAC
Organism: Alphaproteobacteria bacterium UBA6062; assembly: GCA_002428885.1. Lineage (GTDB taxonomy): Bacteria > Pseudomonadota > Alphaproteobacteria > Sneathiellales > Sneathiellaceae > Sneathiella. Next base: position 13,625 of record DIYE01000202.1, read on the forward strand.
CTTTTCAGCAATCGGCTCGTTCAAGTCGACCTTTGCGCCATTGGCGGATATATCGCGAACCACACCCGGAATTTCACGAACCTCACCCTTCAGGGTAACGTCGTTAAAATACATCTTTAACTTGGCTTCCCAAACGACACGGCTCCGGCGGAAATTACGGTTTTCCTTGTAAAGTGCCTCACTGTCTGCGTCATCAGAAGAACGTTCTCGTTCCAACTGAGCCAACATTTCATGGATGTCTTTACCAATAATCATTTACTTCTCCCGTCCGGGTTCTACGGGTCAGTCAAACCCGGCCGTCCAGCCCCCATCAGAACAGAAATAGATTAACAAATGGCAAAGCCAGGGAATGCTTACGCTACCAGTCCGCGCACTGAGAACGGACCTGCTGGTAGCTCTTTGGTGTATCAATCGCCATGTTGGCTTTGCGTTTCTCTTTCTGGAAACGCTTCATAATCGGTTTGATATCGGCCAACAGCTGTCTGGAGATCCGGTTAGCCGCCTCCTTTGAAGAGCGGAAAAATTGCGGTCGGATATACCGGACCCGCTCTTCGAGCTCTTTCCTGAGCTTCTTTTCGTATTTTTTCTGAACCTTCCGATTGATCTTCATATGCTCTTTTTCGTGAGCGAGGATCGCCTTGAAATGGCAACTTCCGGGTTTGTATTGCCGGGCAACAAAAATCTCAGCACGGCGGATACCAAAATGGAATTCCACCCGTATTAAACCAACGCACAATTCACCTTCAGCCATTCTTTCGCTGGAAACCTCCACCTTGAGCTGCGGTCCCACTTCGGTAAAAGTCAGTCCCAGCAAACGCCCCTTTACGGTTGGCTGAAAGGCGTTGACCTTCTTGGCAAATTTGCTGATCTGCTTCGATGATTTCTTTCTGTTCAGCTTGGTTTTGGTATTTTTGACATGAAATTCAACGATCGGTCGCACACCTGTTTGCAGGCAGGCCTGACTCGTTTTTCCATAAGCCTGTTCAGGATCCAACATAGCCATAGTCCCGACCAAAATGGCCGTGAAAAGAATTCCAATTACCTTGGAGGCTAAAGATCCGGTTTTTTTCATTGTGATTTCCCGGCTCCGCGCAGCACCCGCTCCCTAAGAGCAAAACACTCTAATCAAACAACGCATCAATATCGGACTGATCAAGCAACTCTCCGTCGGAGACTTCAATCCTGTCTGCCTTTGGTTGAGTTTCTATTGTTTCCGTCTCCGGCACATGTCTTTGCGGATCCGTTTGATCAGGCGGCGCAGAGGATGTGACAGTTCCGGATGATGAAACCTGACCATTAATAATCCCGCTGACCCTATCAATCAAATCACGAATAAGAGCGCATTTCGCCCGAATAAACTGCTGTTTCTCCGGACTGGCGAGGTTTTCCCTGTCACTATCGAGGGCCTTCTGAAGCAGAGCAAGTTGTTTGTTCAACAGCTTAACCGCACTTTCGAACGGCATTTTATATTCCGGCGGCGAGACATCAAACGCCTCAATCGCTAAATCCTTGTCTGCTATCCCGCTGTCGCGAAAATGATCTTTATAGTGTTTGGGAGACCAGGTTGCGAAATCATCCAGCATATCCGGCATATCGACAACCAGCTCGGCCAGCATAAGCGCTTCATTGAAGTGATTGAGATAGTCCGTGGCAAGCAGAGTCACGGCATTGACATTCGTGCCAATCGCCTTGGCCCTGTATATATCAAGCTCCGTCGCTTTCTCCACCATACCTGTTCTTTACCGCTCTGATATTCCTGTCCGATCCGCCCCACATGACGGAACGAACCTCAAAAACTACCGTTAAAGTCTTAAAGAAAGGTATGTATCGTGGTTTTCTAATTGGCAAAATAAACCAAATCCAAAGCAAAATCCCGCAAAACGAAACCCGTGGTCGTATTCCTCTCGCACTGCGTTCTATTGGCTCTTGATGTGTTTGTAGGAAGCAGTCTCCATTCCGAAACCATGTTCTTCATACTCATCCAAAATGAACACAGCCGACAACAAAAAAACCAACAGGATTACCGCCGAAGAGGTCAGAAATCTAGAAAAGCAGGTTCTGGTAGAAAGTGAATTCCCCAGATCTTTAAACATCAGTCTCATTCGGCAACTCCCATATCCGATGTCTTTTCCCCTGGCCTTGGGAAAACAGTATCGTGCGGGAAGCAGCATCAACAAGCGTTAAAATAGATCGATAAAAATATATAACACTTTAAAAGTTTATTTTTGTATCTTCAGAGAGAAAATCCGCTTCTGAGCCACTAGATATGGGTCAAGGCATTAACGCAACCTTTAAAGTTTTTTATAATCTGAAACACAACCGATTATATATGTAGGTGATTTTATAAAACCGGCACGAATCAGTGCCGGTCTCTCTTGCATATCCTGTTAGTCCGGGATGTCCTGAGCCGTCTGAACAATGATGGAAAAACGATCGGCCAGTCCGGCAAGGCTGATCGCATGAAGTTCTGCCGCTGATACAACGCCACCATCAGGACGCGGCAGATCACGGGTTCCCGCAGCCTTTGAAACAATAGTTGTCCTAAGGCCCAAGTCCAGAGCCGCCCGGGCTGTAGAACTGATACACATATGGGTCATAAAACCCGCCAGGATAACCTCGCTACGGCCGGTTTCCCTGATCTCATCCGCCAGGTCGGTCCCCGCAAACGCATTGGGCAGGCCTTTTTCAATAACAAGCTCTCCGGCCTGAGGACTGGCTTTCTCCGCAATAGCGCCCTTCCCGCCTTCGCTACGGTCAAAAACACCTCCAGCCTGTCCTTTATGGGCAATGTGAATGATCGGGGCGCCTGTTGCGCGGGCACGATCCAATAGCCTTGAAACTTCCTCCAGTGCGGCTTCTACCCCCGGAAGCGGTAACGCTCCATCGATATATTCCTGCTGGCAGTCCACCAGAACAATAACGGACTTTCCATAGGAAGAAGGAGACGTGTCGGCTCCAGAGAGGGAAAGAAGGGTTTTTGGCTCACTCATATTTCTATCCTTTCAGATTCAGCAACCTGAAGCATAAGAAATGCAATAATGCATAAAAATACTTTATATTGCATATTATTCATGCAAAAATGCAGTATGCATTGGGATGATCTGAAAATATTTCTCGCCCTTTCCCGCCATGGCTCCCTCTCTGCAGCCGCCCGCAATCTCGGTGTAAATCAAACGACCATCAGCCGTCGTCTCGCTCGCCTGGAAGCGGAAGCGGGCTTCAAACTGACCCATCGGACCGGTACCCGCCTTACCCTCAGTCCGGAAGGCTTGGAATTTGCGCAGGAGGCGAACGCTGTCGAAGAAGCCATTCTGAAACTTGAAAGTCAAACCGGCCACAAACAGAAACCCGGAGGATCTGTAAAAATTACCGCCGTTGAAAGTCTGATTAACGGCATTCTGCTTCCCCGCCTGCCCGCGTTCAGGAACCAGTATCCGGATATTGAGCTGACCCTGCACGGTAGTAACAGTAATCTGGAGATCCGTCGCCTCGAGGCGGATATCGGTATTCGCCTTGCTCGTCCCACACACGGCAATATGATTATGGTCAAGCTGGGGGATATCGGTTTTGCTCTTTACGGAACGTCGACAATGAAACGCTATTCAGAAAAACATGGCCTTCAAAACAGCAATTGGGCCGCTTACGATGATAGCCTGGAAGACGTTCCTGAAATGCAGTGGATCCGGCATAGTTATCCTGATGCACCGGTTATGACGCGTAGCCATTCAGCAGCCACCCTTGCCACGATCCTCGGGCAGGGACAAAGCATCGGCTTACTTCCCTGCTTTCTTGGAGATCAACAGGAAGATCTGTATCGCTTGAGCGGATCACACCCGGTTTTATTCCGCGAAGCCTGGCTGGTTTCTCACCCGGACCGGCAGGAAACGCCCAGATTGAAGGCTGCTGTTTCATGGATCCGGTCCAGCTTCAGGCAGAAACAGAACTCTCTGTCCGGTTCTTTACCGGAAGCGAATCAGACTGTTTGAATAAGCACTGAAGAACGCAAAAAGCACGGCATGAAGAGGCCTGTCTCTATAGGATCGTCAGGAATTTCCGCAGCAAGGTAATCAGTTGCTGATGGTTCCGCGCTCCCAGACCGGCAATGAACTTGTCTTCCATTAACTTAACCTGTTCCCTTAAAACCGCCAGTTCCTCTTTCCCTTTAGGGGTAAGAGAGACGGCATAGGCACGTTTATCCCTTTCTACCGGTTCGCGGGTAATCAGGTCGTTTTTTTCAAACTGATTGAGGATCGGCACCAGAGATGATCGGTCCAGTCCGGCAGCCCAGGCGATTGCCGACTGGGTCCTGCCCGGATTCTGGGCGATAATTTCCATTACCGAATATTGTCCCGTCATCAGTTTGACACCGGATTCCCTTTGGAAACTGCTTTGCGAGGCCAACACGGCTTTTCGCATGAAATAACCGACATTGCCTTCCAGAGGGCCGAGATCCATGGACATATGTCCTGCCTCACCGGTCCTTTTCTGGTGATTTTTAACGCTCAAATGCTCTGCTCCCAGCACGTCAAATGAAGAAGACCTCCCACCGTCTTCAGGATCCCTTATAATCGGGATAACCCGTCCGGATCAAGATGACAAACAGGAAGCCGGACGGATATGCGCATAGGATATACATTTTTTAGTGGTATCAAAGCGGAAATTTCTTCACCGACAAGTAGTGTGCAGAAAAGAAACCCCGCTTTCAGAACAGGACCACTGATCAGCCCGCTTTTGCTTCAATCCGTCTCGCATGCAGAACCGGTTCGGTATAACCGCTTGGCTGCTCCCGCCCCTTAAAGACGAGATCACAAGCAGCCTGAAACGCAACAGATGTCTCAAAATTACCGGCCATCGGTTGATAAAGCGGGTCACCTGCATTCTGACCATCAACAACAGCGGCCATCCGCTTCATGATTTCCATAACCTGTTCTTCACGGCAGATCCCATGATGCAGCCAATTGGCGATATGCTGACTGGAAATCCTCAGGGTCGCCCGATCTTCCATCAATCCGACATCATGAATATCCGGCACTTTTGAACAACCGACACCCTGATCGATCCAGCGCACCACATATCCCAGGATACCTTGTGCATTATTCTCGATCTCTGCGGCAATCTGGTCATCGGACAAATTTTGCCCAGCCAGCAACGGCGGCGTTAGAATATCGTCAAGTGAAGCCCGTGTTCTGGAGGACAGTTCTTCCTGGCGGGCCTTCACCGAAATATCGTGATAATGGATAGCATGCAACGTTGCTGCCGTCGGGGACGGTACCCAGGCGCAATTGGCGCCGGCATCGGGGTGTCCGGTTTTGGCGCTCATCATTTCCGCCATCTCGTCAGGCTTGGCCCACATGCCCTTGCCGATCTGGGCGTGTCCCGGCAGTCCGGCTTCCAGCCCGATATCCACGTTCCAGTTCTCATAAGCAGTAATCCAGGCTTCGCCTTTAGCATCATCTTTTCTCATGAACGGTCCGGCTTCCATGCTGGTATGGATCTCATCCCCCGTCCGATCCAGGAAACCGGTATTGATAAAGAACAGCCTTTCCGAAACAGCCCGGATACATTCCTTCAGATTAACGGTCGTCCGGCGTTCCTCATCCATAACACCGACTTTGAGGGTATTCCGGGCCAGGCCAAACCCGTCCTCAACCGCAGAAAACAGATCATTGGTAAAGGCCACTTCCTCCGGCCCGTGCATCTTTGGCTTGACGATATAGACGCTACCGGCCCGGCTATTGCGATGCTGCCCCGTTCCTTTTAAGTCATGCAGGGCGCAGGCCGTTGTCATCACGGCATCCAGAATCCCTTCAGGGATTTCATTCCCGTCCCGATCCAGAACGGCACCATTAGTCATCAGATGGCCAACATTGCGAACCAGCAAAAGGCTGCGACCATGCAGGGTCACGTCTCCCCCGCTTCGCGCTGTGTAGGTGCGGTCAGCGTTGAGGGTTCGTGTAACACTCTGCCCGCCTTTTTCAAACTTGTCCGCCAAGTCGCCTTTCATAAGGCCCAGCCAGTTGCGATAGACAACGGCCTTATCTTCTGCATCAACAGCCGCAACGGAATCTTCGCAATCCTGGATGGTAGACAGCGCGGATTCCATCAGAACATCTTTAACGCCGGCCGGGTGGTCTTTCCCGACCGGATGAGACGGATCAATCTGAATTTCCAGATGCAGTCCGTTATTGACCAGAAGGATAGCCGTCAGGTCCGTATCTCCCCGATAGCCAACAAACTGATCCGGATCGGCGAGCTCTGTCGCAGTTCCGGATGATAGGGTGACCTTAAGACCGCCGGCCTGATCCAGTTCGTAAGATGTGACATCTCCATGACGCCCTTCTTTGAGTGGGCAAGCCCGATCCAGAACACCAGACGCATAGGCAATCACTTTACCTCCACGTACCGGATTATAGGCACCGCCCCGCGTTGCCCCGTCTTCTTCATTGATCACATCCGTACCGTAGAGCGCATCATACAGACTGCCCCAGCGGGCATTGGCGGCGTTCAGCGCATACCGGGCATTCATAACCGGAACAACAAGCTGCGGCCCTGCCACAGAGGCAATTTCCGGATCCACGTTAGCCGTTGAGACTTTGAAAGCCGGTCCCTCCGGCACCAGGTAACCGATATCCAGAAGGAACTGCTTGTAAGCGGCAGCATCGTGGGTTTGACCTTTCCTGGCCAGGTGCCAGTCATCAATCTGCTTCTGTAAAGCTTCACGCTTTTCGAGCAAGGCCCGGTTAAGCGGTGCGAAATCCGACAGGATCTTCCCCAGCACAGACCAGAGGTCAGCGGGACTTATATCGAGACCAGGTGTAATTTCTGTTTCCACCAGATCGACCAGTTCCCTGGCAACCTGCAGGTTGCCGATCTGCACACGTTCAGACATATCCATAACCTTCCATTTGGCAATCCGGAACTCTTTCGCACATTCCGGATAAAATTTGATGGTCACATATTGACAGCTCACCCATTCGGAAGAAATAATATTTGGAAATGTTTTCACGATATGGAAAGAGAATCTTCCATGCCCTCAAAAAACACTCCTGACAAAAGCCGGACCGGGCAAGTACAGTCCTTGACGAGAGCCCTCAGCGTCTTGAACGTCATTGCAGAGAATGCGCCGGGCCTCACCCTGACCGGCATTTCCAGGGCCCTGGAACTGGCCCCCTCCACAACCCATCGCCTGCTCACCACATTGCAGGAAGAAAGATATGTTCAGTATGACCGGGACAGCAGTCGCTGGCAGATCGGCATGCAGGCCTTTGTCACCGGGAACGGGTTTCTGTCTTCCCGGGATCTCGTCAGCGTCGCTCGCCCCTTTATGCGACGCATGATGGAGGAAAACGGAGAAACGGTAAATCTGGCGATCAGCGAAGGAGATGACGTCATTTATATGGCGCAAGTGGAAAGCCGTGAAATGATGCGGGTTTATTCCAAACCGGGGAACCGGGTTCCCTTGCATTGTTCCGGCGTTGGAAAAGCCATCATGATGCTTATGTCCGATGAGGATGTGGACCGCATTGCGTCCTTAAGAGGTTTACCAAAGTTGACAGAAAAGACGCTTGTTACCGTGAAGGCCCTGAAAACGGAATTAAAACAGAGCCGTGAACAAGGTTTCGCGCTGGATGACGAAGAGCACGCCGTTGGCCTGCGCTGCGTTGCAAGTGTCATTTATGACGAATATGCAGAACCGCTGGCTGCCATTTCCATCTCCGGACCGGCTGCCCGTATTTCAACAGGACGCCTCCGGGAACTCGGGGAAACCGTCAAACAATTCGCTGCGGACATAACCGCAGCTCTCGGCGGCAAACTCCCTTAGGCAATCAGGCCAACGGATGCCGGGGAAATGCCTTTTACGCGGGATGATGGCAAAGTCAGACTGGCGGTTGTTCCATTCCCAGCCCGGCTGGTCAATCGGAAGTCCGCCTGATGGAGTTCAGCCAGCGCTTTCACAATCGGCAAACCGAGTCCGGTGCCTTCCGTCTTGTTATGGATATCTGTGCCGGCCTGGGCAAACGGCTCGAACACCTTATCAATCAACTCTTCATCAATCCCCACACCTGTATCAATGACGTCGATGCAAACACCTCCCTCCCGGGGGAGCGACATTCGAACGGAAACACTTCCCTGCACAGGCGTGTATTTAATACCGTTGGAAATAAGATTGAGAAGCATCTGCTTAAGGGCTCGCTCATCACCGAACACAACCGGCGTCTCCGAAAGACAATCGCAGGTGAGCGCAATACCTTTCTCATCCGCCAGGATACGGCACATCTTTACCGCATTTGCGATAAGCCCTTGCAGATCGACCGCTCTTTCCTTTAATTCATAGCGTCCGGCCTCGATCTTCGACATATCGAGAATATCATTGATCATCGAGAGAAGATGTTTACCGCTTTCCAGGATATCCTGAGCGTAATCCCGGTATTTACCTTCATTGATCGGGCCGAATGCCTCTGAAACGATCAGTTCTGAAAATCCGATAACCGCATTGAGCGGTGTCCTGAGTTCATGACTCATATTAGCCAGAAACTGGGATTTGACGGTATTGGCATGCTGGGCCAGCTCAGTTGTCACTTCAAGCTTTTCAGCCCGGATACGTGTGCGGGCCACACTGGATTTGAGAAGAGAAAGGCCGGTTCCCATACCTTTGTAAAAACCGGTATCGACAATAATGAAACCTGACTGGAGAGCCTGCGAATAACCGCTTGCGATGCGCGCTTCCACCTGATCGATATCGTCTTGAAGATTGACAATCAGCGGATCAGGATCCATCAGTTCCGTAACGGCCCTTTTACCGTAAACCGCATGTCCATACTGCGTTGCCAGGCGGATGGTCAATTCATCCCGCGCGATAATCCCAATGGGGTTACCGTCTTCGGTGACGGCAAAACCGCGCACAGTTTCATTCTCCCGGAAGAGCTCCGCCACATCACGGCATAATGTATTACCGTCAACAGGCGGAATATCTTCCAGAATATCCCGCATGGTTGGATTACGTCCTGCCTCGTCCATCTTGTCCATTGAAAGCAGCCCATCCCTGATACTCCACAGCATTCACACGGTATACGCGACTTCCTTAACAAACCCCAACCGGGACGTGACAGTTTTATGAATTTTTTATGACATAAAAAAAGGCGACCCAATTGGGCCGCCCTTCATCAGACTATTTTACACAGGACTAAACCGCTTTTTTCCGGCGCCATCCCAGAAAACCAAGGATCGCAACACCGGCACCGTAGAGCGGCAAGGCCGCCGGCAGCGGAACAACAGAGACTTCGAAGTCATATAATAATTCATGGTCATTTCCATAAAAGAAAACGCCATCGAAATAGGCTGTCATGCCTTGATTGTAACTTCCAACACCAACGGAAAGGCCGATGATTTGCAGCTCCAGAAATGCATCTCCCAGTTCGCTGGCCCATCCGTCAAGAGTTTTGCCGGCCGCCACATTAGCGCCCTGACTGTCTTCTCCCAGAATACCATTATGCCAGAAGGTACCACTTCCACTATTGATCGTAACGTTCGTCCAGGTATCTACCGGGGGATTACCCGGCATATTTCCGTATGCTTCGTAAATCAGAAATTTCACGCCACCCGAATTAGGATCAGCAACGGCCAGCTTCATAGACGCCGCTGCAAACGGGTTAGCATCACTCGCGCTTTTATAATAGTCATATCCAAGCTGGCCCTGGGATGCGACAAAATTTCCAATTGTGCCGAAATTACCACCAATCCCAATTTCTGCTTTATCTGTATTGGAGAGTCCTGTAGTTAGCTTCGCTGCTCCCGTCGGGTAAGGCGCATTATTTTCAAGATTACCGCCTTTACCGGAAAGGTTTTCAATACTCGCAGTACCGTTCGCCCGAACATCGTTTTTAAACCAGATATAGTCGCCGGTATAGCTGGATTTTATTTCCGATACGATAGTGGCAGATGCTGTTCCTGCAAGAAAGAGTGCGGGTAAAATGATGGCTGATGCCAGTTTCTTCATCATGGTTGGTTCCCCCTAAAACCATTTGGAATTTAGGAAATTTTTAACCATCTTTTTCCCGTTTTGACAAGAAACAGATTGTTAAATTTTGTTTTCAGCCAAACAGATATGAAAAACCGACTATTCTACGACGGGTTATATGGTTAACGGCATATAAGAAGACCGGCAGGATCCGGCACCAATCACCGAGCACCCCTGGGAATTGAAAACAAAAAACGCCGAATCCCGCCCCCAGACTCCGACAATCCTAGAGTTTCGGGAAACTTACTTTCCCGGAATGGCCTTCCCTAAAAGCCGCTATCTCGCCGCCCACATAAGTCGCTTTGACGATATTCTGCGGTGCCAGAGTCATCAGGACAAAGAGCTCTTCATGCAGGTCGTCGGCGAACTTAAGGCGATGTTCCAAAAGGTTTGTCGCTTTCAGATCCAGAACGACAAAATCAGCTTCCATACCCGGGGCAAGAGAGCCGATTTTATCTTCCAGATACAAAGCCTCTGCGGCTCCACGGGTTGCGAGATAAAAAGCCTGCCAGGCGCTCAGGGCTGTACCACCCAGTTGCGCGACTTTATAAGCTTCTCCCATGGTGGCCAGCATGGAAAAACTGGTTCCTGCGCCGAGATCCGTCGCCAGTCCAACCCTGACTGAACGGTCCGCGCGGCTCGCTCCTTTCATATCGAACAGGCCGCTTCCCAGGAAGAGATTGGATGTCGGACAATGAGAGAGACTGGCCCCGCTTTCAGAGAGCCTCGCAAACTCGGTTTCCGTCAGGTGTACCCCGTGACCGTAAATGGCTCTTGGACCGACCTGGCCAAATTTGTCATAGACATCCAGATAGCCGTCATGATCTGGATACAGCTCTTTAACCCACTCTATTTCCCCTTTATTTTCGGAAATATGGGATTGCAGATAGGTGCCGGGATGTTCTTTCCAGACAGCCCCCGTCATTTCCATCTGCTCCGGCGTGCTGGTCGGGGCAAAACGAGGCGTAACGCTGTATAGGGATCGTCCTTTTCCATGCCATTTTTCAATGAGCGCCTTGGTCTGGTCATAACCGGTCTGCGCCGTATCCAGAAGGCCGTCCGGTGCATGGCGGTCCATCAAAACCTTGCCGGCGATATTACGCATGCCTGCTTTTTCCGACTGTTCGAAAAAGGCGTCAACAGACACTGGCTCGACGGTGCAAAAGACTGAAGCGCTTGTCGTTCCGACGGCCAGCGCCTCTTTCAGAAACAGATTTGCGGTCAGATCCGCATGCTCCTTGTTGCCGAATTTCTGTTCCGCTACAAAAGTATATTTATTCAGCCAGTCTATGAGCTGCTCTCCAAAAGCACCTATAATCTCCGTCTGCGGATAATGAACATGACAGTCGATAAACCCGGGCAGGATCAACGCATCGTTATACTGCTCTACAGGAATCCGTGGGTCTAGATTTGCCAGGATGACATCCGCCGGCCCCATATGGGTTATCAGGCCGTTCTCTGTCACCAGGACGCCGTCACTCTCATAATCAAGACACTCTTCTATCACTTTA
>DIYE01000035.1 GCA_002428885.1 Alphaproteobacteria bacterium UBA6062
GGGTTTGCCGTCCCGGCGGCAAGATAGGTATGGCGAACTGGACAGCGGATGGCTTCATCGGCCAGCTATTCAAATTGGTTGGCAGACATGTTCCGCCGCCCGCCGGATTGAGGTCGCCCGTTCTGTGGGCCTCGAAGGAATGGCTGCACGAAACATTCCGGGACTCCACACGCATTACCATCTCGCCGAAAGATTTCACGTTCCGTTATCAGTCTGAAGATCACTTCATCAACACGTTTCGCACGTGGTATGGGCCGGTACACAAGGCTTTCCTGGCGCTGGATGACGCTGGTCAGTCATCTCTTGAAGCCGGGATGCGAACACTGGTTGACGGTATGAATGTTGCGACCGATGGCTCGATGAAAGTCTTGGGCCGCTATGTCGAGGTCGTTATTGTGAAGAGTTGATATAACCATACGGAGCCAGATACGCCGAAGGTGGCGGGGGTTGGGTCCCCCATCGGATGCTGTGCACTTTAAAATAGCTCAGTTGATCAGGGCGTCGAAGGATTCAGGGGCTTCTTCCAGAAGTTCCAGATCCTGCTGACCCACCTGCATGACGGAAAGGCCGCGTTCGGCTATGCCTGAGATCGGGAATCGGAAGATGCCGTTATAGCCTGAGAAGCCATCCCGGCTTTCCAGGATATCCCGGGAAAATTTATTTTCTCCTTCCTCAAGGGCCAGCAGGCCTGTGAGTGCCGTGGCGTCGTAGGCCAGGCTGGCGATACGAGGCGGAACATAGTTATAAAGCGTGTTGAAACGTTCCAGGAATTGACGGGTTTTTTCAGGGCCGGGCGCGGCGAACCATCCGCCGACAAGGGCGGGCTCCGTTGTCAGGGAGCGATCAGCCCACAATCCGGTGCCGATAAACTGCACTTCGGTCGGATCGATATCATAGTAGGAGAGAAGCGGTGCCAGTTCCCTGAGACGTTGCCCCCCTTCCGGAATGATCAGGGCGTCAAAGGAAACAGGACCCAATGTATCCCGCTTCGACAATTGTTTCAGTCTGGCTTTGGATGCTGCATCGGATTTCTCTTTCAGGCGCTTTATTTCCTGCTTAAGCTGCCAGTTTCGTGCGTCGTAATTAGCGATATCCTTTGCGACTTGTTGCAATTCTTCCGAACCGGGCGCCAGATCCGCCGGGTAGCGCATCACCCGGTCCAGTTCCAGTCCGAGCCGGGCCGAGGCTTGCCGCACATCATTGATCACCGTATCGCCGTAAGGGGTCTGAGGGGCCAGAACAGCGAACCGGGCAAGACCCTGCCGATAGGAATAGTTCATAATCCGATCAACCTGCTGGCCTGCGGTCATGCCCATCAGGTAAACGCCGTTTCCGGCAACAGACGTGTCGGTCGAGAAGGCCAGGATATTCAGATTATTGGCTTCGGCAATGAGCCGGATTGCCTGAACAGATGTCGAGAAGAGCGGACCGAGAATAATTTCAGCCCCCTCTCCTGTGGCTTCCAGAGCTGCTTTTTTGGCGCCTTCGGGCGTTCCTGCCGTGTCATACGGTAACAGATGAAGTTTTTTGTTGTTATGATCGAACAAGGCCATATAGGCGGCTCTCAGCAAGTCATTGCCGATCCGGGCATGGGGGCCGGTAAGGGGCAGAAGAATGGCCATACGGACGGTTTGCTCATCTTCGGAAAAACTGGGTGGTCGAAGGCTTATTGCCGGCTGATTTAGAACCGGTGCCGTGTCCGCATCAGCCTGCCGCTGTTGCAGGAGTTTCTCAGCCGCCTCCTTCTCCGATGGTCGGGGCGCCGCCAAAACGGATGTTTCCGACTGTTTCTGCGTGTTACTCTCTGATGGCGTGGGCGTATCGGTTTTGGCTGCCGGTGTATTCCCGCCCAGATTAGGGGTCTGGCACGCCGACAGGGAAAGGGCTAAAATAAGACTTCCCGCAAGGCCTGCCAGCCGGATTCTCGAAAAAGGGGATATATCTGTTTTTATAGCCTGCACTGGCGTCACTCCTGCCCTATGGCACCACCTGGAACATTACTGTAAAATGCTCTATCGGGGAGCGGCAAGTAAATAGTTCGTATTCGTTTTATATCTTAGGGTCCGGACCCTAACATAATGGAAACAATAAACTGGGGCGATAATTTGACGAAACTCTCCAGAAAAGACCGCAAACGCAGACGTCAGTATGCTCAGCTGAAAGGTGTGGCCGCGGAAATGATCGCGGCGGTTTTACTGCGCCTGAAGGGATATCGGATCCTGGAGCGGGGCTTTCGCCGTCCGGTCGGTGAAGTGGATATCATTGCCCGGAAAGGGACTGTCCTGGTGGCTGTTGAAGTAAAACAACGACCGGATCTGGAAGTAGCACTCAGCGCGATCCATACCAAACAGCGACGCCGTGTATCCAGGGCGATGGAAGCTTATATAGCATCCCATGCCGGGTGCGACGGGCTGGATATCCGCTTTGATATTTTGTTGGTGACATCCTTCCTGCGCTGGCCGGTGCATATTGAAAATGCCTGGTGAGATCTATTGCGCGGATGTCGCTTTATCCCGCACGGCAATCAGGATATAGTCCTGACCCTAAAAAAAAGTCTGAGGCGTTGAGTATGAAAATCCTGGCTGTTCTTTTATCAGGAGTTCTGGTTTTGAGTTTGGCAGGCGGTTGTACGCCGGTTGGTCTTGCTGTCGGCGGTGCGGCGACAGCCGGTGTTGTGATTGCTGAAGAACGGTCCGTCGAGGATGCTGCCCGGGATGCAAAAATCAAACTTGCTATTCTTGATGTGCTCTTGAAGGAAAGTGAAAGCCTGTTTACGGATGTCTCCACGTCCGTCATTGAGGGGCGTGTGCTGGTCACCGGAGAGGTGCCATCAGAAGAAAGCCGTATTACAGCAACCCGCCTGATCTGGTCCGTCACGGGTGTGAAAGCCGTTTTGAATGAGCTGCAGGTCAGTGACCGGGAAACCCTCTCGTCGTCCGCCGGGGACAGCTGGATTTCAGCCAAACTCCGGGCGCGGATCCTTCAGGATCTGGATATCAAACATGTGAATTACAGCATTGATACAGTGAACAGGGTTGTTTATCTGTTTGGGATTGCCCAAAACCAGGCCGAACTGGATCGGGTCTATTTGCATACCCGGGATATTTCCGGGGTTCGCAAGATTATCAGTCATGTTGTGATGAAGGATAGCCGTCAGATTAATTGACGCGAAGATCAAACCCTTGCATCCTGCCCTCATTGAGATACATGACATTGGGCGCAGCATAAAAACAGGAAAAATCATGAGCCTTACCGTAGCCATCCAGATGGATCCCATCGAAAGCGTCGATATTGACGGCGACAGCACCTTTGTTCTGGCGCTGGAAGCCCAGGCCCGAGGATATGGCCTGTATCATTACGGCCCGGCGGATCTATCTTACTCTGATGGTGTCATTGTCGCCAATGCGCGCCCTCTGGAAGTGCGCCGCGAAAAAGGCAATCACTTCTCTTTGGGTGAGACGGAGCGGATTGATCTTGCGAAAACCGACGTGGTTCTGATGCGTCAGGATCCCCCTTTCGACATGTCCTATATCACGGCGACACATTTGCTGGAGCGGGTCCATCCAGAGACACTGGTGGTCAATGACCCGGCCAGCGTTCGCAATGCGCCGGAGAAGATTTTTGTCACGCAGTTTGACGGCGTGTTGCCACCGACCCTGATTTCTTCAGACCTTCGGGAAATCAAGGCTTTTAGAGAAGAATATAAGGATATTATTGTCAAGCCCCTGTACGGAAATGGCGGGGCGGGCGTTTTCCACCTCAAGCCGGAAGACGAGAATCTCACCGTGGTTCATGAGATGTTCACAGAATTTTACCGGGAACCGATGATTGTCCAGAAATACCTGCCGGAGGTCCGTCAGGGAGACAAGCGCATCATCCTGATCGATGGGGAGCCGGTCGGGGCCATCAATCGGGTTCCCCAGGCAGGGGAGAGCCGTTCCAACATGCATGTGGGAGGGCAGGCCCTGCAATCCACCCTGACATCCCGGGAGCAAGAGCTCTGCGAGATCATTGGCCCTTCCCTGAAAGAACAGGGACAGATCTTTGTGGGTATCGATGTGATCGGGGATTATCTGACCGAGATCAATGTAACCTCACCCACCGGATTACAGGAGATCAACCGCTATGACGGCGTAAAGCTGGAAGCGGGTATCTGGGACTGTATTGAGAGCAAGCTCTGAAGGTAAAAGGTGGCTGTTTCAGCCACCCCAAGACTTCCAGCAGGATAGCGCGACGGTTATCAAGCTGCTTAGTTTTTCTGTCTTTTGTAGTCGTACCAGATGGCATAAGTTCAAGAGTTGATGGCAATCTTTGTCAATATTTGCTATATTGTTGATAAGGAGGAGTTGATATGGCGACTATGAATGTATCATTGCCCGACCCGATGAAGGAATGGGTTGAGGCGCAGGCGGAAAGTGGACGGTATAGCAATGCCAGCGATTATGTGCGTGATTTAATCCGGCATGACCAGGAACGTGCTTCCAAAATTGCCGAGCTACAAAAACTTGTTGATGAAGGGCTGGAAAGCGGTATTAGTGACCGGAACATGAACGATATCCTGGACGCGGCACGTAAAAAAGCAGGTACTCGCGCCACAACGCCCGATGACGTATAAGCTCACCAACAAAGCCGAAGACGATATCATTACAATCTATTTGCAGGGAGTGCAGGAATTCGGCGTTACTCAAGCGGAAGCCTACCATGCTGACTTAGAAAAGGTATTCGCGCTTATTGCTGACACCCCTTTTATTGCACGAGAGCGCCTTGAACTCTCGCCCCCTATTCGCATCCACCCACACGCTTCCCACCTCATTCTTTATCATATCGAAAATGACGGCACCGTCTTAATCATACGCGTCCGCAATAGCCGCGAAGACTGGATCAGAAACCCGCAAGGGTGACCTGCTTCTTATAGTCTTATAATTCCCACAATTAATCGCTGAATATACATTAATTTTTCTTGTGCATATGGTTGAAATCAAACACACCTTTGGGTTGCTGTGTGATGGTTAAATGTCTACTATCGCCCCAAAGCGAGCTCGTCAACCTAGCTTGGATAGAGTTATTCATGAAATACCAACCCATTAAAATCTCTGAATTGCGCGTTAATCGTTCTAATGACCGACATGGTGAACTCATATCTGAAACAGAAGCTATTGATTGGCTGCTAACACATCATGCCAAACATATGCGTAAACTGACAAAGGATGTTGTTGCGTCAGGTGAAATATATGAACCACCACTTGTGAGAAAGGAGAAAAGCGGATTTGTCGTATATGACGGTAATCGGCGAACAACAGTGCTTAAACTGCTTTTTCAGCCAGAGCGTGCACCGTCACAAGATTGGGTTACATTCTTTACAAATCAAAGAAAGTTATGGCTAGGAGATTTCCCGCGCTTTGTCGATTGCCAAATAGAACAGGACAGAGAGCGAATGGATGAAATTCTATATCGTCGCCATACAGGACAGCAAAATGGCGTTGGTCAGAGTCAATGGAACGCAGAGGCAAAAACGAATTTTGAGCGGCGCACGGGTAAAAACACGAAAATTGACTTAGCTGCCGAGGTTGAAACCTTATTGAAAAATGCAAGCTTGCTATCCAGCGCAGATCGTTTGCCGCGTTCTAATTTTAAACGACTGTTTTCCGCAGAACAGTTTCGTAATCGGGTCGGACTCAGTGTTGAGCAGAACAAGCTTAAATTCACTCATCAGGAAGAAACAGTTTTGAACGCCTTAGCACGTGTAGCGCAGGACTTAATCTCAAAAAAGGTCACTTTGGACAATATATGGGATAACGAAAGTAAACGCGGTTATCTAGATAGTTTAGATAAAGAGGGTATCCTGCCCACAATTGATCAATCCTTGTCGAACGCTGAACCAAAGCCGCGTCCGAAACCGTCTCCCAAACCAACGCCCGTTCCTGCCCCTGAGGGTGAACCTAAACCCACTGATCCAGGGCCTCGAAAAACTCTTATAAGAAATATCGACTATGGAATTCAACAAAAGCCTCATAATCGAAGAGCCTACGATATTTTTGGTGAGCTTCAGCATCGACTGAAGTTCGAAGAACATGACAATGCTATATCCGTGCTTTTTCGGGTTCTTGTGGAATTGGCTATTGAAACCTACATTGAGCAGCATCAAGTCGGAACGGTTCACAAAAATGACAAGCTCAAAAACAAGTTTTCCAAAGTCCGTGAACACATGTTGGCTAAAGGTCTAATCGATAAAAAATATCATGATGGTATTAAGAAGTTCGATACGGCAGAAGCAATCTTCTCAACAAGCACGATGAATAGCTACGTTCACAATCCTGATTTCTTTCCATCTGATCAGCATCTCAAAAGCCTATGGGATAACTTAGAGAAATTTATTACTATTTGCATGAAGGCATAAATACCTGATGTCGAAAATGACGGACTTACGGTCGCACTCTGGTTAGGCTTTTTTTGTTACTACAGGCGACACCGGTTATTTTTATCTAGTTGAAAACAATGGCCTCTTTAAAATTAAGCGCATAAAAACCTGATAAGTGTTTTCGCGAAGCTAGGAATTGATTATCAGCCATGAATGTTGTTGGCGTAAACTGTCTGGTCAATATCATCTCAAAATATCCTTGCCTTTGAGCTTATGATGTCATTTTTCCAAAATCGACACCCGCATAAAGTCAATTTGTATTTTCTAAAATAGTGAAATATATTTATGGTATTTCGTGCAAAAATTGATTTATTGCCTTATGGGGGGAAGAATGCAGGCACGGATTACCACGGTGGCCTTTCAGGGGCTGGATGTCAGGACGGTTACGGTACAGGTTCTGATGGCGGCGGGCCTGCCGGCTTTTACGGTTGTCGGTCTTCCGGATAAATCGGTTGCCGAAAGCCGCGAAAGGGTCCGGGCTGCGCTGACATCCCTTGGGGTCGGTTTGCCGCCTAAAAGGATTACGGTCAATCTCGCGCCAGCGGACCTTCCCAAGGAAGGCGCTCACTACGATCTTCCCATTGCGCTGGGGATCCTGACGGCCATGGGAATTCTCCCGGCGGACGAGATGGAACAATATCTCGTTCTTGGGGAACTGTCCCTCGATGGTAGCTGTCAGCCCGTCTCCGGTGTATTGCCGGCGGCTGTTGAGGCCCTGTCCCGGGACATGAGCCTGATTTGTCCGGCTGCGTCCGGAAGCGAGGCGACCTGGGCCGGAGATCTGGATATCCTGGCACCGGGCACCCTGCTTGCCCTGATCAATCATTTTAAAGGAGACCAGGTTCTTTCGGCACCCCCCAGGGGCGCTCTTGAAGAAACATCCGTCTTTCCGAAGCTTGAGGATATCAAGGGTCAGGAAACCGCCAAGCGGGCGCTGGAGGTCGCTGCCGCAGGCGGACATAATCTGTTGATGAGCGGTCCGCCGGGGTCCGGCAAGTCCATGCTGGCCGCGCGATTGCCGGGGATCCTGCCGCCCCTTGATGCTGCGGAGGCCCTGGAAGTCAGCATGATCGCCAGCATTTCGGGAAGCCTTAAAGACGGTAAACTGTCCCGTTCACGCCCCTTTCGGGATCCTCATCATTCCACCTCCGTTGCTGCCATGGTAGGCGGAGGGCGCGGGGCGCGGCCCGGTGAAATATCCCTGGCGCATCTGGGTGTTCTGTTCCTGGATGAGCTGCCGGAGTTCGGACGGCAGGTTCTTGAATCCTTGCGTCAGCCTGTGGAGACGGGCAAGGCGGTGGTGGCCCGGGCAAATGCCCATGTCTCCTATCCGGCACGGGTTCAACTGGTTGCTGCGATGAACCCTTGCCGTTGTGGTCATCTGGATGATGCGGAGCAGGCCTGCGCCAGGGCGCCCAAATGCGCCCTTGAATACCGGTCAAAGATTTCCGGCCCCATGCTGGACAGGATTGATTTGTTCGTCGAAGTGCCGGCCGTCTCGGCGATGGATCTCACACTGCCGGCTCCCCGGGAGACGTCAGAGATGGTTTCCGGTCGTGTACGGGCCGCCCGGGATCTTCAAAGGCAGCGATTTGCGGATCTTGATCTTCCGAAACCTGTTCGAACCAACGCCGAGGCGGAAGGAGAGCTGCTTGAAAAAATTGCGGCCCCCGATGCAGCCGGGCAGTCCCTGCTTCAGGAAGCGATCGGACAACTGAAATTATCGGCACGGGGATATCATCGGGTCCTGAAGGTAGCGCGGACCCTCGCCGATATGGAGGGGTGCGAGATGATCAGGCGGCCTCATATCGCTGAGGCCCTTGGCTATCGCCGATCTCTTGCCGGGCACGGAGCGTAACGGTTATTTGCGCACATCCAGTTTTTCGATATTCCGGCGGGCCGTTTCACCGGCCGGACTGTGAGGGGACAGGTCCAGAACCTTCAACCAGTCCTTGCGGGCCGCTTCTGCATTGCCGGCGAGCCGGTGCAGGATTCCCCGCTCGATCAGGGCATCTATGAGGTCGGGTTGCAGAGACAGGGCAAGCTCTGCATCTTCCATGGCCCGAATATTGTTGCCCAGTTGCCTGAGAGCTGCAGCGCGAAAGGCCAGGGCATCCGGCCTCGACGGATCGAGGCGCAGGACAAGATCAAGATCGTCGAAAGCTTCCTTATAATTCTCGGCTTTTGCCAGAATCCGGCTGCGGTCAATTAAGAGCTCAATATTGCCGGGTTCGAGTTCTAAAGCCGCTGAAGCAACCGCATTGGCCCGGCTGTAATCTTCTGCCAGCAACCAGGCATTGGCTGCCTGACTAAGAACCGGTATGACAAAGTCGGATCCGGCTTTCAGCATTTCGTCGGCCAGCTTTTCAAGGCGCGGTGCGGCTATATGATATTTTTTCATACCGACAAGGGCGAGGGCCGCGCAGTGCCGGGCTGGAAATCCGCCTCCCTGATCCCGCCAGCTCAGGGCTGATTCGAACGCCAGTTCCGGCTCTCGCTTGGTCAGTTTGATGCAGGCTTCATATTCTTCGGCCGGATTGGCCTGAACCGATACAGAGAGACAAACAACAAAACCGGACAGAAGGATGGCGATGGCCGATTTTACTTTGCCGGATGGTGAAAAAAAAATTGTCATCAAATGCTTCAACCTAAATCACACACTTCAACCTAAATAGGGCCTGTTCTCGGTTTCTATATAGGATGCCCACAGTTGTTGCACCCTCCAATGTTAATACGGCGGAATGATGACAAAGGGCGCAGGCAGGCGGACTTGCCACAAAACGGTCCCAATTCGTTTCTAAATGCGCTAAGAAGAGAACAAACCGGAG
Organism: Alphaproteobacteria bacterium UBA6062; assembly: GCA_002428885.1. GTDB lineage: Bacteria > Pseudomonadota > Alphaproteobacteria > Sneathiellales > Sneathiellaceae > Sneathiella. Next base: position 9,247 of record DIYE01000035.1, read on the forward strand.
GGAAATCCTATGAAAGCGTTCATTCTTGCGACCCTGACCTGTCTGATGTTGACGCCTGCCTTATCTGTGAGCGCGGGCGAAGATCAGGGAATGGTCCAGGATCAGATTACCTTGAATGTGATAAAGGAAGGGTGGGTTACGACGAAATCGGCACGTGTTTATGTCCATTTTGATATTACCCAGCAGCAGGAAACAGCGGCTCAGCTGAAAAACCAGATCATGGAATCGCTCAAGAAACTGGCGCCGGAACCGGACTGGCACATTACCTCTTCCCGGGAAAGCAAAGACCGGACAGGCCTCAACCGCTGGAATGTGTCGGCGGAGGCACGGGTAGCGGAAAAGTCAATTTCCGGTCTGGCAGATCGGGCCGAGCAGGCTGGACGGCCCGGTTTCAAAATCCGGATTTCCCAGGTTGATTTCTCTCCGTCTCTTGCTGAAACCCAGAAACTGATGGGCGATCTCCGCAGCGAGATTTATGCGGAAGCCCGCGCTGAGGCTGACCGTCTCAATGCTGCCTTGCCCGGTCGGAAATATCGTGTCTGGATGGTAGATTTTACCGGAAACGGACAGGTCGCCAGAACGGTGGCTGTACCGATGGTGGCCAAGGCGCAGCGGATGGAAATGGATAGTGGGTCTTCCTATGGCGGTGGCTCCAGCGGCAGTGCGGAGCTGGCCGTCTCAAGGCGTCATACCCTGTCGGCGATGGTTATTCTGACCTCTGAGCCGGCGGATAAACCGTAAAGTCTCATGACGCCAAATCTCTTCTGTTTCGGATACGGTTTTACAGCCCGGGAAATTGCCCGGCAGCATTCTGGCTGGACCCTTTGGGGAACCAGTCGCCATGAGCAACCGAAGCAGAAGACCGGTTTGGATAATACAGTCCGGATGCAGTTTGACGGATCTCACCCGGTGTCGGGCTTTGCCGATATTGCGGATCAAATCACCCATATCCTGCTTTCCGTACCGCCCGGTGAAGAGGGGGATCCCGTCTGCCGGGTGATGGGAGCGGAGCTGGCAAAGCTCCCCAATCTCAAATGGGTTGCTTATCTGTCGACGACAGGCGTTTACGGTAATCTGGACGGAGACATGGCGACGGAAGATACAGCTCTTAATCCGTCCGGTATGCGCGGGCAGCGCCGGGTGGATGCGGAAGCCGCCTGGCGGCACATACAGGATGATCACGGATTACCCCTGCATATCTTTCGCCTGCCCGGTATTTACGGGCCCGGCCGTAACCAGCTGGTGTCCCTGATGAACGGGAAAGCTCACCGGATTGTCAAGCCGGGACACGTGTTTTCCCGTATTCATGTGGAGGATCTGGCCCGCATTCTGGTGGCCTCCATGAAGCAACCTGATCCGGGACGCATTTATAACGTCGCGGATGACCTGCCGGCACCTCCTCAGGATGTGGTGACGTTTGCTGCGGAGCTTCTGGAACGGGATCCGCCGCCCCTGCAGGATTTCGAGACGGCGGATCTTAGCCCGATGGCCAGGAGTTTCTACTCCGACAATAAAACAGTCAGCAATGCGCGAATAAAAGCAGAACTTGGGATTTCTTTAATGTATCCTACATATAAGGAAGGCCTTAAGGCCTTGTCACTTATTGAGTGAAAGTATAAGTATTGCCTGACCTGGGGCGGGGCACAGGCAAGTAGGATAGATCAATGCCAAGAGCAAAATGCTTTAACAAAGAAGAAGCTCTCCAGAAAGCGATGACGGCCTTTTGGGCCCGCGGTTATGAAGCCACTTCCATTCAGGACCTGGTTGATTGCATGGGGATCAACCGGGGTAGCCTGTATGATACTTTTGGCGACAAGCATACCCTGTTTCTGGCTGCCCTTGACCAATATACAGATAATTCACTGGCCCGCGGCTCTGTTCTGACACAGGATGGTAATGCCCGGGATATCCTAACCGAATTCTTGCATGCTTTTATGTTCCGGAATCTGGAAGACCCTGACAGGCGTGGCTGCTTTGTAACCAACACGGCGGTAGAACGATCTGCGCGGGACGAGGATTGCGCGACCCGTATCCGTAAATATTTCGCGGAAATCGAAAAGGACATGAAAGCGCTGATTGACCGGGGCCAGAGGGAAGGGGATATCCCGACCGATCGGGATCCGGCAACCCTGGCCGCTTTCTTTATCGGTGTCATGCAGGGGATTCGCGTGGTTGCGAAAGTCAATCCGGAAGAAGCCTGCCTTCGGCCGCTGGTCGATGTGGCGCTTGCTTCGCTGGATAGCTAGGAACCCGACCCTAAATGCTGGATTTCACCCTGGTCAGTCTGGGCTTCTGGGCTGCGCTTATCAATATGGTGATCTTTCTGTCGCTGATTGCGATTCCGTGGACTGTCGGTCGCTTTCGGCCACTGGTCTTGATTCTCGGGGTGGGAGGCGCGGCGGCACTGCTGGCCTTTGATTTTACGATCGGGGTTGAAAAACAGGATTATGACCTGGCCGCAGATCTGATGCTGCTGACTCTCAGCAAGGCGGTATTTTTCTTTCTGATCAGCTATGCCACTGAGAAAATATTCCGGACCTTTTTCCGTCAGTCAAAAGAAAAGAACGCGGATAAGCAATGGCAGGAAGACGAGATTAAAAAGACGTTTGACCGTAATCTCCGGGGTCTCAAGAACCCCGAAGACAGAAAATAATATACGGCCTAGCTGCCGCCATCTTTCATAGCGTGCTTGATCAGGGCAACAGCTTCATCCGAATCCCATTCAGCGGGACCAACAAGGCGGCCGAATACCACCAGATCTTTTTTTAGAATAATGGTTGCGGGTAATCCGAAAATACCGGCAGAGCGGCCGGATTTAGTTGTCTTGTCATTGTAGGCAGCCAGATGTTCAATCTTCAGGGCTTTGAGGAATTTCTTCACCTTCTCCATACCCTGCAGATCCTGGCTGACGGCCAGCACCGTGAAATCATCGGATCCCAATTTTCCCTGCAGGCGGTCGATTCCGGGCATTTCCTTGAGGCAAGGAGCACACCAGGTGGCCCAGAAGTTGAGCAGGATTGTTTTGTCTTTAAAATCCGAAAGCTTCTGCTCCTTGCCGTCTCCATCCAGGAAAGCGAAATCCTTCATTTCCTGATGGGAATTGGCGATGACAAAATTGCGAACCTCCCCAACAAGCAGCTTTTCCGCATTTTGGGAGAAAGCGGTTGATGTTGCGACCCCAAGGCCTGTAAATGTAAGCAACATGAGAAAGGGCAGATGAAAAAACTGTCTGATGGTCATTACAACTTAAGTCCAATTGTTATTAAGAGAGCCCGAAAACATGAGCGCGAATGAGCTTTGGGGTGGCAGATTTGCCAAAGGTCCCGCCGAAATTATGGAACGGATCAATGCTTCCATTGATTTCGACAAACGACTTTATGCACAGGATATTGCCGGATCCATGGCCCACTCTTCCATGTTAATGGAACAGGGTATTATAAGTAAGGCAGATGGTGAGAAAATTCAGGGGGGGTTGCAGACAATTCTTCGTGAGATTGAAGCCGGCAACTTTAAAACCGATCCGGCCCTTGAAGATATCCATATGCATATTGAAGCGCGGCTTCGGGAAATTATCGGTGATCCGGCCGGCCGACTGCATACCGCGCGCTCCCGCAATGACCAGGTGGCAACGGATATGCGGCTCTGGGTTCGTGATACCATGGACCATCTGGATGGTGAGCTGAAAGATCTGCAGGATGCTCTGCTGTTCCAGGCGGAAGCCGAGGCAGACACGGTCATGCCGGGCTTTACCCATCTGCAGGCCGCGCAGCCGGTGACGTTTGGCCACCATATGCTGGCCTATGTGGAAATGATCGGCCGGGACCGCTCCCGACTTAAAGATGCCAGGGTGCGGCTGAATGAATGTCCGTTGGGCTCTGCGGCGCTGGCCGGAACATCCTTCCCTGTCGACCGGGAGATGACAGCGAGGGCGCTGGGGTTCGACCGTCCTACTGCCAACTCCCTGGACGGGGTTTCCGATCGGGATTTCGCTTTGGAATATTTAAGCTTTGCGTCCATCTGTTCCATGCATCTGTCCCGTCTCGCCGAAGAGATCGTGATCTGGTCAAGTGCGCAGTTCCGCTTCGTGGAATGCTCCGACAGTTTCTCGACGGGGTCCTCCATCATGCCGCAAAAGAAAAATCCGGATGCGGCAGAGCTGATCCGCGGTAAGGCCGGGCGCAGCGCCGGGGCCTTTAACACCCTTCTGATGATGATG
>DIYE01000176.1 GCA_002428885.1 Alphaproteobacteria bacterium UBA6062
GGTCAAGTCCCAGCACCAGGCCCGGCTTCTCTCGAGTTCCTCGATGAACGACAGAAGAAACACAGAAAGACCGATGATACCCGTAAAGCTGCGCGTCCTCGACCCCGCTATGCTCAAAGCCCGGTCGCCACATCAGGGAGCCATACCCGAAAATCCACAAATCCTCGCCGGCCGGCAGGTCCGGGAGCGGATGATCCACCGGAGGCAGGTCAGGTTCTATGACAAGATCATAACGGCGGGTCATGTTTTCTTCCCGAATTTGATGTTAACCAGCGCTACACCGGCAATGACTGCGCCCATTCCGGCAAAGGAAAAGGCACCCAGCGTCTCGCCAAACAGCAGATAGGCAACAACGGCTGTACAGGGCGGCACAAGAAAGAACAGGCTGGACACATTCGCGGCGGCCCCGTTCCTCAGCAAAATATAAAGAAGGGTTATCGCGCCGAGAGACAAAACCAAAATCAGCCAGGCGAGTGCGAAGATCAACTCACCTGTCCAGGCAATGACCATGCTTTCCATAAAAACCGCCATGATCCAGAAATAAATGGCTGCCACAATACACTGGATGAAATTACCGCTTTTAAGGCTCATATCGGAGCAATATTTCTTTTGATAAAGCGTCCCGAAAGCCATGCTGAACAAGGCCAGGAAGCAGAGGAAAATCCCGAACGGGGTTCCCTCTCCCAGGGACAATTTATCGGCAACCACCAGAAAAACACCCAGTAGCCCCAGCAAAAGTCCGGCCCACTGAACGGCACTGACTTTTTCAGACAGTAAAAGGCCAGCGAGCGCCGCCACAATAAGAGGCTGGATACCAACGATTAAGGAAGTGGTTCCCGCCGGAACCCCCAGGCTGATGGCCCAGAAGACAAATCCCAGATAGCCTCCATGCATCAGAAGACCCGCCATACTGATATGCCCCCAATCCTGCCACCGTGCCGGCCAGCGGGTCCGGGTCATCAAGACGAGCGGTAGCAACAGCAGGGCGCAAATGGCAAATCGGACGCCCAGAAATGTCATCGGTTCGATGTAAGGAAGCCCCAGCTTGGCACCGATAAAGCCCGTACTCCAGAGAAACACAAAAAGCCCCGGCATGGCTGCAAGCCAAAGGGATTGACGGGATTTGGAATGGGGATCGGACATAGACAAAAGAAAACTCAAACATTAGGAAAGACGATGACAGACAGACCCCGGAACTTATAGAGTGCTGCCTGAAAGCTCAATATAAACTGCTCTAAGTGGGAACCCTCATGCGAATTTTAGTGTCCGGCCTTATTACCACAGCCGCTCTTATCGGCGGTTATGTCTTCTGGTGGAACAAGGTTGCCGACACAGCAGAACAGCAGATTCTTGCCTGGAAAGAGCAGAAAATCAGCGAGGGATATCAGATTACCCATGCGCCGATTGTCATCTCGGATTTCCCCTATCGGGTAAAACTCACCCTTGCCTCTCTTGAGATCCAAACCCCGCCCTCCAAACAACAAAGCCTGAAAACCGGGACAATCTGGGCCATCGCACAGCCTTGGAATATCAAACATATCATTTTCGGAACAGAAAAGCCGGTTACCGCTCGCTGGCTGGACAATGACAAAGAGAAAATACTAAAGGTTGAGGCTGGCAAGGCGCTCGGCAGTGCCACCTTTACCAATGACGGCAAACTGGAAACGCTGGCCATCGACATGACGGATCTAACTGCCGCCCCTTCCTGGAGACCAGAGATCAAAGCAAGTCGATTGCAGGTTCATGAAAGGGCAACCGCCGTCCAGGAAACCTCATCAGACCAAGAAGCAAAACAGAAATCGGCCCGGCAACTGGCTATCCGCATTGACAACCTGCTGACAGGGGCAGGGGATACCCTACCGCTCGGTGAAAAAATCGAACATATTGGCCTGTCTGCGCTGCTGGAAGGCGGCTGGAAGCAGTTACGGGATCAAACGGCGATTGAAGCCTGGCGGGATCAAGGCGGTGCCCTGGATATTCAGGAGCTGACTGTCCGTTGGGGAGAGAGCAAACTATCCAGTTCCGGAACCCTGTCACTGGATCCTGAAACCCGGCCTATCGGCGCTTTTACCGCCAAAATCACCGGTTATAACACTATTCTAGCGGCCATGGCTGATGCCGGAAGGTTTGACCGGAAATCTTTGAAAACAGCAGGTTTTGCCCTCAATCTCCTGGCCAAGGAAGATGAGCAGGGGAAACGGTTTTTAAATGTTCCCCTGACATTACAGGAAGGCGGCCTGTATCTTGGCCCGATATTCCTGACCAAGATCAACCCGATCTTCTGATCCTAAGATCAAGACCTTAGGGTCTGGACCCTAGTCGTCTGAAGAAGCGCTGCGACCGAAGTTGGCTTCCGGTGTTTCCTGACCGGCATCGATGATCTGCCTGCGGATCGCCCTGGTGCGGGAGAACATCTGGAAAAGCGCATCTCCGTCTCCCCAGCGGATCGCCCGCTGTAGAGCTGTCAGGTCTTCCGAGAAACGGGCCAGCATTTCCAGAACCGCTTCCTTGTTATGCAGGAAGACATCCCGCCACATGGTCGGATCGGATGCGGCCAGACGGGTAAAGTCCCGGAAACCGCCCGCGGAATATTTGATCACTTCCGATTGTGTCACCTCTTCCAGATCATCAGCCGTACCGACAATATTATAAGCAACAAGGTGCGGAATATGAGAGGTGATGGCCAGCACCAGATCATGATGCGGCGGCTCCATCTTTTCGACACTACTGCCGAGGCCTTCACAAAAAGCGGTCAGCTTCTGTACGGCAACCTCTGTCGACTTCTTTGACGGTGTAACAATCCACCAGCGATTATCAAACAATTCCGCAAAACCGGCAGCAGGGCCGGATTTTTCCGTACCGGAGATCGGATGACCGGCAACGAAATCAACCCCGTCCGGGATATGCGGCTCAATGGCCTCGACAACCATCTGCTTGACCGACCCCACATCGGTCACCAGGGCGCCTTTCTTAAGGGCAGGCGCAATTTCCTCTGCTATGGTGCCATAGGTACCGACCGGTGTACAAAAAACCACCAGATCCGCATCTTTCACCGCATCAATGGAATGTTCGAAAGCCTCATCGACCACGCCCAGCTCAAGCGCTGTTCTTCGGGTATCCTGGGTTCGCGCAGAACAGGTGATTTCTGCCACCAGACCTCGCTGTCGAGCCGCCCTGGCGATGGAAGAGCCGATCAGACCAATGCCGATGATCGCCATCTTCCTGAATTGAGGACCTTGTTTATCCGTCATTGGTTCTGTTCCAGAAACACGCGAAGGGCATCCATAACCGCCCTGTTATCCTCATCGAGACCAATGGACATCCGAAGACATGTTCCCAGCCCATAAGAGGCCACACTCCTCAGAACAAGGCCCCGCGCGCTTAAGAAAGCATCCGCATCTTTGGCAGACTTGCCGGTTTCCGAGAAATCCAGAAGCAGAAAATTACCGACGCTTTCCGGTACTTTCAATCCGAGGCCCCGCAAATTCTGGGTCAGGATAGGAAGCCATTTATCGTTGTGTTCCCGGGCTTTTGCAACAAAGGCCTGATCCCGAACGGCTTCTACGCCAGCAATCTGAGCGGCCGCGTTCACATTAAAAGGGCCGCGAATACGGTGTAATACGTCAATAACCGCAGACGGTCCATACGCCCAACCCAGCCTGAGCGCGGACAGGCCATAGATTTTTGAAAACGTCCTGGTCATGATCACATTTTCACTGCGGGCAACCAGGGACATGCCGGCTTCATAATCGCTGCGGGTCACATATTCCGCATAAGCCGCATCCAGAACCAGCAGGATATCGGACCGCAACCCCGCATGCAGCCGCTCAATCTCCGAAAAAGGAAGATAGGTACCGGTCGGATTATTGGGATTGGCAAGGAACAGAACCTTTGTCCGCTCTGTCACAGCAGCGAGTAAAGCATCAACATCGGTGGTCAGATCTCTTTCGGGTGCCTTTACCGGTGTCGCACCATTGGCGAGAGCGGCGAGTTCGTATACCAGAAAGCCATGCTCCGAAAACAACACCTCATCTCCGTGCCCGGCATAGGCATTAGCGATCAGGGAGAGAATTTCATCAGATCCGTTTCCGCAAATCAAGCTCGCCGGATCCAGCTCATGAACCTCGCCGATCGCCTCCAGAAGCGCAGAGGAGCCGCCATCCGGATAGAGATGCAGCGTATCAGCCATATCCGCCATGGCGGCCCGTGCTTTCGGGCTGGCACCAAGCGGTGTCTCGTTAGAAGACAGTTTGACGACCTTGTCACCGCCGGTTCCGGATGATTTACCGCCAACATAAGGCGTAATGTCCAGAATTCCGGGCTTCGGAGCGGGGGCTAACATAGACATAACTTAACTCACGGATTGATTGGGATTATTCGCTTGCCGAAATCGGCACCGCATAAGCGCCGAGGATCACAACTTTAATAACGCCGTTGCCGACAAGTTCTTTAAAGGCGGTCAGGCGCTCGTCCTCTTGGGACACAAAGTCCGGGATCTGGAACAGATGCAACCAGTCTCCTTCTTCCACTTCAGGAGATCGGGAATCAAGGCAGTTTCCGCTAAGTCCGGCCTTTTCAAGATTTTCATTGAGGCGAGCCCGGCTTACCTCTTCCTGGGTCACTAAGACCATCAGGGAAATATCATCACCGGAAGGTTCTGGCTCTGCCTGGCCAATAACCAGGGCATTCAGATCTTCAAAACTACCGGAGTGATTCTGTGTAAAAGGAAGGCTTGCCAGAATTTTCGGGACTGTTTCCCCACCTTGCGCAAGATGCACCCACCAGATATCCCGCTCCAGATTAAGCCAGGGCATCACACCCAAAGTAGCCGGGTCACTGGAAACCTCGCGCAAAACCACCATGGGTGACTTGTGCAGGGACATGGGCGTGGCGGAGCCGAAATGACAACGGGCCAGATCCCAGTAACCGACGGATTTTTCCGGTGCGGTAATGGATACATTATGGGGCCTCTGCATCCGACAAACCGCGGAGATCATTTCCCGCCACATGCGAGCCACGACTTCGTCCGGCAGATCGCTGGCGTGTTTTGTCAAAATCCGGCGCAGAACATTGGCTTCCCGGCCCGGCCGGAAAGCGGGACCTTCAACAGCCTG
>DIYE01000130.1 GCA_002428885.1 Alphaproteobacteria bacterium UBA6062
TAACCTCCATGTCCACAAATTGCTTCATCTGTGGACTGAGAGCATTCCAGGCGTCCATGCCAACGGTCAGGTCCATGACGTCAACCGGCTGATAGACGGACATGAAACCGGGCGGTCCCATGGAGATATAATCAGTCACCTGACCGAAGCCGAGAGCGTGGTTGATGGCCGGTCCCACATAATCCGCCACATCAATGGTGCCTTTTTCCAACGCCGGGAAAATCTCCGATCCCGGCAGCAGGGTGGTTTTTGCACCGATCGCCTGGAAGACTTCCGCAACCATGCCACCCGGCAGGCGCATTTTGCGGCCCCGGAAATCATCAATAGACCGGATCGGCACCTTGGAATGAATGATGTTCGGGCCGTGATGGATGGGTCCGACATAATACATACCCTGTTTGGCAAACAGCTCCCGCGCCATTTCCAAGCCGCCGAGGCCATAGAAAAAGGTATCCCATTCATGAGGATTTCTGAGCCCCAGTGGATAGGAAGACAGGAATACGGCCGCCGGAATACGGCCGGCCCAATACAGTGTGAACGGGTTCATGGCCTGCAAAACACCGTTTTTCACGGCATCAAAGAGCTGGAAATCGCCAACCACATCCTTGGCACCAAAGGGGATAAATTCAAGTTCCCCGCCGGTCTTTTCCTTGATACTTGCGCACCATTCCTTGAAGATATTCAAGCCGATACCGCCCGGCCAGGATGTCTGGACTTTCCAGGTGGTGGTTTCTCCGGCTGCTGTAGCAATTGCAGGCGTAACAAGTGCGGCTGTTCCAGCCGCAGCGCCGCCGGCCAGCATTTGACGGCGGTTGAGATTCTTTTCTTTCATCATGTCCTCCCTGATGAATATGCCCGTTTCGGACCGCGCCCCAGGTCGTACGAGAAAAGCGACTATTTATTTTTACGATTGCTTATTACACATTCTAAATGTATCGCAGCTTTTAACTTTTGGGAATTTTTCTTCCTCTTTTTATGAAATATATTCCGTATAATGGAATGATCGCCGGATTTTACGATCCATCCTTTACATACTGGCACTATATTGCCTGAAACAAGGAAAAGAGAATGCCGGACAATTATCGCAGACCGGGTGTTTATATTCAGGAACAATCCTATCCTGATCCTCTGGAAGGTGTAGAAACAACCATAACAGCCTTTCCGGGCCGCTTCACCAAAGGCCCCGTTGGAAAGGCCGTCTCTGTTTCCAGTTTTGCGGAATTTGAGGATCTCTTCGGAGACGGCGGCTCCGACGATAAAAATGCCCGCTCCATCTGGCTCTATTTCGAAAATGGCGGCAGAAAAGCGCTTATCTACAGGTTATTCAAAGGCGATACCACGGCATCAACAACCGGTTTCCGCATTCCGACCCCGGAAGGCTCGCTTCTCCTGTCTGCAAAATATCCAGGCATATGGGGCAATAATCTCACCCTGGAGATCCAACCCCACCCGGAGGATAGCAATCATTTCCGTCTGACCGTTCAGGAACAACGGACAGACGTTCCCGGTCCTTTAAAGACAAGAGAAATTTATGAAAGGCTGTCTCTGGATCCAGCCTCCCGGGATCACCTTCACAAACATCTGGAGTCGTCAAATTTTCTGCGAGTAACGAACAGCCCTCCGGAAGCCGCCCAGCCCGCCGCCGGAACCTACGGCTATGACAGCAGCGGCGATAACGGAGAGCCCATCAACGAGATCGAGATCCTCCGGGATAACGGATTGATCGACATGGACGAAGCACCGTTCTTTAATCTGCTCTGCCTGCCCGATCCTGAACATGGCAAAGGCTTTTCAGTACCGCTCCTGCAACAGGTTGCCCACTTCTGTCGCCTCCAGAAAGCCGTCTGTATCCTGGGCCCCCATCCGGTCTGGACAACACCGCTCAGCGTCAAGACACAGGTTGAAAATCTGCAAAACGAGCTTTCATCGGACGAAAGGCAGTCCATTGCCCAATATTATCCGGACCTGATCATCCCCGATCCCTCGGATTCCAGAAAGAACATCCGGTTGTCACCGGTCGGCGCCGTTGCCGGTGTGATTGCCCGGACAACGATTGAAAGAGGGGTCTGGAAAGCGCCCGCCGGCAGCGGTGCCGGTATTGAGGGCTGCAGGGGACTGGCTGCAGATTTGCCTGATGCGGATGCGGAACAACTGAACGCCATCGGCGTCAACAGCCTGAAAGTGATCCCCGGCCGGGGAGCCGTGATTTGGGGCGGACGGACACTGGATGGCAGCAACAGGTATTCTTCTGAGGGAAAATACTTATCCATAAAGCGACTGATGAATTTCATCCGGCAATCTGTCGAGGCCGGAACCGGCTGGACGGCTTTCGAACCCAACAGCGCAGAAACCTGGAATGCTCTGCGCCAGCAGACAGATCATTTCCTGGATTCACTGTTCAGGAATGGTGCTTTTGCAGGGTCAACACCTCATAAAAGCTATTATGTGCGCTGCGGAACAGACACCATGTCCGAAGCCGATCAAGAACAGGGATTGATCCGTCTGGAAATCGGCGTCGCTCCCATCAGGCCTTCGGAATTTATTATTCTGGTAGCTGAATTGTCGGCCCAGCCCGTCCAACGCTAGAACATCTTTCGTTTATGAGCATGCATGTCCGAAAAACAGAATAACGGAAGCGATTGCAGAGCTGTCTATAAAAGGTTGATGTGCAGCTCATCCAACTTTTTGTTTGATACCCAACGGTAATCTTGAAATCCCGGTGAAAATCGGGAATGATGCCTCCTCAATCGGCCGAATGACATAAACCGGCCTATAATATTACCCAGTCGGAGGAAGCAACATGCGTGCTCATATTCTCAAAAAACTGTCTCTTGCCGCCCTGGTCGGTTCTGTGGCATTCGGATCCGTAGCGTCAGCGGAGACCCGCGTAACCTACAAATCCGCAAAAAGCACGTCTTCCTACTATCAGATGGCCGTCCAGATCGCCGAGGCCATGAAAGCAGGCTCTGGCGGCGACATCATTGTCACCGTCGAGGAAAGCCAGGGTTCCGTTCAGAATGTCATGGAAGCAACGGTCCGCCCCGGTAACTATGTCTTCACCACACCTCCGGTCCTGGTCAGGCTGGCAAATGCCGGTAAAGCCATGTTCAAGGACAAGCAAAATCCCAAATTTGCTAATATTCGCGCCCTGTTCCCGATCCCGTCCCTGACCATGCATTTCGTGGTCCGAGGCGATAGCGGCATCAACAGCTTTGCGGATCTGGAAGGCAAAACCGTTTTGATCGGCAAGGGATCTTTCGGGGCTCGCGAAGGCGCCAAATATCTCAAACTGTTCGGCCTGGAAGGCAAGGTAAAGCTTGCTGATGTAGAGCTGTCAAACGCGGTCCCGGCCCTCAAGAACAAGCAGATTGACGGCTTTGTGACCGCCGGTTCCTACCCGGCTCCCAATGTGATCGAAGCAGCAGCCGGTACCGGCGTCAAGGTTCTGTCCTTAAGCGATGACCAGATCAAGAAAACCAAACGCACAAAATTGACCATTCCAGGCGGCACCTATGCGGGCGTAGCAGAGGCCGTCAATACCACATCCCTGCCGGTGGTTGCCTACACAACAACCAATATGGATGATGCAACCGCTTATGCGCTGACCAAAACCTATTGGGAGCAGAAAGCCAAAATGAGTGAAGGCAATGCCTGGTGGAAGGGCGTATCCGGCAAGATGCTGGAAAATATCACCGGCAAAATCCATCCGGGCGCCATCAAATATTACAAGGAAGCCGGGATCGAGGTTCCTGCTTCCGCCATGTAATCCGTTTCTTTTCGGAGTTTAGTGTATGTCAGCACCGGGCCGTTACGTCTGGGTAGCGCTCGGTGCTGCCTCTATTGCCTTCCATCTGGGCCTGATCTTTTCAGGCCTTGTTCCCAATCTGCTCTCCCGCCCGCTGCATATGCTGCTGGCGCTTCCCTGGATTTTCCTGTTTGCCGCCAAAAGCAAAGGAGAAACCGTCAGCGGAGTCATCCTGACCCTGCTGGGCGGCGCGGGGACCCTGTATATTGCGCTTAATGAAAGCGCCCTGTCTGATCAGTATGGTTTTCTCACCAGCAATTCTCAAACGGCCATCGCAGCAACCCTGATCCTGATAACCCTGGAAATGGCGCGCCGGGCCGTCGGCTGGCCCCTGCCGCTGGTCGCAGCGCTGGCCCTTCTATATGGCCTGTTCGGTCAGCATTTGCCTGGCGAATTTGGACATCCGGGTATCCCCCTGGAAAGCTTTCTTGGCAACCTCACCATCGCCGAAGGAGGATTGTGGGGCAAGCTGACCGGCGTTTCTGTCTCCATCGTCGCCGTGTTCGTTATCATGGGAGCGGTTCTCAATGCCGGAGAAGCCGGCCAGGGTTTTATGAATCTGGCGACGGCCGCTGCGGGACGCCTCAAAGGGGGAGCCGCCAAGGTTTCCACCTTATCCTCGGCTCTGTTTGGTTCCATTTCGGGATCCGCCTCCGCCAATGTGGCGTCGACCGGGGCCATTACCCTGCCCGCCATGACCCGACTGGGCTACCCCAAAGCCTTTGCCGGGGCCGTTGAAGCCGTAGCCTCTTCCGGCGGACAGATTATGCCGCCGTTGATGGGGGCCGGAGCCTTTGTCATGGTGGAACTGACCGGCGTTCCCTATACCAGCATTATGGCCGCAGCCCTTCTCCCCGCCCTTCTGTACTTTCTGACCGTCTGGTTCGGCATCAATGCCTTCACCCGGCGCTATGACCTGAAAGGCCTTCCGGAAGAACAGCAACCGGCCCGCCGGGATGTCATCATAACATCCGCTTTTTTTGCCGTTCCTTTCCTGATCCTGCTAGAGCGCATGTTTATTGGCGGCATGACGCCACAATATGCGGCCTCTGTCGCCATCCTCGCGGCGTTTCTCCTTCTCTTTATTGACGGGAAACTTCGTTTCGATTTTCGGAAAACCGCAGAAAGACTGGAACAGGCCTGCCTGAATACCGGCAGGCAGGTCGCCATGATCGCCTCCATCATTCTCTGCGCCTCTCTGATCATCGGGGTTCTGGGGGCGACCGGTCTTGGTGTGAAAATCACCTCCCTGATCCTGTCCGGCTCCGGCGAGATGCTGTGGCCTGCCCTTCTGCTGACAGCAGGTGCCTGCCTTATCCTGGGGATGGAGGTTCCCACCACCGCGGCCTATGTGATCTGTATTTCCGTGGCCGGCCCTGCCCTGCAGCAGCTTGGACTGGCTCCTTTACAGGCGCATCTGTTTGTCTTCTGGTTTGCCCTGTTGTCAACCATTACGCCGCCCGTCTGCGGAGCGGTCTTTATCGCCGCCGGCATGGTTGGGGAAAACTGGCTGAAAGTTTCCCTGAACGCCATGGCCCTGGGTCTTGGCCTTTACATCATTCCGCTGGCTCTGATCGCCAATCCGGATCTGATCACTCTGTCGGAGCACCCACTTTCCGCACTCATCCAGTTCGTTAAGATCGGGCTTTGCCTTGCGGCTGTTTCCTATGGGGTAATCGCACCGCTTAACCCAACCTTAAAAGCCGGGCTGACGATTGCCGGACTGGCCGGGATCTTTTTCCTGCCCTTATAAACCAAAAAAGGCCCGGGCTTTCGCCCGGACCCCCTTCCAAGACCCCATACCCCATAAGTTGGATTGGATATTGCTTGGTCGATCCGACTTCAAAGAAGGTTCAAAAAAATTTCCCCCCTCACAAAAATATGTGACCTGATCTCAGAAACGTGAGGAGAGTGCCCTATGTCAATGTGAGGGAAGAGTGTTCATACCGGCATGTGGGAATCGCCGGACATTGTGGCGCGGAAAAGATCGCCTATAAAAATACGCTCAGGCTGTTTGGTAGGGCACTCCCCAAAATTAGGAAAAAATAATTTTGCCAACAAAGGCACCTGTCCCGTAAACTTCCCGCCAATAACAAGAATAAGGGAGGAAAAAGCACATGTATTGTCAGCAAATCACCGAATTTGGCAAACCCCTGGAGGGCAGGTCTTATGAGACACCTGAGCCGACGGGGACGGAAGTCCTGTTGAAGGTCTCCGCCTGCGGGGTCTGTCACAGCGATCTTCATCTCTGGGAAGGTTATTTCGATCTTGGGGAAGGGGTGAAGCTGGATCTTAAAGACCGCGGCATGACATTACCCTTCACCATGGGCCATGAAGTAGTGGGGGAAGTTATTGCTCTCGGTCCGGAGGCAGAAGGCGCCAGCATCGGCGACAAGCGGATTGTCTTTCCATGGATCGGCTGCCGGGACTGTGCCATCTGCCGGACAGGGGATGAGCTTCTCTGCCAGGCACCGCAAACGGTGGGTACCCGGTATAACGGCGGCTACGCCGATATGGTCATCGCCCCGCACCCTAAATATCTGGTGCCTTTTGACGGCATTCCGGCGGAGCTGGCCTGTACCTATGCCTGTTCCGGCCTGACCGCCTACAGTGCCCTCAAAAAAGTCTCCCATCTCACGGCCGATGATACGCTGGTGATTATCGGAGCGGGCGGGGTCGGCCTTTCCGCCGTCCATTTCGCCCCGTCCGTTGTCGACTGCAAAATCGTTGTCGCCGATATCGACGAAGCCAAAAGACAGGAAGCCCTTAAATCCGGAGCAGACGCCGCGATTGATAACAGCGATCCGGCCGGCCTGCAGGAACTGATGGAGATCACAGGCGGCGGTGCAGCGGCGGCCATCGACTTTGTCGGCGCCCCGCCAACAGCCCAGTTTGGCCTGAACGGCCTCAGGCGGGGCGGCACACTCATTGTTGTCGGGCTTTACGGCTCTTCCATTCCGCTGTCCCTGCCGACACTGCCCCTCATGATGCGGACTATCACCGGGTCTTACGTGGGAACATTGGAAGAAATGAAAGAACTGATGGCGCTGGTTCAGAACGGAAAAGTCGCTCCGATCCCTTATACCGTCCGACCGCTGGAGGAGGCCCATGACTGCCTCATGGACTTGAAAGCCGGTAAAACCGTTGGCCGGTACGTTTTGCAGCCATAAATCAAAAAAACACGGCATTATTGCGACAAAACAATACTGATACGGCAAAATCATTTGTTTTTGCCGTATCAGTTAGGGATAAAGGAGGCTCTAGAGCATATTTTATTCAGATTGCCCCATTTGACCGTTTTTTCGAGTTTTCTGACCAGGCGTGTTTCGCGCGGTGGTCTTGCCTGACCACAAGCGGAACACAACACCGTCAGGAGACCCGAAAAATCGGCCTTCGGTGGGCCAACCTGAATAAAATATGCTCTAGGCAAACCGGGGAGAGGAGCCGTGCGTGGAAGCCTATATCAGTCTGTTTCTATCGGCTTTTCTGTCCGCGACCCTTCTGCCTGGATCTTCGGAAGCCGTCTTGAGCGGCCTTGTGCTGCTCGAGAAATATGATCCGGCCTTACTGCTGACTTTCGCGACAACCGGCAATGTGCTGGGTTCTCTTTTCAACTGGTTTTGCGGCCTTTTCCTGATGTCTTTTCAGGACCGGCGATGGTTTCCTGTCTCTCCCGCCCAGATTGACAGGGCATCCGCCTGGTACCGCAAATATGGTCTCTGGTCCCTGTTGCTGGCCTGGGCTCCGATCCTGGGAGATCCGCTGACCGTCGTCGCAGGGCTGATGCGCGCGCCGCTTCTTCCGTTTCTGCTTCTGGTAACCATCGGAAAACTGGTCCGCTACTGGCTGATTATCGAAGGCCTTCATTACATTTTCTGAAAACCGAATCTGTCTTCATTGTGCAAATATCAGGACTATTCCACAAAAACACAACGGTCCCTGCACACCGGGCGCGTTGATTTAAATCAATTAAATCGGGCATCTTCACTCCTCTGCCGATTGCTGTTTATCAGATTAAGCCCGTCTCAATTTAGTTTGATTAAAAACCATTCTTTTTCTGTTGAATTAAGACGTTATTAAGCCTGGGCACCTAAATCTGTTCGCCATCAAAAGCGTATGATTACTGATTTTGGAGTTTGATTTCAAAATGTTAGCGTCCTTCCGTGTTAACGAGCGATTAATTGCTCTTACGTCCGCCCTCCTTCTCTGCCTGGTTGCCTTCAGTGCTTTTATCCTGTTTGACCTGAAAGAAAACCTGATTGAAGACCGCAAAGAAAAGACCAGAAATGTTGTGGAAGTCGCCTACTCGACCATCACGCAATATGCGGATCTCGCGTTAAAAGGGAAAATGAGCGAGGCGGATGCGAAAGCAGCGGCGCTCGGCAGCATCCGGAATTTACGCTACAATGACCGGGATTATTTCTGGATCAATGACGAGCAGGCACGGGTCCTGATGCACCCCTTCGCCAAGAAACTGGTCGGGCAGGATGCCTCCAATGTGAAGGATCCCAACGGGAAAGCCTTGTTTGTCGAATTTGCCAAAACCGGGAAAAACGGCGGTGACGGTTTTGTGGATTATCTCTGGCCGAAACCCGGAAGCGACGCACCGGTTTCAAAACTCTCTTACGTCAAAGGATACGCTCCCTGGGGCTGGGTCATCGGATCCGGTATCTATATGGATGACGTGGATGCCATCTTTATGCAGGAAGTCACGATGGTATCTTTCTTCGGACTTCTTGTCATAGCGGTTGCCGTGCTGGCAAGTTTCATGATCGGCCGCAGCATCACACGCCCCCTATCCCAGATGATCGAGATGGTGTCCAAATTGACCAAAGGAGACTTCTCCGGATCGGCACCAAAAGGAAGCCGCCGCAGCGAACTGGGCATCATGGCCAATGCCCTGGATATCTGGAAACAATCCGCCATCGCCGCCACCCGGACCGAGGTAGCGCTTGAAAATTGCACGACCAGTGTCATGCTTCTGGATACGGATTTCAAGACGGTTTACCTGAACCATTCCGCTTTAACTCTGTTGCAACAGGCCGAAGGTGCCTTCCGTTCTGAAATTCCGTCTTTCTCGGCATCCGGTCAGGTGGGACAGTTTTTGGATACCCTTCTTCCAAAGGCAGAAGATCTCCGAACCCGGCTTGCCGGCCAGAGTTCCAGCCAGCATATGGATTTGGAAATCGGCGAACGCTTTCTGTCCCTGGACGCGACCCCCGTCACCAACCGCTTTGGCGAAAAACTGGGCTTTGTGTTGGAATGGGATGACAAAACCGAACATTTGGCGGGAGAAGCCAAACAGCGGGCTGCGGAAGCCCGGCAGCTTGAAGAGGAAAAACAGGTTCTGAACCAACAGCGTCAGCGGGCCAGGAAAACCAGCAATCTCCTTGAAAATCATGTCATTGGGGCCATTCGGAATGTTGTGTCCTCGACCTACAACATGAAGCGGGAGGCAGAAAGCATGACGGATATCTCCGGCGCTTCCAATGAAAAGAGTATGGTCGTTTCTTCAGCCTCCCGTGAAGCCACGCATAATGTGCAGGCGGTCGCAGCGGCGGCGGAACAAATCTCCCGCTCAATCCTCAGTATCCGCGAGCAGGTCAATCAGGCTGCAGGTTCAGCCCGAACCGCTGTAGGTGATGCAAAATCTGCCGATACAGCCGTTCAGAGCCTGTCCGACGCATCTACCCGTATTGGCACGGTCGTGGATCTTATTCAGGATATTGCCGCCCAGACCAATCTGCTTGCCCTGAACGCCACCATTGAGGCCGCCCGGGCCGGTGAAGCCGGTAAGGGTTTTGCGGTTGTTGCCAGCGAGGTGAAAAACCTGGCCAACCAGACCGCCAAGGCAACCGAGGATATTGCAGGGCAAATCGGGGAAATCCAGTCTGCGACCAATAATGCCGTCGGAGCCATCCGGCAAGTGACATCGGCTGTCGAGCGGATTGATACCATCTCCAGCGAGATTTCAGGCCGGGTAAACGAACAGTCCCAGGCAACTAACGAGATCAGCCAAAATGCACAGATGGCGGCAACTAGCACCGGCAAGGTATCCGACACCATTTCGGAAATTGCCTCGGGCAGCTCCAGCATCGGCACAGCCGCCCAGGATGTTCTGAAAGCAACGGACGATCTTGGCGGCATCGCCCATTCCCTCAATCAGGTGATCGAAAACTATCTTGAGGAAATTGCCGGAGAGGAGAAAGCCGCCTGATATCCCGGCATAATAAAGCCCGGCCGAACGATCATCCGGCCAGGCTTTTTGCTGCCTTCTGTTTTTGTCAGGCGACGATTTTTCTCAAGCGTTCTTCAATCAGACCTTCCGCCTCTTTTACAATCCGGGAGACCAGTTCCTGAACGGTCGGAATATCATCGACCAGGCCAATACACATACCACAGGACCAGACACCGGCTTCCTCATCTCCATTTTCGTAGACGAGACGGCCCCGCTGGCCGCTGGCAACCGGGCCGATTTCATCAATTTTCTTGCCCTCTGCTTCCATGGCAATCACTTGTTCAGCGACACTATTAGAGAACATACGGGATGTATTGCGAAGGGTCCGGAAAATAAGAGAGGTATCCAACTCACTCGCGGAGACGATTTTCTCTTTGATTTTCTGATGAACCGGCGCTTCCTGTGTCGCCATAAAGCGGGTTCCCATATTGATGCCGTCAGCCCCGAGCGCTAAAGCGGCCGCCAGACCGCGACCGTCTGCAAAACCACCGGAAGCAACAATTGGAATATCAAGCTGATCTGCCGCCCGAGGGATCAGGATCAGGCCGGGTGTATCATCTTCTCCCGGGTGACCGGCGCATTCGAAACCGTCAATGCTAATGGCATCCACACCCACTTTCTGAGCAGAAATAGCATGGCGAACCGACGTACATTTATGGATGACCTTAATGCCGGCTTCTTTCAGTTTCGGCATATGGACCTTCGGATTATTGCCGGCCGTTTCAACGATCTTCACCCCGGACTGAATAATCGCATCCATATATTCATCATACGGGATGGGCTTCAATGTCGGCAGGATTGTGAAATTAACCGCAAAGGGCTTGTCCGTCATATCCCGGACGCGGGCAATTTCCTTGGTCAGATCTTCCGGTGTGGGCTGTGTCAAAGCCGTCAGGCAGCCAAGCGCGCCGGCATTGGCCACCGCAGCGATCAGTTCCGCCCGGCCAACCCATTGCATACCGCCCTGTACGATTGGATGTTCCACCCCGAACATTTCCGTAAATCTTGTTTTCATTATTATTCCTTTGGAAAGTTAGGTTCGTTTGGCAGGCTAATTTATGAAGGCGGCAATCGCAATCGGAATCTGAAAGGTCAGTCGGCAACCACGGCCGTCGCCTCGATTTCCACCAGCGCTTCATCCTCCATCAGATCAGCCACCTGCACCATCGCCATGGCCGGGAAATGGCGCCCCATAACCTTGCGGTAAACCTCGCCGACTTCCTTCTGATTGTTCACATAGTCTTTCTTGTCCGTCACATACCAAGTGAGGCGAACAATATCCGCCGCCGTTCCGCCGCCGGCTTCCACCACTGCCAGGACATTACGCAGCGTCTGTTCCATCTGGCCAAGCAGATCATGGCATTCAAAAACCTGATCCGCATTCCAGCCGATCTGGCCGCCTACATAGATCACCCGGCCCGACGCCGGGGCAGAGATACCATTGGCATATCCTTTTGCGGCTTTCCAGCCTTCCGGATGAATAATGTCGTTGCTCATAAGGTTTCTTCCATCAGTGTCGTAAAGATGTTTCGTATATCCTCCGGCCAGGGCCGGGGTTTTCCGGTTTCCTTGTCGATATGAACCAGGGTCAGGGAAGCCTCCAGACGTGTCTCCACGTCCGAAGCCGCCGCAACCGTCAGATCCAGACTGGCACTGCCAGCTTTTTCAATAACCAGGGAGAAATCAAGTATATCCCCCAACCGGCTCGGCGCTTTGAAAACCGTATCGATACGGGCTGTCGGGATCGCCGAACCCCGTTCCATATGCAGGTTGGAAAAAGGCACATTAAGGCCCTCTTCAAACCAGGTCTCAATCAGCAGATTGATCATCTCGAAATAGCGGGGATAAAAGACGATCCCCGCCGGATCACAATGCTGAAACAAGACTTTCTGCCGGTGAGAGAAATGGGCCATCTCACACTCCGAGATAGCGGTTTTCAATATCCCGGGTCATCTCACCCGGCATGCCGGACCAGACCGTTGTTCCCTTTTCCAGAATAAAACAGTGATCGGCAAGCGGCAGCAGCTCCGACAGGGTCTTGTCGACAATCAGGATGGACTGACCGGTCGCTTTCAGGCTTTTGACCGCCTGCCAGATTTCCTGGCGGATCACCGGTGCCAGCCCCTCCGTCGCTTCATCCAGGATCAGCAGTTCCGGATTGGTCATCAGCGCCCGGCCGACGGCCAGCATCTGCTGCTCTCCACCGGACAGGGTATTGGCATATTGGGTAAAGCGTTCTTTAAGCCGCGGAAACAGATCCGTCACCCGGTCCAGATCCCAGTCACCCAGGCGGGCTGCCGCGATCAGGTTTTCATAAACGGTAAGATTGGGAAAACACCGCCGCCCCTCCGGCACAAGACCGATACCAAGACGGGCAATCTTGTGCGACGGCAGGCTTTTCAAATCCGTCCCCCGAAAGGAGATACCCCCGGCAGTAAAAGGCTCCAGCCCGCAGATCGAGGCAATGGTGGTGGTTTTTCCCATGCCATT
>DIYE01000170.1:0-10063 GCA_002428885.1 Alphaproteobacteria bacterium UBA6062
GTTGCGTCGGGTCCGCGATTTTGCAGCCGTAGGTGGTGCCGAGATTGTCGGGGCCGAAGAGGCTGACGCCGCCTTGAACCGCCTGGAAGTGGATAAGCGGGGATTGGACGCGATGGATCGGCGCTATCTGAACCGGATCGCTCATGATTTTGGTGGCGGTCCGGTCGGGGTTGAAACTTTGTCGGCAGCCTTGTCTGAACCGCGCGATGCGATTGAGGATATCATCGAACCCTATCTTATTCAGCAGGGTTTCCTGCAGCGAACGCCAAGAGGGCGGTTGCTGACCAAGGCGGCTTTCGATCACCTGGGGCTTGGTTTTCCAAAGAAACTGACTGACCAGCTTGATCTGATTGAGGAGCCCCGGCGTGACGGCTGATGTGAGCATGATCGGTAGCTTCACAACAAATGAAGACGGGGAGACAGTTCATAGCTTCCCCATTCAGGTTTATTGGGAAGATACGGACGCCGGAGGCATCGTCTACTACGCTAACTATCTCAAATTTATCGAACGGGCACGAACCGATCTCTTAAGGGGACTGGGGATCAACCAGCAAACCCTCATGATCGAAGATGGACTTAATTTTGTTGTCCGGGACTGCCGTATCGAATATCTGCAACCCGCTCGTATGGATGACAGTCTCCACGTCAGGACCCGTCTTTCAGAGCTTAAGGGAGCCACTATGCGGATGCTGCAGTCGGTCCATAAAAATGATCAGACCCTGATCAAAAGTGAGATCAGGGTTGCCTGTTTGCAGGCAAACGGGCGGCCTGCCCGTTTTTCGCCGCAAATCAGGGATAAATTCTCCTCCATCACCTTTTCATCAGGAGCCGCGAAGACATAATGGAAAATGAAGCGTTGACGGCCGCCCAGTCTCTGGGGGGTGTTCCTCACGATCTATCAATGGTCGGCCTCTTCCTGAGGGCCGATATTATCGTGCAGACAGTTATGGTCGTGCTGATCCTGGCGTCATTTTGGAGCTGGGCAATCATCATTGACAAAATCCTTCGCTTTCGTCGGGTGTCCGCAGATTCAGATGAGTTTGAAAATGACTTCTGGTCCGGCGGCAATCTGGAAGATCTCTACAAGCGGGTCGGGGGCAATCCCGATAATCCTCTGGCGATGTTGTTTTCGACGGCCATGCGGGAATGGCTGCGGTCTACGGAAAACGGTTTGGAAAAAAACAGCCATACCGGTTTGCAGGCCCGTATTCACCAGGTGATGCGGGTTGCCATTGACCGGGAGGTGGAACGGCTTGAGAAATATCTCGGTTTCCTTGCAACCGTGGGGTCCACTGCAACATTCCTCGGATTGTTCGGAACGGTCTGGGGTATTATGAACAGCTTCCAGTCTATCGCCGCGACCAAAGATACAAGCCTGGCGGTTGTCGCACCGGGTATCGCTGAAGCCTTGTTTGCGACGGCTCTGGGTCTGGTTGCCGCTATTCCGGCTGTTGTCGCCTATAATAAATTTTCCAATGACTTGCAGCGTATGGTGACCCGTCTTGAAGGCTTCGCCGGCGAATTCTCAGCCATTCTGTCCCGGCAACTGGACCAGGGCTGATCGAAATGGATAACAACCATTACGACGCCTTTACCGGACAGGGCAGGAAACGCCGCCACCGGGCCATGTCGGAAATCAATGTGACACCGTTTGTGGATGTCATGCTGGTTCTGCTTATTGTCTTCATGGTAACCGCACCATTGCTGACGGTCGGTGTCCCTCTGGATCTGCCGGAGACCAAATCCTCGACCGTTCAGGGTAATGATGAGCCGCTGGTCATCAGTGTGAACAGGGCAGGGGTCCTCTTTTTGGAGGATACCGAAATAGAGCTTCAGAACCTTGTGCCGAAATTACAGGCCGTGCTGGGGGCGAAGTCGGAACAGAGGATCTTTGTCCGCGGGGACAGGAACGTCAATTACGGACGCGTCCTGGAAGTTATGGGAGAAATTCAACAGGCCGGTTTTACCCGGGTTGCCATGATTTCGAGCGGTCCGAGGGAAGCTGCCCGGTCTGACAGTGATCAACAGAAGTAGGCCGGATCCTTTATGAAGCTGTCCGCGATCATATCTGCCGCTTTGCATGGGCTCATTCTGGTGCTCATGTATACCGGTCTGCCGATTTTTCGGGATCCGGAGATCCTGGACCAGCCGACGATTGTCGAGGTCGAAATCGTTGATATTGCGGATATTACCAATCTTCCCAAGGAAAAGCCGAAACCGGAACCTGAGAAGAAAAAACCTGATCCTAAGCCGGAACCTAAACCTAAGCCGAAACCTAAGCCGAAGCCAAAACCAGAACCGGTTCCTGAACCTGAGCCCGCTCCGGAGCCTGAACCAGTTCCGGAACCGGTAAAGCCGGAACCGAAACCGGAACCCAAGCCGGAGCCAAAACCTGAACCGGTCAAAAAAGCTGAAGAACCGAAAGCGGTACCGAAGCCGAAAGTTAAGCCGCGGCCAAAGAAGAAGGCCCCTAAGAAACCGGAGAAGCCGAAAGAAAAGCCGAAGAAGAAAGAGTTTGATCTCAAATCCCTATCGGCTCTTCTGGACAAGAAGAAAAAAGAACAGGCGAACCAAAGTGATAAAGAAACGGACACAAAAAAGTCCAATTCTGCTGAAAAAGTGGCCAACAGTTCGAACCGGGCGGCTGATACGTCTTTGCCGCTGAGTTTGAGTGAGAAAGACGCCTTCAAGCAGCAGGTCCAGAAATGCTGGTCACCGCCAACCGGTAGTGTGAACGCAGAGGAGCTGATTGTCAGTTTGCGAATTTCACTGAATCAGGACGGCACAGTACAGGGGCAACCAAAAATTGTTGGCAAGACAGTATTCCGGGACAATTTTGAGCGGATTGCCGCGGAAAGTGCTGTTCGTGCCGTACTCCTGTGCCAGCCTTATCGATTGCCGATTGAAAAATATGAGCGTTGGCGGGATACTACGTTGAACTTCAATCCAAGGGAGATGTTCGGACAATGAGTAAGCTGTTGGGCCGCCTGGCCAAACTGGGCCGGTATGCGGCTGTATGTGCAATAATCTCGCTGGCCTCTGTGATGCCGGCTCGTGCCGAACTGGTGATTGATATCACCCAGGGTAATATTCAGCCTCTGCCGATCGCCATTTCCGATTTTCACAGTGAAACGGAAACCGCCGGGCTGGTGGGACAGAAAATCGCAGAGGTGATCCGGTCCGATCTGGAACGATCCGGCCTGTTCGCTCCGATTGAACCCAGAGCGTTTTTGCAAAAACCGGCGGATCTGCAGGTGACACCGGTTTTCTCCAACTGGCGTAAAATCAATGCGCAGGGGCTCTCTACCGGACTGATTAAAGTTCTCCCGGACGGACGTATTAATGTTCAATTTCGGCTTTGGGATGTATTTGCCGAGCAGTATTTGACAGGTTTGCAATATACCAGCCCGCCTACCAACTGGCGCCGGACAGCTCACCTGATTGCTGATCAGATTTATAAAAGGCTGACGGGCGAAGAGGGGTATTTCGATACCCGTGTTGTTTATGTTTCCGAAAGTGGTCCTGCTGACAGACGGATCAAACGGCTGGCCATCATGGATCAGGACGGTGAAAAACACCAGTTCCTGACCGATGGTAGTAATCTGGTTCTGACGCCGCGCTTCTCGCCGACCAAACAGGAAATTACCTATCTGTCGTATTTCAACAATCGGCCGCGGGTTTATCTTTTTAATATTGATACAGGGCAGCAGGAAGTTCTGGGTGAATTCCCGGGTATGACATTTGCCCCGCGCTTTTCACCGTCCGGTAACCAGGTCGTCATGAGCATGGCGGAAAACGGGAACTCGGATATCTATCTGATGGATTTGCGGACGAGAGCGCTCAAAAGGCTGACCAAGCATCCGGGTATTGATACCGCGCCTTCCTTTTCGCCAGACGGAAGCCGGATCACTTTTGAATCGGATAGGGGCGGTCGCCAGCAGCTTTATGTGATGAATGCAGATGGTTCAAATGTGAAGCGGATCAGCTTCGGGCGTGGCAATTATGGCACACCTGTCTGGTCTCCCCGGGGGGATTTGATTGCTTTCACAAAATTGACTGGTGGAAAGTTTTCGATAGGCGTAATGAGGACGGATGGTTCTCAGGAGCGTATTCTGACTGAGGGTTTTCATAACGAAGGTCCTTCATGGGCGCCAAACGGGCGTGTTCTGGTCTTCTTCCGGCAAATTCCCGGACAGAAGGACGGTCGGGATGACAAGGTTCGTTTATGGTCTGTTGACCTCACGGGCTATAATGAAAGGGAAGTGATTACCCCACGGGACGGGTCTGACCCAGCATGGTCACCCTTGCTTCCGTGAAAAACCACAAGTATAGTAAATTGGTGAGATTATTTAGGGGGTAATATTTCAATGATGGGCAACGCCATAACAAGAGGGCGAGCTTTTACTTGGAATACCCAGATAGATAGATTTCCAGAGGATGGGAGTTAAGTAAATGCGGCTCAATCTAGGCCTTAAATTCTTGAGTATGTTTGCTGCACTGACATTAGTCGCAGCATGTGAAACAGCGCCACAGGACTCCGGCGACAGCTCTGGCGGGGGTGCTTCATCCCAGGCTGGAAGCTCCTCTGGTTCTACTGGTGGAACAGCAAGTGCCGGTACCACACAGGTACAGCCCGGTAGCCAGGAAGATCTGGTTGTGAATGTTGGTGACCGTGTTTTCTTCGGGTTCGACAAATTCAATCTGGGTGACGAAGCTCGGGCGACTGTCCAGCGTCAGGCTGCCTGGCTGAAAGCAAATCCGACTGTAACGGTTACTGTCGAAGGTCACGCCGATGAGCGCGGTACCCGTGAATATAACCTTGCACTGGGCGAACGCCGTGCGACAGCGGTTAAGAACTATCTGGTTACCCTGGGTGTTTCCGCTTCCCGCGTTTCCACGATTTCCTTCGGTAAGGAACGTCCGGTTGCACTTGGTCACACAGAAGCGGCCTGGTCTCAGAACCGCCGCGGTGTTCTGGCTGTAAACTAACAGCCGAGCATTGACATGACAGGCCCGCTGCCGGTCCGGCTTTGCCGGAGACCGGCAGCGGGTTTTTTTATGCAGAACCGGTGAGGTGAAAAAGCCTCTCTTTGGACATAATATAACCCTATATTGAAATCTACCCGGGCTATAAGCGCATCCTCACGGCAGTGAGCAATAGTGTCGGCCCAGGGACGATGAAATGGTAAGGTGACGATAGATATGAAATCCGGAATTCAGATCTTTAGAAACTCAATGCTCCTGATGGGGACAGCCCTGTTCCTGCTCTTTGTATCCACTGCCAGCGGTATTGCTCAGAGCAGTGATGTGCAAGCTTTGCTGGACCGGATCAATCGTCTGGAAGCTGACCTAAACAATGTCCAGAGAAAAGTATTCCAGGGGCAGGATGTTCCCGCGCCGACGGTTTCCGGTAATGCTCCTGCTTCTGGCGGGGAAGCGGCAGCTCTTTTATCCTCCCGAATTGATGCGCTGGAAGATGAACAGCGCAGGTCAACCGGCAGTATGGAAGAACTGGTTTTTAAAGTTGATCAACTGTCCTCACGCCTTGATAAGCTGGTTCTGGATGTCGATTTCCGCCTTACAGAAATTGAACGCCGACTGAATGGTGGTGTTGGAACGACAGGTGCTGTAACAGCCCTTCCGCAGGGGACTTCAAATATACAGTCTTCTGCCGGAAATAGCGGAGACCAGGCAACAGCAACATCATCTTCTTCCGAAGGGTTACCAAAAGGAACGCAACTTCTGGGAACATTGAAAGTCCCGGCCGCTGGTGGTTCTGCCATTGCAACAACAGCCCCCTCCAATTCACCGGCCGGAACGGATACCGGTAACAATACGGTTGCCTCCGTTTCACCGGATGCGGCAGCAACACCTGCTGATCAGTATAATCAGGCGATTACCCTTATTCGCAAAGAAGACTATGCAGGAGCCGAGCAAGCTTTCAGTCGTTTTCTGGAAGGAAACAAGGATCATGCTCTTGCCGGTAATGCTCAATACTGGCTTGGTGAAACTCATTATGTCAGAGGTGACTATCCTAATGCAGCCTCTGCCTTTCTAAATGGCTATCAGAACTATCCGCAGAATTCCAAAGCGGCTGACAATCTGCTGAAACTGGCCATGACCCTTGGCCGGATGGAACAGAAAGAGGAAGCCTGCGTTACCTTTCAACAACTGGAAAAGCAATTTTCGAAACTGCCTGCCCGTCTCAAAAGGATAGCCGGGCGGGAGAAGCAAAAGTTCGGTTGCTCTTGAGCTGAGCGATAGACGGATGCCTTCATCATCCGATCAACAGGCCGATCTCGAAGTGCCTTTGGAGACGTTACTGGGGATGAGTGGGCAGGAAGGGCCCGTCGCCGTTGCTGTTTCCGGTGGATCAGATAGTGTTGCTGCGGCCCTGCTGACCAAATCTGTGGCGGACCGCCTGAAGATCCCGGTGGTCGCTCTGACCGTCGATCATGGCCTCCGGGCTGAGTCCGCAGGTGAAGCGAAAACGGTTGGTGGCTGGATGGCGGGGCACGGTATCGACCACCATGTCTTGAAGTGGAAAGGTCCTTATCCAAAGTCCGGTATTCAGATGGCCGCCCGGGAAGCGAGATATTCTCTCCTTCAGGAAAAATGTGAGGCGCTTGGCATAACCCGGCTTATCCTCGGGCATCAGCAGGAAGATCAGTTGGAGACCATGCTGATGCGCCTTTCCAAGGGAAGTGGTGTCCAGGGACTGTCTGTTATGAAACCGCTCTCTGAGCGGAACGGGCTAAGTCTGCTGCGTCCTTTTTTGGATGTGAAACGGGCTCGTCTCCGGGAGTATCTTGAGTTTCATTCCCAGCCCTGGCTTGACGATCCCAGTAATGAAAATCCGGCTTTTACCCGCACTCGGTTGGGGGATATCCTGAAATCCGTGACGGATCTGCCGGGCAGCAGTCAGGCGACGCTTGCGTTGTCGGCGTCCCGACTAAGAAGAGCAGAGCAGGCGTTGGAAGTAATGACAGGGCAGGCTCTCTCAGGCCTTGCTGTTATCAGTCCTTTCGGGTTTGTCAGCTTTCGTCATGATTTCTACCAGCAAATGCCCGACGAGATTGCGATCCGGTTTCTTCATCGTCTTTTTATCTTTGTCAGGGGCAGCGGCGCAGGTCCGGCCTTGACGGCACTTGAGAAACTGCTGGACCGGATCAGGCGGGATCGAACCTTTAAAACAGCGACGCTATACGGCTGTCAGTTTCGGTTTTTTAAAGGTGATTGGCTCATTTGCAGGGAACCTGGACGAAAGGGGTTGCCGGTCATGGAGTTGACGCCCCTGACGGATAAACATTGGGATGACAGATTTATTATTCTGGATCATCATCAGGAAACAACGGCTGCTCCCAAATCGGCCCTGACCGTCCAGCGGATCGGCAGCGATGGTTGGCGATTGATAAAAGAATCGGCCATACCGTCTGGTGTCCGGGAATTGCCGGCGATTGTCAGAAAAAACCTTCCGGCGGTCTGGTCTGGGGATGAATTATTCTCAGCACCCCTATTTTCCTATGATTCCAAGGCAATGGGCATTGCACAAGGGCGCTTTGAGATGGTATTCAATCCCAAATGCAATCTTTTGTGATGGTCTGTTTGACGCTTCCTATTGGATGTCTGTGAAATTGACTTATATTTAAGATGTTTCCATGAAAATGGACGTGATTTAACAGAACCGGACTTTCGGTGACCGGTCGTACAAGGGAAGATTTTTCGTGAATCTCTTTGGAAAAAATGTGGTGCTCTGGATAGTCATCGGACTATTGGTTTTAGCCCTGTTCAATATATTTAGTGACTCGTCGCAGCGCGGAACCGGTTCCAGCCTGTCCTATACAGACTTTCTGGCGCAAGTTGATAACAGGCGCATTACGGAAGTCACAATCCAGGGACAGACCATTTCCGGTAAAACGCAGGATGGCATCACCTATTCCTCTTATATTCCGCAAGACAGCAATATTGTTGAAAAGTTGGAACAACGGGGTGTTGCTATTAAAGCCGCACCGGAAGAGGAAGGTAGTCTGCTGATGGCGACCCTTCTGTCCTGGTTCCCGATGCTGTTACTGATTGGCGTCTGGATTTTCTTCATGCGTCAGATGCAGGGCGGCGGCGGAAAAGCAATGGGTTTCGGAAAATCCAAAGCCAAATTGCTGACCGAAAAGCATGGCCGTGTCACGTTTGAGGATGTTGCCGGTATTGAAGAAGCCAAAGAAGAGCTTGAAGAAGTTGTCGACTTCCTGAAGAATCCGCAGAAATATCAGCGCCTCGGCGGTAAAATTCCGAAAGGCTGCCTGCTCGTTGGGCCTCCAGGTACAGGTAAGACATTGCTGGCACGTTCTGTCGCCGGTGAAGCTAATGTGCCTTTCTTTACGATTTCAGGGTCGGACTTTGTTGAAATGTTTGTTGGCGTTGGTGCAAGCCGTGTCCGTGACATGTTCGAACAGGGTAAAAAGAACGCTCCCTGCATTATTTTTATCGACGAGATTGATGCCGTGGGCCGCCATCGTGGTGCCGGTCTTGGCGGTGGTAATGATGAACGGGAACAGACACTGAACCAGTTGCTGGTTGAGATGGACGGCTTTGAAGCCAATGAAGGTGTGATCCTTCTGGCCGCCACCAACCGTCCCGATGTTCTGGATCCGGCCTTGCTGCGCCCCGGCCGGTTTGACCGCCAGGTGGTTGTCCCGAACCCGGATATCATTGGCCGCGAAAAAATCCTGAAAGTCCATATGCGCAAAGTGCCGCTGGCGCACGATGTGAATGCTCGCACGATTGCCCGCGGAACACCTGGTTTCTCCGGTGCGGATCTCGCCAATCTGGTTAATGAAGCCGCCCTGTTGGCTGCCCGCAAGTCCCGTCGTCTGGTGACGCATCAGGAGTTTGAGGAAGCCAAAGACAAAGTGATGATGGGAACAGAGCGTCGTTCCATGGTCATGTCCGAGGAAGAAAAAGAACTGACGGCTTATCATGAAGGTGGCCACGCTCTGGTCGGTATGCATATGAAAGCATCTGACCCGGTTCACAAGGCAACCATTATCCCACGCGGTCGTGCGCTTGGTATGGTGATGCGTCTTCCGGAGAAAGACAGCTATTCCATGCGCCGTGACCAGTGCCTGGCGCACTTGGCTGTCGCCATGGGTGGCCGGATTGCTGAAGAAATGATCTTCGGTCATGATGCGGTTACCACCGGTGCTTCCGGCGATATCAAGATGGCGACCGATATGGCCCGTCGCATGGTGACCGAATGGGGTCTGTCAGATAAGCTTGGCCCTCTCATGTACAGCGCTAATCAGGAAGAGGTTTTCCTCGGTCATTCTGTTGCCCAGCAGAAGAATGTATCGGATGCGACAGCTCAATTGATTGATCAGGAAGTCCGTCGCTTTGTGGAAGAAGGCGAAACAACGGCCCGCAAAATCCTGACGGATCATGAGGATCAACTGCATCGCATTGCCAAGGGTTTGCTGGAATATGAAACTCTGAGCGGTGACGAGATCAAGATCCTTATGGATGGCGGTGATCTGAACCGTCCGGAAGATGATGACAGTCCTGTGGATCAGGGACCGGGTTCAGCGGTTCCGCAGGCGGACGGTCACAAGAAACCGGATGACAGCACCGGCGGTATGGAACCGGAGCCGCAACCAGGTTCTTAAAGGACACCGTATGACACAACTGGAAAAAGGCTCCGCTTTACCGCGGAGCCTTTCCTCTTCTGACAGGATTTATCTGGCGCCGTTGTCGGGCCGGGACATCTCTTATCTGCATGTCGGCCACAGAAAATCTTCCGGCGAGATCGCTTTTTATCAGGCTTCTTTGGAGGCGGTTCGGGATTGGGCGCGTTCAACGTCAGCTTTACAGACAGATATGGAAGACCAGATCCGGTCTCTCGAAGCTTTCTCGAAACAATCGATGGTCTGGAACATGCCGTCGCCGTTGATTATGGGTATTGTCAATGTGACACCCGACAGTTTTTCGGATGGTGGGCACTTCTTCGATGCGAAAGATGCCTCTCGTCAAGTGGACAGATTGCTTGAGGAGGGCGCTCATATTCTGGATATTG
>DIYE01000170.1:10128-11021 GCA_002428885.1 Alphaproteobacteria bacterium UBA6062
TATTCTGGATATTGGCGGAGAGAGTACCCGCCCGGGTGCCGATCCCGTTTCCGTGCAGGAAGAACTGGACCGGGTTCTTCCTATTATAGAGGCCTGTCGTGGCCGGCATGCGCTGATATCCATCGATACCAGAAAAGCAGCCGTTATGGAGGCTGCACTGAAGGCCGGAGCTGGTCTTGTCAATGATGTAACGGCTCTTGAATATGAACCGGACAGTCTACCCGTTGTCGCAGGGAGTGATGCCAAGCTTTGCCTGATGCATAGTTCAGCCGATCCGAAAGTGATGCAGGATAATCCAACCTACGATCATGCCCTGTTTGATGTGATCGATTATCTTCGGGGACGTATTGAGGTATGTGAGCAGGCCGGAATTCAGCGGAACCGCATTGCTGTGGATCCCGGGATCGGGTTTGGAAAAACGCTGGAGCATAATTTACTTCTGTTGAAAGGGCTTGGCTTTTTCCACGCCTTGGGCTGCCCGGTTTTACTGGGTGTCTCACGCAAGTCTTTTATTGGCCGGATTGATCAGCCCGGCGATGCACAGGAACGGATCGGTGGCTCCCTCTCGGCCTTATTGCAGGGCTTCGATTGTGGTGCGCAGATTTTCAGGGTCCATGATGTGCAGGCAACCCGACAGGCACTGGCCGTCTCGGCCGCTATCGAAAAAACAGGTTTAAAGGGCTGATTTCAGCTTCTAAAATGATGTGATCAGAAACGCGAGGGGGATATGGCGCGTAAATATTTTGGAACAGACGGCATCCGTGGAACAGCCAATCAGGCGCCGATGACAGCGGATATTGCGCTTCGAGTGGGAATGGCTGCCGGTAAGAAATTTGCCGGACGGGGAAATTTCCGTCACCGAGTGGTGATCGGCAAGGATACCCGCCTCTCGG
>DIYE01000181.1 GCA_002428885.1 Alphaproteobacteria bacterium UBA6062
CAGCTTGGCTCCTTCCTCGGGGTTTGGCTGGGCGGTACTCTGTATGACCAGTTCGGATCCTATGATGTGGTCTGGTGGGTCGGTATCGGGGTTGGTATCTTTTCGGCGATCATCCACCTTCCGGTTCGGGAGCAACCCATACAGGAAAGACAGTTTGCCTGATTTGTAAGTTACAGTTTAAGCTATTCCTAAAAAATAATCGGGGAGGGGTAGCGTGCTGTTAAAAACACTGGCAATCATGGCGTTCTGCGGCCCAAATATTTGGACCGACGGTCCGGTTATACGGTATCGATTCCAGATCAGTGCTGATGATGCTGTTAAAATGGCGTCTATTGCCGGTGACATGATCAACCTTCTGCTGGATGGTAAGAAGCCTGCATCCCTTGATAAGATGATTCAGTCCGGAGAGGCCGTGTCCGGTGCCTCCCTTGCGGCGCATATGTTTCTTGAAGGCGCTCTGGATTTGCAGCGAAAGGCCGGCGGGAAACTTCCTGAGGGAAGAGTGGAGGAAAGCCGTGTGGCCGGTGCATGGGATGTTTTTGTTCCCTTTCATTTTGAAGAAACCGGTCGCCGGGCCTCCCTTGAAATTTTCAAGCTGATGAATGCTCTCGATGCAGCGTCCGATAAAGAGGCGTTACTGAACAGATTGCGGTCAGAGATCCAGGTTTTTCGGGATCGGTTCTCCCGGTTTTATCGCTCCGTCGATTACGATACACCGGTTGCGGAGTTTATTGAAATTGCTGAGGCGAGGGATATTCCCTGGAAGCGCCTCAATAGTGATAAGCCATTGATCCATTTAGGATATGGTCGATACAGGAAAGGGTTGGAGAAATCTATTGCTGAAACGGAAAGCCATTTGTCTGCGGAAGCAGCCAATAACAAGGAATTAACCTGCCAGCTATTGCGCGAAGCAGGCTTGCCCGTTCCGAAACAGAGGGTTGTCACGGGGGAGAGGCGCGTCATAAAGGCTGCGCAGAAAATGGGCTTTCCTGTTGTGATCAAGCCTCTTTTTGGTATGCAGGGTTACGGTGTTACACCGAAAGTCTCCGATGATGCCTCTCTTGCCGAAGCGGTGCGCAAGGCCTCCAGATATCATCGTTATACTCTGATAGAACAGCATATTCCCGGACGTGATTACCGCTTAAAGATTTTTGGGGGTGAGTTGGTCGCCGCTATGGAGAGGACACCGGCCAAGGTTGTTGGCGACGGGGAACATAAGATTTCCGAGCTTGCCAGGATTCGCAACTCTGAACCCTGGCGGTTACGCTCCAATGGGTCCTTGAGATTTGGCATCCGGAAAAATCCGGAAACAACCCGTAAGTTGCAGTCCCAAGGGCTCGATTGGGAGACTGTCCCTAAAAAGGGAGAAGAAATCTATCTGCAGGATGTTCCCAATCTCAGCCAGGGCGGGGAATACGTACTGGTGACAGATCAGGTTCATCCCGAAAATGCCCGAATGGCTGTTCGGGCTGCGAAGGCTTTAGGTCTGAAGATCGCTGGTGTGGATTTTATAACTAACGATATTTCGAAACCTTACTGGGAAACCGGTGGCATGATCTGTGAAGTTAATCTGATGCCGGCCCTTGAGGTGGAGGAGGGTGAAGAAAATCCTTTGATGCAATTTGAACATGTCATCAACCAGTTGTTTCCCGAAGGTGCGACTTCTGTCATTCCGACAATTGCAATCCTATCGGAAGGTAATTCTGAAATCGTATCCTGGCTTGAGCGAATTTTCCGTTTTCACGACCTGTCCGTTGGTATCCAGAAGCGTAACGAGGCTTATGTGGATGGAAGTCCGTTGAGCGGCATTGAGACACCTGTTTCAGCCTCGAAGGCGTTGCTTTGGAACCCGTCCGTTGATGCCGCCCTTCTGGTGCTCACGCGTGAAGACATCCGGGAATTTGGCCTCGGCTTTAATCAGGTCGGCCAGGTTTTCCTTGAAGATGTGTCTTTGACAAGAGACGAGGACGGTGAGCCAGCCACGAAGGAAGCCGTTCTCCTGTGCGCTCAAGCCAGGGAAAGCGTTATCAGCCTTCGTAAAGACGGGACGTTATTGATCCGAAGAAACGGTGATAGGGATATTCTGTCTCCTCATAAAAAAGACCGGGAGGCGGAGCCGTTTTTAATCCGCCTCGATGTCAATGACCGGCAGCCCTGCGAAATCGCCATAGAACTGGCGCGTCGGGCCGGATATCCGGTCGGCAAGGATTGTCTCGCCTATCTGGTTTACGGAGAGGGAATCTCAGCCCCGGAGAGCGACATTCCCTCTTTTCTGATTTCAGGATGAGAAAAGCTTGTTGAGAGCAATACCGGATCGCCGATCCGGTTTTGAGCTGTCAAATTCCCCTCTTTCAAAAATATCATCTGCGGCCTGTTTAAGCGCCTTATAGGCATGATGGGTGAGGGCACCGCCAACGCTTATCCGTCTGACACCGAGATTTTTGAGGCTGTCATAAGAAAGTCCGAATGTCAGGACATTCACCGGAACGGGGGCAACCGCTTCGACAATGGTTGCAATCTGTTTCTCGTCCTGAACACCGGGTGAAAACAGGCAATCCGCACCCGCATCGGCAAAGGCCTTTAAACGGTTAATAGTTTCATCCAGATTGCTATCTCCTACCAGAAACTCTTCCGTGCGGGCTGTCAGCAGGGTGGCCTGGCCGCTCTGGTCAATGGCAGCCCGGGCCGCTTTAACCCGATTGACAGCATTATCAAAGTCATAGAGGCCAGTGCCCGGAAGACTGTTTGAATCTTCGATGGAAATACCGGCAAGGCCGGTTTCCACAGCCCTTGAAACGGAGGTATGGACACCCTCGACAGTCTCGGCATAGGCATTTTCGAAATCCGCACTAACAGGTATATCCGTTGCCGAACAGAGGATAGCCAGATGTTCGAGGACGAGATCCAGGGTGATTTTGTGATCGGGGAGGGCGCGAGTCCAGGCGAAACCCGAGCTGGTAGAGGCGGTTGCCTTGAAACCGGCATCTTGCAGGATAACGGCGGATCCTGCATCCCAGGCATTAGGCATGATGAAGCAACCTTCCTTGTGAAGATCATGGAAAGCTTGTTGTTTTTCCTGAGCGGTTTTCTGTGTCATGTCGTTTTCCTCTTCTGTTACCGATGAGTATAAGCCGAAAGGCATTTTTCTTTCCATGTCTTGAATGCTTCTTGGGGATCTTCTTCAGCATGATCCAGGTGGATCAAGGCCGGTCAACCAGGGCATAATTCAAGGCGTTCAATTTATCCGTTTTGTTCAGAGTTGGTAAAGCTACTAAAACGAGAGTATTGAATTCATTAATATCTTGCATAGTGTATCAAATAGTTGCTTTATGTTGAAAAAAGTAATATTTTCAAATGTATTGGTAGTAAACTCACTAGTCGGTATACATTTGATGCCCAGAGACTCATCAGAAACCCGAAAACGCATTCTGGAAGCAGCAAATCAGCTGTTTTATTCGGATGGTATCCGGGCGGTCAGCGTTGATCTTATTGCCGAAAAGGCGGGGGTCACGAAAAAGACCCTTTATTACCATTTTGAAAGCAAGGATAACCTTGCAGCGGAATATCTAACGTCTCGCGACCAGCCAAATCTTCTTGCCTATCAAAGGTGGTTTACCGAAACAAACGGCGATATTGTCGAGAAGGTCCAAAGTCTCTTTCGAGGCGTCGCGAAATCGGCGAACCATCCTAAATGGCGAGGATGTGGTTTTTTAAGAACAGCGGGGGAGCTTGCCAACCTGCCGGGCCATCCCGCTATCAAAGCCGGCGCCACTCATAAGAAAAATGCAGAAAGCTGGTTGTCCCTTCATTTGGCCGGTAACGGTTGCCGGGATGCTGATCTGACGGCGCGTCAGGTCATGCTGCTGATGGACGGTGCCTTCGCGACCATGATGGTGCATCATGATCCCAGCTATATTGAAGCGGCCGGTGAAGCGGCGGCTCAGCTTGTTCGTATGAATCTTTCATAAATTTTGCCCCCTATATGTCTAGACAACATCTGTCTTTGTCGGACTCTGCGCCATAAACTTAACGGTTCTGTCACAGATCATTCACAGGAGTGTCCGACAGACCTCCTAGCATGACCATCAAACATAACAGGATGGGCATGACACTATGATTGCAGTTGGCGTTTCTCGATTAAGCAAAACCTTTCTCCCCGGTAAAAAGGCTCTAGACGGGGTCAGTTTTGATATTGAACAGGGAGAAATGGTCGCTCTTATCGGGGCGTCCGGTTCCGGTAAATCAACCCTTCTTCGCCATATTGCCGGCCTTATCAAAAGTGATGCCGATGGCGGCAAGGTGAATGTCCTCGGATCAACCATGCAGGAAAACGGGCGGATTGACAGAAATGCTCGTAAAAGCCGCTCCCAGATCGGTGTTGTTTTCCAGCAATTTAACCTGGTAACCCGGTTGAGTGTGCTAACCAATGTCCTCATGGGATTGCTGGGATCGGTACCGCTCTGGCGGGGGACGATCGGGTACTTTACTCAGGACGAGAAACTGAAAGCCATGATGGCACTGGATCGTGTTGGTATTGCTGATCACGCCTCAAAACGGGCTTCTAATTTATCTGGTGGACAGCAGCAACGCGCTGCTATTGCCCGCGCTTTGACGCAAGGGGCCAAGCTTATTCTGGCCGATGAGCCTATTGCCTCCCTTGACCCGGCTTCTTCCAAAAAAGTGATGAACACACTGGAGCGTATTAATAAGGAAGACGGTATCACCGTTGTCGTTTCCCTGCATCAGGTGGATTACGCCCTGAAATACTGTCCCCGAACCATTGCCATGCGGGACGGGGAAATCGTTTTTGACGGTGCTTCAGAAAAACTGACACCGGCTTTCCTGATGGAACTCTACGGAGAGGAAAGCGCTGAACTATTTGCCGATAACAATACACAACAGGCAACATCAACACCGGTGAGGGAAGAAGAGTTAGCCCTCGCAGCCGGTTGAATATTATCGAGTATTTTAATTACCCAACATGGAGACGAAGAAAATGGTTCGCAATATGCTGATGTCAGCAGTCGTGGCAACCGGCCTGATCGCCGGCGGTGTAGCCAAGGCTGAAGTATCCTACAAGCCCCTTGAGAAAGATCCGGAAGAAATTGTATTCGGTATCATTTCAACTGAATCCACATCCAACCTGAAACAGCAGTGGCTGCCGCTGATGGCCGACATGGAAAAAGCCCTCGGCAAGAAAGTGAAAGCCTTCTTTGCCCCTGACTATGCCGGTGTTATCGAAGGCATGCGCTTCGGTAAGGTTCACGTTGCCTGGTTTGGTAACAAATCCGGTATGGAAGCTGTTGACCGCTCCGGTGGTGAGGTTTTCGTCCAGACATCAAAGGTAGACGGTAGCCAGGGTTACTACTCTCACATCATCACCAATGTGAAGAACACCCACATCAACAAGCTTGAAGATATTTTCAAGTGCGACAAATCCCTGAACTTCGGTATTGGTGATCCGAACTCTACATCAGGCTTCCTTGTTCCAAGCTATTATGTCTTCGCTGAAAATAATGTAGATCCGAAGAAATGCTTCAAAACAGTTCGTAACGCCAATCACGAAACAAACCTGATGGCGACGGCCAATGCCCAGGTTGATGTTGCTGCCAATAACTCTGAGCAGATCGGACGTTCTAAACTTAAAGCTCCGAAAGCTGCCGCTAAGGTTAAGGTTATCTGGACATCTCCGCTGATCCCGTCTGATCCGATGGTTTATCGTAAAGATATGTCCAAGGAACTTAAATCCCGGATCAAAGCCTTCTTCTTAGGCTATGGCCGTATCGGTGATGTGGCTGCTGCCCGCAAGGTTCTCGGTGGTATTTCCGACGGTCAGGGTCTGTTCATGGAAAGCAACAACACACAGCTTTATCCGATCCGTCAGCTGGCTCTGTTCAAGAACAAGCTGAAAATCCAGAAAAACGCAGAAATCAAAGCTGCTGATAAAAAAGAGAAGATTGACGCAATCGATAAAGAACTGGCTGAACTGGCCATTCTCGTTGCCAACAAATAAAAAAAGCTGAAAGCAACTGGGCGCCCCTCTCCAGCGGGCGCCCTTTTTTTAAACGAAGGGCTTTGACCCTAAAGACGGTGCAGATCCATGACAATGAGCGTCAGCAAAACCACTCTTCCGGAAGTGAAGATACCACCACAAGACTTGAAGAGATCTTCGGTCAATATCCTGATTTGGGCTATTATCCTCGGGTTTCTGACCTATTCCTGGGAAGGGGCTGATATGCGTCCCATGGAACTGGTAAACAATTCTGACAATATGGTGGAGTTTGCCAAGGGGTTCTTTCCGCCGGACTTTTTGGAATGGAAACTGTATCTGTCGGAAATGTGGATAACCATTCAGATCGCCATCTGGGGAACGGCTCTCTCTATTGTCTGCTCCGTTCCACTGGGTATCCTTTGTTCTGAAAATATTGTGCCGCCGTGGGTTTATCAACCTTTCCGACGTTTAATGGATGCGGCTCGCGCCATTAATGAAATTGTCTTTGCCATGCTGTTCGTCGTGGCCGTTGGTCTTGGGCCGTTTGCCGGTGTCCTGGCTCTCTGGATCCATACAACCGGTATTCTCGCAAAACTCTATTCCGAAGCTGTTGAAGCCATTGACCCGCAACCTGTTGAAGGGATCCGGGCAACGGGAGCCAACGGATTGCAGGAAGTAATCTTTGGTGTTATCCCGCAGGTCTTGCCGCTCTGGATTTCCTATTCTCTCTATCGCTTTGAATCCAATGTCCGCTCTGCGACGGTTCTCGGCATCGTCGGGGCTGGGGGCATCGGCATGGTTCTCTGGGAATATATCCGTGGCTTCTATTATGCGGAAACAGCGGCTGTGATTATCATCATTATTGCCAGTGTCAGTCTGTTGGATATCTTGTCACAACGCCTCCGTAAGATGGTAACTTGATGGGGATTGCCCAAAAGAATGTCTACCCGGGCAGTGGTTTAAGTGAAAATCCGACTATAGATCCCACCGCCCAGGTTTTGTTGTCAGATCTTGGGAAATGGACCGAGGTCGGTGCCCGGACAAAGATGATTGAAACGACGATGGGGGATTATTCCTACATCGTCAATGATGGCGATGTGATCTTTTCCAAGATCGGTAAGTTCGCCAATATCGCGGCCCATACCCGGATCAATCCCGGCCAGCATCCCATGGACCGGGCTTCCATGCATCACTTTCAATATCGTAGCGAGATGTATGGTATGGGCCCTGATGACGAGGCTTTCTTTGAGGGGCGGCGCTCCTTACGGGTAGAGATCGGCCATGATGTCTGGGTCGGGCATGGTGTTGTTATCCAGGGCGGTGTGACGATTGGCACGGGATCGGTTATCGGTTCCGGCGCAGTTGTCACCAAGGATGTTCCGTCCTATACAATCGTTACCGGCATTCCTGCGACGGCTCTTAGGCCAAGATTTGAGAAAGAGCTTCAGGAAGCATTCCTCCGGATCTGCTGGTGGGACTGGAACCATCAGGAATTGACGGAGCGACTTTCCGATTTCAGAGACCTGTCCGCCCGGGAGTTTTGTCTGAGATATGATACCGAGTAGGATGGAATAATGCAGGGATATGCCCGATACGCGGTTTATTACGCACCGGCGCCGGACAGTCCATTAGCGCGTTTCGGCAATGCCTGGCTTGGAAGAGACCCTGAAAGCGGCCTTATCCTGCCGAGGCCCGAACTAAGCGGACTGACCCTGCAGCATCTCAAAAGCTACACGAAATCCCCCTCGCGATATGGTTTCCACGGTACCCTGAAACCGCCTTTTGCCTTACATCCGGATTATAAAATCGAGGATCTGGATCGGGCAATCACGGAACTCGCCGCCGGAATGTTAGCCTCAAATCCAACCCGCCTGATTGTCAAACGCATCGGCCGCTTCCTGGCCCTCTGCCCGGAGCAGGACGACGGAAGCATCACTGATATTGCGGCAACCTGCGTCCAGAGCCTTGACCAGTTTCGCAAACCGGCCGGAGAAGAAGAACTCCAGAAACGCCGCGCCCGCGGCCTGACTGACCGGCAAGAGGCGTATCTACAGGAGTGGGGTTATCCCTATGTGATGGACGAATTCCGCTTTCACCTGACCCTGACGGATAGTCTGGAGGTCGATGCTCTGGATTTGATTGAAGCGCGCCTTCAGAGCGTTACCGAAAGCCTTCGCGCAAGGCCGTTTACAGTAGACAGAATATGCCTGTTCGGAGATCCGGGCGGCGGAGCACCGTTTAGGGTGTTGAGGGGTTATTCTCTTTAGCTTTTTTCAGATTCAAGCGATGTGATTACCTTTTTAATATAATTAAATTTCATTAAAAGCTATTAATAATTGATTTTCCCGTATTTAAATATAGCTTAGTTGGTTGTTTCTGCAGGGATTATTTATGTTAGCTGGAAGAAATTTGAAACGGAACTTCACGAACTAGGAAGTATAAATAATATGAGATTAATGCTGACTATTATGCTATAATTAGTTGCTTTAAATTGAAAAGTCGATTGATGAAGAAAAATAAGCCTTCTAACAATTCTGCTTCCTATGAATTTAGTCTCCTTAATTTTGACGTAGATAATCAAAAACAGTTTAGGGAAGAAATAACCAAAGTCGCAAGAGTTAAGCTTAAAGAGTTTCCGGTATTGGTTGAGCAATTTCTAGATTTATTTAGAAGTATATACCCAGCCCAAATATTGGCATGTCTATCATCGTATGCCTTGAGACAATATGCCGGGTCTAATGGAGTGGAGCCACGCTCGAGTTTAAATGAGTTTGGACAGCATCACCTTGAGTTCCTCCAAGCGTTGTTGTTAACGCTACCAGATTTCGAGTGGGGACAACAGTCAATAACTCCTGAGATTGTGCAGAAGATGTTTGATCTTGTACCTGAACTCTCGATTGTCGCGTTGTCAGAAAGTATTGTTTCTACACCAGAGAATCTGGATAAAGACGAACTAGCTATCAGAGGGCTGCAGCAGCGTTTAAAATTTCACACACAAGGGGTTCGAAATTGGGGTTATTTTGATGATGTTGTAAGGTTATCAAATGAGTTAATTTTACCGTTAAATAACGAGTTTGAAAAATACTACGGATTTAGTGGTGAAGACCTCATTAGAGTTTTGAAATCAATTGTTAGTGAATTTGAAGATCGACAAAATAAACACTTTAATGTCTTAAGAAAGATATCAAGAGGGAAAAACTACCGTCAAATAATAAGGAACTATTATAAGTATGCTCCCGATTTGGGGGGATCTGCAGATGATTTAATTGAAAAGCTTCCGAAGGATTGCTCTAGAGAGCAGGCCTTGGGGTTAGTAATGGCACATTTTGATCTCGAATTAGATGAGTTGGCTACCTTTCATTCATGCGAGATTGCGAGAATTTCTGATGTTAGTGAAGTCAAGATTCTAGCTATTATGGCTGAAGTAACTTATCTGCCGGGAGATTTAGAAGGAAGTAAGATTGAGCATTTTTTTCTAGGAAATCCTGTCTGGGATCGACCTGCAATTGCTTTGGGTAATAAGAATTATTTTTTCGCAGCTCCGCAAATTGCTTTTAGTCATATTAGTCGATTGATTGATAGGTTAGCATCTAAGGCAAATTTGAAAAAAAGCCTGGAAAAACAACGTTCTAAATTTCTGGAAAATCATCTCGTTTCTTTAACACAAAAAGCGCTTCCCGGTGCAATGGTGAGATCTTCAGTAATGTGGGAATATGCATCGAAGCACTACGAAACGGATTTGTTGGTAATACACGATCGTGTTGTGTTAATTGGGGAGGCTAAATCTCATCGTCTTACACCCGAAGGGCTAAGAGGGGCTCCCAAGCGTGTTAAAAGACATATTACTGATCTAATAATTTCTCCATCACTACAATCTGCCAGACTTGAAAAGCTGATCTATAATGCTAAAGATGGTGATGAAAGTGCTTGGAAAGCAGTTAAAGATATTGGGATTAATCCTGAACTTGTTGATTGTGTAATTCGCTTTTCGGTCACTCTGGATGATCTTTCAGCTTTGAGTACGGCTGAAAAAGAATTTAAAGTTAGCGGTTGGCTTCCGGAAGATCATCAGCTTGCTCCCAGTATCCTAATATCTGATTTTGATTGCATTGTTAATATTTTAGACAATCCAATACTATTTTATCATTATCTCAAGGAACGGTACTATTTTCAAAAGTCATTCCAATTACTAGGTGATGAATTAGATTTTCTAGGATTGTATTTAGATAGTTGCTTTAATCTATCAGAACTAGAAAAGCTTAACGCAAAATTTGTGCCTTCGGGGATGTCCGCTTCAATTGATCGCTACTTCGAAAGCAGAGGACTTGGAATAACGATACCCAAGCCTAAGGTTTCCCTAGGCAATCATTTTAGAAAGGTTCTTAATCAGTTAGCTGTATCAAAGCCAGGCGGTTGGACCACAGTTGGAATGCACATTTTATCATGCGCAGATCCAAGAGAGCAGAAGAAGATAGATAGAGAAGTTGTTAAAATGAAAGGTCTCGTGAGGAGAGAGTATAGAGATCCAAAGCATTTATGTACTATCATAGTTTGCCCGCCGGAAGCTCGAAAAGCATTGGTTGTTTTCCATTTTTTCCCGCGCCAACTAAAAAACTCAAATACGGAAAAAAATCCCTCAGTTGATTGACCAGATAATGGATGAGCAGGATGCTCAAGAATGCACTTTAATTTCACATAACATTGATGATGAAAAACGTGCGTTCGCTCTTGCTGTGTTGGCTAAAGCAAAACGGTAAAGTGATTATATTTTTTAATTTAGCGATGAGATGACTGTTGTTTGTTATTAATGAATAATTCTTGTATTAAATACCGTTTTACGGTATAATAATGCCCGTGCACAAATCCGGTGTTCTAGGCATCGGTCAGCAACATTCGTCAGCCGTTCTTCCTGAAAGATTGTTTTACCGATGAATTCTTCCTAACCCGAAGAAAGTGTCGATACGGAAGCTGTCCGGAGGGTTGGTGTCGGTAAGGCCTGCTGGATCAAGCAGTCATAAGGTCTGGGCTTCGCGCTGTAAATAAACCGCATCTCAGGTGCGTCTTGGAACCAACATAGAATAAGAAT
This sequence comes from Alphaproteobacteria bacterium UBA6062, assembly GCA_002428885.1. Lineage (GTDB taxonomy): Bacteria > Pseudomonadota > Alphaproteobacteria > Sneathiellales > Sneathiellaceae > Sneathiella. Next base: position 11,079 of record DIYE01000181.1, read on the forward strand.
GATCCTCATATCCGGTGATGTGAGACATCCAGTTCTTTTGTTAACACTAAGCCATTTTTCGTGAGTAGATGCCTCGCATCCCGGATATTCTTTTATCCTTTATTTCAATATCTTAGCGATACCGTTTTGTGCCTCAGGGCAGAAGGTGTATTTCCGTCTGTCTGACTTAAGCAGATGCCTTTAAAGGATTAGCGATCAGTCTGACAAAGGTCTGTACCGCCACATCCAGCGGGCCGCTATTGTCGATTATTCGGATATCCGGGTCGCTCAATGTATAGGCTGTTGCCTGCTCGATCCGTTTTTCGATTTCTGATGCTGTTTCACGGCCGCGGGAGGTGAGGCGGGTGCGCAGGATGTGAGGCTGAGCCGTGATGCAGGCAACTTCCAGATGGGGGAACTGGCGGCGGGCATCGTCAATGATAGCCCTGGAAACATTGACAATCACCGTATTTCCATTGGCGATATCGCGGCGGGTGGAAATC
>DIYE01000075.1 GCA_002428885.1 Alphaproteobacteria bacterium UBA6062
AACCTGCCGGAGCAGGACGCTTATGTTGTGGTCGGGGCCAGTTTTACGGGTCTGGAGATTGTAACGGAACTGCGTCGCCGTTTTGGCCGCGATATCCCCATTCATCTCATTGATCGGGATAAAACCTCCATCCGTTTTATGGGTGAGCAGGTTCAGCCGCATATTGATGAAGCGCTGGCGTTGGTCGGTGCTGAAATGCATCTTGGAGTGAATATTAAGTCGTTTTCGGCAGAAGGTATTCAGCTTGAGGACGGCACATTTATCGCCAGTAAAACAATTATTCTGGCAACGGGTATCCGGGCCAGTTCCCTAACGGATGAGATGACGGGTGCTCGGGATAGTCATGGCCGCCTTCTGGTCGACGGCACCCTGAAAGTCAGGGGATCCGATGATATCTATGCGGCCGGCGACACTTGTCATGCTTATGCCGATGAGGAACATGTGGCCCTGATGTCCTGTCAGCATGCGATCCAGCTTGGCCGGTTCGTAGGTCATAATGCCATGTGCGATTTACTGGGGACGGCTGGAATTCCCTACCGCCAGGAAATTTACCGGACCTGCCTTGATCTTGGAAACTGGGGCGCCATTTTCACGGTTGGCTGGAACCCCGAAGTGCAGGCTGTGAAAGAAGAAGGAAAAGAGATTAAACAGAATATCGTCAACAGCCTCATTTACCCGCCGTTGCCCGAAGAAGGAGCAGATGCGATTTTCCGGCAAATTGCCCTGACGCCGGAGGAGCTGTAACAGGCGATCAGCTGACATTTATTTGATTTCCCTTTTGGCGCAAAATAGACAGTCTGGAGTTCATCCGAAATACGGGGGTGCATATGCTATCCAGACTGTCTTTTATTCTGTCTTTTTTGTTTGCGGTTCTGATGATCCATCCGGCAGCAGCTTTTGAAGAAATCAATACCGGTTATTTTGATGCGACGGCGCTGCAGGGGTATGACAGCACCGGGTATTTTTCCCAAAGCCGTCCCGTTGAAGGGAACAAAACATTCAGCTTTAAATGGAAGGGGGCCGAGTGGCGTTTTGCGGATGCTGGAAGCCGCGATCTGTTCGCGGCTAATCCGGAGGGCTATGCCCCGCAATATGGCGGATACTGCTCCAACCAGATGAGTCTCGGTAACTTGTCAGACATTGATCCTGGTGTCTGGCTGATCCATGACGGCAAGCTCTACTTCTTTGGTCACAAGGAAGGAAAAGACCGCTGGCAAAGAACAGGTATTGCTGCGCGTATTCAAGATGCGGACCGGCACTGGAAAGAATATCTGGCCAGCAAATAAAGGCGTGATAGTCCGCTTGCCTCGGTTCAACACGGGAAGTAGTCTCTCTGCTGAAGCAGTTTATAAAGCAGGCGGAAGAGATGCGGTTTATCAGTTACGAACAAGCAGATGGCGAACTTAGCTGGCAGGAAATGGCCAATGCACTGGAGGCCGGACATAAGTTGGAGCGGGCGGAGATCGGAGATCTTCTGCTGACAAAGGAAGACCGGAGTCTGTTAAGCCGGGGTGCCTGGATTGACGGGGTTGGGTTGGCTCTGAAATCTGTCACGGTCTATCCTGAAAATGCCGCCAAGCAGCCGCCGGAGCCTTCTGTGCAAGGCGCAATGTTACTGTTTGACAGTCAAAGCGGTGCTTTGTCCGCTATTCTTGACGGCCCGCTTGTGACCAAGTGGAAAACTGCCGGCGATAGTGTGCTCGGTGCGCGCCTTCTGGCGCGGAAAGAGGCCAGGTCTTATCTGGTTGTCGGGGCCGGAACTGTCGCCAAGACACTCCTGCAGGCTTATCGCGAGGTTTTTCCGGATCTTGAGACTTTTACCGTCTGGGCGCGATCAGAAGACAAGGCGAGGGCACTCGCGGACGATATGGCGAAGGAAGGTATGGCAGTGGTGGTCGCAACGGATCTGGCCGCTGCAGCCGGTCAGGCGGATATCATCTCAACGGCCACAATGGCCAAAGAGCCTATTCTCAAGGGAGCGTGGATAAAGCCCGGCGCTCATGTGGATCTAATCGGTGCTTACCGCCCGGATATGCGGGAAGCAGATGATGATCTAATGCTGAAGGGCAGTCTGTTTGTGGATGCCCGGGAAACCACCATTGGCGAAATCGGCGAACTGATGATCCCGATGGCGGCTGGTCTTTTTGATGCCAGTCATGTGAAGGGTGATTTCCGGGATCTCTGCAATGGTGCACCTGGCCGTTTGTCAGAGACTGAAATCACCATTTTTAAAAATGGCGGCGGTGCTCATCTGGATCTGATGACCGGAAATATGATTGTTCGTAAGCTCTATGGATAACTTGGCGGATGAAAGGAATATTTTTGATTAGAGCATGCCTTAATTACCAATGTCCAGTCTCCACCAGTCAGGCTGCGTATCGCAGTAAGAATGGCTTTGCGGCTTGAACACAACGTCATTTGCATCATCAAAACAGGTTGTTACGAAAGCAATAACGGGATCATCATCGATGGCACCAATTGTGCTTCCGCATTGCGGGCAGAAGGCTCTTTGGGAATAGGATGAAGAGCGATAGGTTTTTGGGGTGCCGCCTTTTCCTGTCCAGACAACGCCACTGGCCGGATACTCGACCCAGTTGACGGTGGGAGCGCCGGACTGTTTCTGACAGATGGAACACGAACAGGTATGAGGATTGGCAGGAGTACCGATCGCTTGAAACCGGATATGACCGCATAGACATCCTCCCTTATAGATCTTTTCCATATCTGTCTCTATCGTGATAGGGGCGGGGCTCCCCCGTTTTTAAACGCTGCATTTTAACGGGCTGTTGTCCATGAATGGTCGTCGAGAATTGCCAATAGGTGATGTTCAATTTCTCCGTCTACATTGATGTCCACTGAAAACCAAGGTTGATTATGTTCATCAATGTGGTCAATAAAGACAACGCCGTACTGTTCAATAGCCATTTCGATAACGGTGGCGGTTGGCAATATATCTTCTTCGGAATAAACTCTTTCCGCTCTTTCTTTTAAGTCTGATTCAGGGACGCTCAGGAGCTTAATAGCGTCTCCTGCCTTTAGTTTTGTTCGGTCAGGCATGTTTCTACTCTAGTTCCGTAACCTCATAGTAAGCTGACAAAGCTCCTCGCTTGTTTTTATATTCAAACTCCAGGCTTTTTGAGGCTGGAAAGATAATTGTATAAATGTCGTCATCCAAGCGAATGCGGGTCCCCAATATTTCGGGAGCTGCATTATATTCGCGATTAAACACACCCTCTACTTCATAAATGGGCGGGTTCTCGTTCAGATCATTTTTAAGCATAAGCCTGATTTTCATCCAGCTTATAGCAGGTCCATTTGAGAGTTGTCCGTTTCTGGAAAAGCCATTTTCAGGTGTGCAGTTGGCGCACATGCCATTCTGATCTTTCCATTTTTTTTCCATGGAAGCAAAATAGACGGACGGGGACGTGCCCGGTTTAGCGGCCATATAGTCTGCCAATGGATTGCAGGATGCTGTTTTATAGCAATCGTTTAAGCCATCCTGGTCTTCATCCCAACTGGGATGCATCTTGTATTCCGGGCAATAAGTAGCGCCATATCGAGACCGATCGAGCCCGGTTTCTATAGCGGCCTGTTCGTTGGGATATCGATTTAGATTCTCATCACAGACCACAGGTTCAACAATCGGATTACCGTCAGCATCATAGCCTGCCTGAGATGCCAGATAGTTGAACTTATATATCCCGGCCAATGCCACAACCGTTACAACAACAACTGGAATGCTGAATAAGATGATAAATTTCTTTTCGAACATATAAAACTCTCAGGGCCGGCACCATACGATTGAAAACAAAATTAGCCTCACAAACATGGCAAAAATACTGCAGATATATGTTTTCAGAGAGGTTATGTCTTCTTAAGCGTTACGCTTTTCCGTATCCTCCGCCGCTCGGTGTCTGGATCACAAAGACATCGCCGGGATGCATAACGGTTTTATCCCGGCCTTCCAGTTCCTCTGTTTCGCCACTTTGGCGGATGACCCATTGCCTGCCGACTTCTCCATCTTCCGCACCTTCCAGACCAAAAGGCGGAACCGCCCGGTGACTGGCCAGGATCGCCGCCGTCATCTCCTCATGGAATTTGAGCTTTCGAAGGGTACCGTCTCCGCCGGTATGTTTACCACTACCACCAGAATCTTTGCGAATTTCAAAGCTTTCCAGAGTTATGGGGAACCGCCATTCGAGAATTTCCGGATCGGTGAGGCGGGCATTGGTCATATGGGTATGAACGGCGCTGGTTCCATCATAGTCGGGCCCTGCACCGGAGCCGCCGCAGATGGTTTCGTAATACTGGTGGGTATTATTGCCGAAGGTAAAGTTATTCATGGTACCCTGGGCGGCGGACATCACATTCAGCGCACCGAACAGGCAGTCGGTAATACATTGGGAGGTCTCCACATTACCGGCGACCACCGCTGA
>DIYE01000073.1 GCA_002428885.1 Alphaproteobacteria bacterium UBA6062
GCTTTATGGCCGCTGAATATCTGGGGGAGACTTTCACGCTTCCTCCCCAGACAACGGCTTTTGGAGCGATCATGTCTCATATAACGGGCGGGGCCGAAGCCAGTACGTTCCAGCCGATGAATGTTAATTTTGGACTGTTTCCCCCGCTGGAACAGCGGGTCAAGAAAAAGGAACGCAAGCAAGCCTATACCAGACGTGCTTTTGCGAATTTCGAGACCTGGAAAGCTTCAATCCCTGCGTGACCCTGCTTTTTGTCACATTCTTACATTTGGTAACTATTTATATACGATGTCAGAATATCCTTGTTTCAGAAAGAGTTGAGGATACTTATCCTCCTCTCTACTGATGACCGTAACCAGGATTAATACAAGGTTCAGACACCGATTATGGCCGAAGCAGAAGCAACTGAAGCTGGCAGTGAAAACGGCGATGTGAGTCCCAGCACTCATTTTGCGTTTGAGCATAAAATTTTTGGTGTCAAGGGCGCTCACTTCAAGCTAACCCATGACAGCAAGGAAGCCGCCTTGTTTGTTGAACTTGGCGAAATGAAGGGCGCAATTCCTGTCCGGTCTATCTGCCAGGAATTCGGGATCGACAAAGACAGCACCGATGCTGAACTCTTGAACACGATCACCAGTTCTCTGAAATTCGTGAAAGAAATCCATCCAAACGATTCTATTCCGACTGAAATTCTGGACGGTTCGGCCTCCTGGAGTATTGAAGAGGTCCACAAACAGATCGCCCGAGGCCGCGTTACCATGCAGCTTATTTCCTGGATGTCCGGCAGCGAGGAAATCATTACCAACATCGGTGAGTTGGAATCCATTGCGAACGATCCCGGAACCAAGGAAAAAGTGCAAACGGCCTTCAGAGAGATCGCTGAAAAACTTGGTATCACCAAGGACGATGTTGTTGAAAAGGTTGATGATGTCATCCGGGAACTCGCTTATATCGAAGCGCTTAGGGATCATTACAGCCATATCAAGAAAATCGGCAATAATATTGACCGGTTAAGGTCCGTCTATAAGCGGGATCGGGGTATGATGGAGGATTTATCCCGGATTCACGCCCTGATTGAACCGGTTATCAATAACTTTGATACCACGTTCGATGAGATGGATGCCCAAACCTGTGAAGTTCTGACCATTCTCAAAAATTATGGCCCGACGATCGAAATCATCCGGAAAACACGGGACGATCTGCACCAGCGTTTTATGATCTGGGATGAAATGATTGAAGGCTGGAAAAACCTGTCAGCAGAGGAAAGCCCGATTGTCGAACGCCAGCTCAAAGTGACCTATCGGTTCCTTGCCCAGAACTTCATTCAGGCGCAGACTTGGCGCTTAGGAAATCTCTAGAATAAGGCCTCTAAAACCTTATCTTCCTGATAGATTTGTAACAAACAGGCTGGCTATTTTCGCAAGCCTGCCTACCTGTACCTTGCTGTGAGCCGGATCATAGGACGCGGCTTTAAGCCGCCTCAGATACAAGCCTGTAATCCCGTTGATAAGAGAGACCGGCTTAACATTCGGTCCGGCCAAGCGCGCTTGTTTTTGCGCCTTCTGAAGTTCCAGCCCTGCAAGCTTCGTCATTTCTTCCACAATCCCGAAAAAACTCCTTCTGTGCTCTTCCTGGAACACGGTATTCCGGGTAACTCCGACCTCCTCCATCATTTCAACAGGTATCAGGACAAGATCATGACGAAAATGAAAAGGGATCGCCCGGATAATACCAGAGAGCGCAAAAGCCCTGCCCGCCTGCCCGGCCGCATCCATTCCCTCTGAGCTTTCGAAACCCGTTAGCGGCATCATCAGGCGATGCAATGCCCCGCCTGTTCCATCCGCATAAGCCATCAGCTCGTCGATACTGCTGATAGGTGTAGGATCCAGATCCCTGGCACGAACATCCACCATGTCCTGCATCAGGGAAAAATCAATAGGTCTCCGGCGGTTGGTAAAATCGAGAGCCTCGATCACCGGGTGAGATTTCGGGGAGCGCCTTTCAAGACCGGAGATGGCCTCGCGCCACCATTGCAAGCGAATATCTCCCAGCATCGGTTCAGACACCGTCTCCCGAATACGGGATAATTCGATATTAAACGCGAGGAAGGCAAACAGGTGTTCGCGGATGTCTGAAGGCGCAAAAAGACTGCAAAGCCAGCGGTCATAATCATACTGCCGAACTTCCTCGGCAATATGTGAAGGTTCTGTTTCCCTTGTCAAATCAGTCGCCTTTCGGCCTCAGTTGTTATCGGCATCACAACGCTTCTTTAGAATAATTAAAAAAGAGTGTTTCAGGCGTTTATTTTACGATATAACCGAAGCGTTAAAAATGACCAAGCAGTCCTTTTAAAGACTGACTTTTCAAAACAAAAAATGAACGTAATCGTTTGAGTAACTGGCTAGAGGATTATTATGGCTTACGAACTTCCCGCCCTTCCGTATGCGAAGGACGCTTTGACACCTCACGTTTCAGAAGAAACACTGAATTTTCATCACGGCAAACATCATAACACTTATATTGTCAACCTGAACAACCTGCTGGATGGTGACAGCAGCAAATCCCTGGAAGACCTGATGAAGGAAACCGCTGGCGATGCAGCCAAGGCCGGTATCTTCAACAATGCCGCCCAGATCTGGAATCATACTTTCTACTGGCACTCCATGGGCCCGAATGGCGGCGGCAAACCGACAGGTGCCATTGCGGCAAAAATCGACGAGGATTTCGGTTCCTACGACAAATTTGTAGAAGAGTTCAAAGCTGCCGGCGCAACACAGTTCGGTAGTGGCTGGGCCTGGCTGGTGCTGGATGGCGGCAAGCTGAAAGTCACCAAAACGCCAAATGCTGCATGCCCGCTGACAGACGGTGCAACACCGCTCTTGACCATGGATGTCTGGGAACACGCTTACTATATCGATTTTCAGAACCGTCGCCCTGACTATATCTCCACATTCCTGGAGAGCCTGGTCAACTGGGATTTCGCTAACGAAAATCTGGCAAACGCCTGATCCCTATTCGATCAAGATTAGAATCAAGGGGCCGGTTTTCCGGCCCCTTTTTTAGTCTTTAGAAAATATTCTGAGCCGACACCATGGCATATAACATGGGAATGGACAGCATTGTGTTTGTTCGTGAAAACAGCATAGCAGTCCGTGCTGAAGCCGCTTTGACATCTGCCTCGGCTTCCACAATACCCAAAGCCCGTTTCTGGTTGGGCCAGATAACGAACCAGACATTGAACCACATGATCGTTCCCAGCCACATGCCAATGCCAATGGCTACATGCTTGCCGACTGCAAAACCCTCAATCCCGCCAATGGTAATCGCTTCCATCAGATAACCGTTGGCCCAGGCAAGCAAAAGCCCGGTCACGATGGTTGCCATGGCGCCCCAGCGGAACCAGAACAAGGCGGCAGGTGCAATCACCTTGCCGATTGCCGGTTTCTGCTCATCCGGAATATTGGGCATATTCGGGATCTGCACGAAATTAAAATACCACAGAAGTCCGATCCACATCACGCCGCTCAGAACATGCAGCCAGCGCAGAAAAAAAGCGCCCCACGCATGTCCCATCGCCAACCCTTCACCTGTCATACCACCGACAATAACAATCATCAGGATTGTCAGCACAATACCTGCAATTACCGTATTTCTTAAGTTGGATAGAATTCCAGCCATTTTGATCCCCATTCTCTCTAGCTCTGATTATTTTTATTATATTTTTCTACTGTAGAAAAATAATATGCAGTAGGAATGGCCGCTGTAAAGCCTTATTCAGGAAGCAAAACTGTGAGCGAGGACGTTATGAACAAGGTAAAAGCCAACCGAAAAGGCAATAATCAGCAATCTTTGCAAACTTACATCGCCGATTTTCCGGAACAGGATCCACCAGAGGAATAAGAGGACTAGAAAGCCCCCACTGAAAAGAAGATCCGAGACAACTTCAAAAAAGACCGGATCAAAACCGTTCATCCAGGAGACGGGTGTAGTAAGCGGCAGCAGAGCATAAAGCTCAAACAAAGGAAGGCCATGAAGGACGGTTTTGTGAAGGTAGGGAACAATAAACAGATACCCAAGGCACAGAATAAGGAAACTCAACGCCTTTCCTGGCGTCTGGGTCTTTGCACCCGGTATGCGGCTCAAGAAGCAATCAGGGCAGCCGCAACCCGGCGCCCTTCCAGCAGCAAAACATTGTAGGTGCGGGCTGCGGCACCGCTGTCCATAGCATCAATGGTAATGCCTTTTTCCCGCAGCGCCCTGCGAATATCATCTTCGATATAAGCCATGCTGGCCCCACAGCCGATCAGCAGAATTTCCACAGCGGGTTCGGCATCCAAAACCGGTTGAAGGCTTGCGGCGGAAAGAGTGTCCATAGATCCGATGTCCCAGACCTGTGTTCGGTCCGGAAAAACAAGAACGGAGCCATCGTAGCGGACGCCACTTACCCGAAACCCGCCTTCTCCATAGGAGTTGATAAGCTGTTGTCCTTCTTCAGGAAGGCCGGAAATATCCTGCATTTCACTCTCCCTCCTCTCGAAAGAAACGGATGGCCTAATCAGCTTTCCGCTTCAACCGGATCATCACTTGGTTTAAAGCCGTCATCTTCCTCATTATGATGCGTCAGGCCGATCTGCAACAACAGCGGCGCGGCAACAAAAATCGAGGAATAGGTACCAACCAACACACCGAAAATCATGGCCGTTGCAAAACCCCTAATAACCTCACCTCCGAAAATAAACAGTGCCAGCAACGCCAGCAAAGTCGTTACGGACGTCATGACTGTCCGGGACAAGGTCTCGTTAATGGACAGATTGAGAAGATCCTGGACTTCCATCTTCTTGTACCGCCTGAAATTCTCGCGGATCCGGTCATAGACCACCACCGTATCATTGATGGAATATCCCACAATGGTCAGGATGGCAGCAACAGAGGCCAGATTAAATTCAATCCCCGTCACGGCGAACATCCCGATGGTCAGGATCACATCATGAACCAGCGCGGCAATGGCACCTACGGAATAGTGCCATTCAAAACGCAGCCAGATATAAATCAGGATCGCGACGACGGATACCAGAACCGCCTGGATCGCGGTATCCACAAGCTCCGCTGAAATGGTCGGTCCAACAAACTCGATACGACGATAAGAGATATCCTGACCATACCGTTCATCGAGTTTGGCCTTGACCTTTTCTACCGCTATTTTCTGGGCTTCGCTGTCTCCTTCCTGACGCTGGACGCGGATCAGGATGTCATCTGGTGCGCCAAAGGTCTGAAGGGAGACCTGCCCCAGTCCGAGACTACCGAGATCACTGCGCATATCCGCGAGCTCAGGCGCTTCGGGCATCTTGACCTCAATCATGATACCGCCTTCAAAATCGATGCCTTTATTCAGGCCCGGTCCGAAGAACATACCGATAGATCCGAGGATCAGCAAAAGAGACAGTCCGAAAGCCGCAAAGCGGGATTTCAGGAAAGGAATACTGGTGTTTGCAGGGACAAGCTTCAGTTTATACATCAGATTTCTCCCTTACAAATTAAGTGTTTTCGGACGTGTCCGAAGCGCCCAGAGCGATATCAGCATGCGTGACAGCATAATGGCTGTAAACATGGAACAGAGGATACCAATCCCCAATGTCACAGCAAACCCCTTGACTGGTCCCGATCCCATGACAAACAGGATGACGGCTGCAATACCTGTCGTAACATTGGCATCCACGATCGTTGTAAAAGCGCGGTTAAAGCCGGATTCAATGGCATTCAATGCCGACTTTCCGGATTTGATCTCTTCACGTATCCGCTCAAAAATCAGAACATTCGCGTCCACGGCCATACCAACCGTCAGGATAATCCCGGCAATCCCCGGCAATGTCAGCGTTGCCCCGAGAACCGACAAAGCGGCCCCGATCAGGAACATATTCATCGCCAGCGAAACATTGGCAACCAGACCAAACAGGCCATAGGTGACGATCATAAAGATGATAACGGCAACAAGACCAATGATACCGGCAATCTTACCGGCCGCGATAGAGTCCGCCCCGAGGTCCGGCCCAACCGAGCGTTGCTCAATCACCTTCAAAGGTGCGGGCAAGGCACCCGCCCTTAGCAGAAGTGCCAGATCCTGCGCACCCTGGATAT
>DIYE01000128.1:0-1945 GCA_002428885.1 Alphaproteobacteria bacterium UBA6062
GTCTGATCCTGGCCGGCGGCCAGTCCCGCCGCATGGGGGGCGGGGACAAGTTTCTTAAAATACTGGGCGGTAAGTCACTGCTGGATCATGTGATCGAAACCGTCAAGCCTCAGGTCGGTGACATCCTGCTCAACAGCAATTCCCCGCTGGAGCACGAGCATTATCCTGTGAGAGCGGATGGTGTTGAAGGGCATCTCGGTCCTCTGGCCGGTATCCTGACAGGCCTTGAGTATTTTAAGGAGCAGGGAAACACCGCCAGCCACATGCTGAGCGTTCCCTCCGATGCCCCCTTTATTCCGAAAGATCTGGTGCCTCGATTACAGGCGGGGCTCTCTTCCAGCCCCCATGCCATTGTTATGGCGTATTCCAAGGAGCGAATCCATCCGGTGGTCGCGCTCTGGCCGTTTTCACTGACGGAAGCCCTGAGGCAGGCAATTACGGTGGAAGAGCTTCGGAAAATTCTGGTTTTTGCGGAGCGTTACAGTCTGACCAGCGTCCGCTGGACTGAGGAGGAAGGAGATCCCTTTTTCAATATCAACCGGCCGGAGGACCTGGAGGAGGCGGTTAGTCTTTTGAAAAAATAGGTTATCTGATTCCCGTCTCGAAACCTTCAGAGGAATAACCGAGCTCAGAGAGGCCTTCTTCCAGATAATCCCCCAGTTGTGGCATCTTCACCAGGTAATCTGAGATAAAACCGTTATCCAGATTAGCGGCTTCTTGAAGAGCGTCATCCCATTCATCAACGGAGAAAGTGCCTCTACCGATCCAGGCAAGAGCGACCAGGTGAAGCTGTTCTTCCTCATTCATCTTGTCGATGATCCGTTTCAGATCCAGGTAACCGTCTTCCCTGGGCGGTGCAAATTCCAGATTGTCGTCAATATCCGGGATTTCCGTAAAGTCGTCGCCACCGGACTCCAGCGTCGCGTTAAGCGCCAGGGAGTTGATGATAAGGTCACATACCTTTTCGACGGCGATTTGAAGCATTGAAAGGCTCCTGTTTTGCACCTTTCAAATTTATATCAAAAATATCTAAAATAAAACAGCGAAGGAAACCCTCGCGTTCTTTTGATGGATTTCTCAACCTGTCAGACCGAGAAGTTTTTTCTGCTCTCTTTCCACGAGTTCCGTCAGGAACTGGGTAACCGCTTTGATTCGAGCGAGGTCATGAATGTCTTCCGGCGTGTTAAGCCAGAAGGTGCGTTTGACGTTAATATCATCCGGCAGCAGGCAAACCAGTTCCGGACGTTCATCGGCCACAAAGCAATGCATGATGCTGAGACCGGCGCCTGCCAAGGTGGCCTGGAATTGGAAGACAATACTGGAGCTTTTCAGGGTCACATTGGGGTTTGAGACAAATTCAGAGAGGTAGAGCATCTGGGGATCGGGGACCAGCTCTTCGATATAGGAAATGAACGTATGATCCTTGAGATCTTCCACTGAGCGGATATCGGAGTGCTTTTTCAGATAATCCCGGCTGGCATAAAGGCGCAGGCTGTAATCGGTCAGTTTTTTCGAAATCAGTCTGCCGGATCTTGGGCGTTCCAGGGTAATGGATAGGTCCGCTTCGCGCTTAGAGAGACTGACAAAGCGGTCATTGGCGACAAATTCCAGTTCAATCTCGGGATGCAGTTCCCGAAAGCGCGGCATGTCCCGGGACAGGAACTGACTGCCAAACCCTTCCGGAACGCCAAGCCGGACAACGCCCGTCAGGTTCCGGTTTTCGCCGCCCACATGATCCTGGATCATGGCGGAGGCACTTTCCATGGCTTCGGCCTGGGGCATGAGACGTTCGCCTGCTTGAGTCAGGACATAGCCGCGTGTGGTGCTTTCGAACAGCTTGGCGTCCAGCTGCTTTTCGAGGGAGAGAATTCTCCTGCTGACTGTGGTATGATCCACCTTGAGGGATTTGGCGACCTCGGTCAGGCGCCCCTTGCGGCTGAGTTCC
>DIYE01000128.1:2016-14176 GCA_002428885.1 Alphaproteobacteria bacterium UBA6062
TTGCGGCTGAGTTCCAGGAAAAACCGGATATCATTCCAGTCAAACATGCCGTACCTCCATTTGTGTATAAATACACATAGTATGTGCAATCTTATCTAATTACTTTGCATTTTTACCCATGTAAAGTTAGAGCATCAAAATTCCACGCGGGGAGCGAAACGAATGACAGAGCAGATCAAACATTATATCGGCGGACAGCTTGTCGCCGGTACTTCAGGCCGGTTCAGCCCGGTCTATAACCCGAGCACTGGTGAGCAGTCCGGCGAAACACCACTGGCTACTGAGGCTGAAGTTGGTAACGCTATCCAGAACAGTCAGGATGCTTTCCCGGAATGGGCCGCAACCTCGCCGATTACCCGCGCCCGCGTCATGTTCAAATTTAAGGCGCTGGTCGAAGAAAATATCGACGAACTGGCGGCGCTGCTGTCCAGTGAGCATGGTAAAGTTCATTCCGATGCCAAAGGCTCTATCATCCGCGGTCTGGAAGTTGTTGAATTCGCCTGCGGTATCCCGCATCTTCTGAAAGGTGAGTTTTCCGACAATGTTTCCTCCGGTATCGACATGTATTCCATGCGCAAGCCGCTGGGTGTTGTCGCCGGTATCACGCCGTTTAACTTCCCGGCTATGGTACCCATGTGGATGTTCGCCGTCGCCATTGCCTGCGGTAATACCTTCGTCCTGAAACCATCCGAAAAAGATCCGTCTCTGCCGGTTCGCCTGGGTGAGTTGATGCTTGAAGCCGGTGCGCCGAAAGGCGTTCTCAATGTTGTCCATGGTGACAAGGTTGCCGTTGATACGCTGCTGGATGATGAGCGGGTCAAAGCCATCAGCTTTGTGGGTTCCACACCGATCGCCAAATATGTCTATTCCCGTGCGGCGGCGGCCGGCAAGCGAGTCCAGGCTATGGGCGGTGCGAAGAACCATATGCTTATCATGCCGGATGCGGATATGGACAAAGCGGCTGATGCCCTCATCGGCGCCGGTTACGGTTCCGCCGGTGAGCGCTGCATGGCGATCTCTGTCGCGGTTGCTGTTGGTGATGCGGGCGACCAACTGGTCGAGCGCCTTGCACCGCGTGTTCGTGGCCTGAAAGTCGGACCGAGTGCGGCTGATGGTGATATGGGACCGCTGGTGACAGCCGATCACCTGAACAAGGTGAAGGGTTATGTGGATCTGGGTGTTGAAGAAGGCGCTGACCTGGTTGTCGACGGTCGTGACTTCAAGATGCAGGGCTACGAAAACGGCTTCTATATGGGCGGTTGCCTGTTTGACAATGTGAAGACCGATATGCGGATCTACAAGGAAGAGATCTTCGGCCCGGTTCTGTCCGTTGTTCGTGCTGATGATTTCAATCAGGCAATTGATATGGTCGACAAGCATGAGTTCGGTAACGGCACCTCCATCTTCACCCGTAACGGTGATGTGGCCCGCGCTTTCTCCAACAATGTTGAGGTTGGCATGGTCGGTGTAAACGTTCCGATTCCGGTTCCGCTGGCATTCCACAGCTTCGGTGGCTGGAAAGCATCTGCCTTTGGCGATCACAACCAGCACGGACCGGAAGGCGTTCGCTTCTATACCAAAGTGAAAACCGTGACATCCCGCTGGCCCGATTCCATCAAGGCCGGTGCGGAATTCGTCATGCCAACTCATAAATAATCATCAACAGACGATCAGCAGCGCCCCGGTTTTCCGGGGCGTTTGCCCATCGGGGAGAGATAAATGGCTAAAATCGGATTTATCGGTGTCGGGAATATGGGGGGGCCCATGGCCCTCAACCTTTTGAAAGCAGGACATTCCGTCAAGGTTTTCGATCTGTCGGAAGCAGCGGTGCAAACATGCGTTGATGCGGGCGGTGAAGCCGCACCGAGCGCCAATGACGCCGCGACAGGTGTTAATATCGTTGTGAGCATGTTGCCCAAGGGGGATCATGTGCGTGGCGTCTATCTGGGTGATAATGGCGCAATTGCTGCGGCCAGCGAAGGAACCCTGTTCATTGATTGCTCCACGATTGACGTGGCGACGGCGCGTGAAGTGTCAGCGGCAGCCTCTGCGGCTGGTATGATGATGGTTGATGCACCGGTCAGCGGCGGTGTCGGCGGTGCAGTTGCCGGAACTCTGACCTTTATGGTTGGCGGTCCTGCCGGTGCTTTTGAAGCGGCGAAACCGGTTCTCGAGGTTATGGGACAGAATATTGTCCATACAGGCGCGTCCGGTAACGGTCAGGCGGCCAAGATCTGCAATAACATGATCCTTGGCATTTCCATGATCGCCGTGTCGGAAGCCTTTGTGCTAGGTGAAAAGCTGGGTCTGGAGCATCAGACCCTGTTTGATATCGCATCAACGGCGTCCGGTCAGTGCTGGTCCCTTACCAGCTATTGCCCGGTTCCGGGACCTGTTCCGGCTTCGCCCGCCAATAACGACTATAAGCCGGGCTTCTCCGCGCAGAATATGCTTAAAGACCTGATGCTGTCCCAGGAGGCGGCAGACGGATTTGATGCGTCCACCGCGCTTGGTAAAGCTGCGACGGATCTTTATCAGAGCTATGTTTCCGGCGATGGAGAAGCAGCAGATTTCTCCGGTATTATCAATATGATCCGCAAAAACTGACGTCTGTCTGAAAGTGTAAATTCAAAGCCCGGAAAAGTGTTTTCTTTTCCGGGCATTTTTTTCGCATTTTTCTCTAACGAAATTGTGATGACAGGTACATTCTATTCTTCTAACTGATTGACGAAAATCCTCTTTTCTGGTTTTACCCGTTTGTAAACCAGCTATTTCAGAAAAGGGGAAGATCATGGTCAAACATCTGACATCCGGTTCCACATTCGAGCAGGATTTCGCCTATTCCCGGGCGGTGATTGACGAGCATTATGTCTTTGTATCCGGTACCACCGGTGTTGATTATTCTACAATGACGCTGCCGGAAAGTATTGAGGAGCAGGTGGAGCAGTGTTTTAAAAATATCCAGGCGGCGCTGGAAGAAGCAGGCTCTTCCCTCGACAATGTGGTGCGGGTTCATTATCTGCTGCCGGAGCGTGAAGATTTTCAGGCGTGTCAGCCGGCTATCCGTAAGGCCTTTGAAAAAGCGCGTCCTGCTGCGACCATGTTTGTTGCCGGTCTCTTGGATCCCAACATGAAAATCGAGATTGAGGTGACGGCAAAGCGCTGATCCTAAGAGGGTGACATCCTTGCGATCGTCTGCTCAGCCTGCCGCAGGGTTTCCTGCGGCAGAAGTTTTTGTTCCTGTAACCAGTCGGTTGCGGAGGCCAGGTCCGGAAAAATACCGCCGTCCACACCGAAAACACTTTTTACCGAAGCGCGGTTCGAGAGCTCGAAGTCAGCATCCGGTATGACCATCAGCATAGCGGAAACCTGGTTTTGTATCTGTTTCGCTGCCCCCGACTGAAGCCAGTGTTTGGTGGCCTGTGCGATACCTGCCGCTTGTTTGAGGGAGGCACTGTCCCGATAAACCCGCAGGGCAATAAATTCCTCCCCGTGGGAAAACCAGCTATCCCAAATAGCCATCATGTCTCTGTGCTGCTCAAGGCTTTGTTCGCCTTTTAGAGACAGAATGCACAATGGCCACAGAGAATGATCGGAATAAAGTTCTGACATAACGCTCTAGAATTCTATTCCAGTGCCGATCCGGAAGGTCAGCGGCTGCAACAGAACGGCCGTATCATCTGCGGTTGTTGCACCTGGATAGAAGGCGACGGCCGAATCCGAATTGAACAGGTTTTTAACCTCGCCAAAGACACGGATATTGTTGAACTGATAACTGACATGGGCATCTGCGACGATGTAAGGATCTACCTTACCACGAGGCCGGTTGTTGATATCGGTGAAGTAACCATCCGAGTACCGGGCGGAAAAGCTGGTTTTAAACCCACCATACTGCCAGGTGAAACCGGCATTACCGGTAAGGCTGGGTGCGCCAAACAGCTCATTTCCTTCAACGCCTGATGCGGGATAATCGGTGATGTCGGTTTTAAGCAGGCCGATATTGCCGAACAGATTGAGATTTTCCGTCAGATCAAAGGAGGCTCCAAGCTCTGCGCCGTAAGTGGTGACGGCATCCGCATTTCGGACAACGAAGGCTTCGTCTCTTGTATCAAGAGGCGTCAGGTCGAACGGCAACTGCATATCCTTGTAGCGGGAGAAAAACACATTCTGGGTCAGTTGAAGCCGGCCGTTCATGAGTTTCTGACGGCCATAGACCTCGTAATTCCAGACGGTTTCTTCGTCATACTGATAATGGATAACCGGGAAGGGAACGGGCGTACCCACGGAAATACCCCCACCGCCGGCGTTATAACCTTTGGAAATGTGAAATCCGTAGCTTTGCCGGCGGGATGGCTGCCAGTTCAGCCCGAATTTGGGAAGGAAAGCCCTGAAAGAGCGGTCACTGTCGATGGTGGCGACGGCACCGGCAGCATCGCCACCATTTCTGCGATGCCGTTCATATTCATAGCGGGCTCCCAGCGAGACATCCACACTGTCGGTAACCGGAATAACCGCTTCACCATAGAGCGCATAGGTATCGACCTTATCGTCAAAATTCTGCAGGGCGACGAATTCGATAAATTCATCCTGCCGGGATTTGTACAGATGGGCACCTACAAGGATGTCCACGCCGTTATCGGCGGAATAGCGGACGCGGGGGTCAACGGAAAGTTCCAGCGTATCGATACCGGCATTGGAACTGCCGGGCGATGTCTTCCGGTCGAATTTAAAATCCGTGAAGGACGTATCCAGCTCAAGGCGCCAGTGGTCATCTAGATCCACTTCAAATTCACCGCTGATGCTGGTTGTGGAGGGCTTGTGAACCGGTTGCTGGGGGAAATTTGAATATCGATTGTCAAAAGGGCGCACGATAATTTCACCCTGCGGCCCTTCATAGCTGGAATGGGCCACCGTCAGGCGCAGGGTTGAATCCTCTCCGATATTCGGATGGGCGAGGATTTTGCCGCGTACATTGATAGATTCGATATCGCCGGGATTGCTGGCGCCGGGGAAGGGCTCATACCCGACCGCTGATTCAGAGGATTGCCACTCTCCGGCAATCCTTACGGCAAGAAGATCTTCGGCAATGGGCAGGTTGACCATACCGGCAAACTGACGGCCCTGATAATTGCCGACCGAAGCTTCAAGCGCTCCGGAATAATCAAAGGTCGGATCCTTTGTTTTGATGACGACTGTGCCGGCCACGGCATTCCGGCCCACCAGGGTGCTTTGCGGACCGCGCAGAACTTCCACGCTTTCCACATCCCAAAGGCCGGCATTCCCAAAGACAAGCTCGTTATAGCCGGCAGGGCGGCCGTCGATACGCAGGCCCAGGCGTGCCCGGCTTCCGGCAAAGAAGGCGTTGGCATTTTCGGCCGGGCCCGTGCCGTCAACACCCCGGATGGTCGGGGCTTTCGCGGCGCCGGTCGGTACCATGACATTGACGGTATCTTCCAGGATATCCCGGACATTATCCAGGGCAGGGCGGTTTTCCAGATCTTCTTCATCAAGACGTTCTGCACTCGTGCCGGTATCGAGCCAGTCACGCCCAATAATCTCGCCCGAGACTATGATCGGTTCCAGCGTGACGATATCCGGCTTTTCCTGTGCGATCGCCGGTGAAACTGTAGAGAGCAGGAGCGTAAGAAGAGAAACACGACGTTGAACTTTACTTTGTACCATTGTTTCCTCATGACATAATAAAATGCTTATTGACTACCTATCCTCAAGCTCACTATGACTTTCTCGTATTCGGTGATGCTCTGTCCACTCCGGTTCAGACATCTCTGCTCCAATAAGGGGCGTCAGGCACGGATTTTTTTGTATGAAGCACTTTCGGTCTCAGGACGCACGAAACAGATTTGAAAAAAGGCTGATGAATCGGGCCATTGGTTCTTATGAACTGGTCTCCAATCAGGATGAGAGTATCCTTGCCGTAACGTCCAAACTCGAAGCCATGGAAAACGAGTTCGAGATTTCTCCGCGTCTGATGATCACTTTGTCCCTGAAAAAGGCGGGCCGGCTTTTGCGGACCGGAGATTGGGGGAAGGTGGATGGTATTTTGGAGCCTGGCACGATTGCTCTTGCGCTTCCCTATACAAAAGCCGAGGGATTTTCGCCCGAGGCAGAGATGCTGGGCATTGCCATTGATGCGGAAAAAGTGGAAGCGATCCTTGCCGATTCCGGTGGTATCGACGCCCTACATCCCGCTGCTTCCAGTCTCACGAAAGATTCGCTTATTGAGTCTGTTATGATCGCTTTATGGCGGGATGCGCAAACTCATGGCCTGTCCTCGGCCTTCTTTGACCAGGGGATTGATCTGATCCTGAAAAGACTGACGAAAGTCGAGGTACAGGAAAAATCCTTCAGATCCGTTGGCCGGTTTAGTGAAGGTCAGCTTCAAAGGGCTTTGGATCTGATTGAAAGCCGCATCGGAATGGACCTCAGTGTTGATGAAATTGCCCGTGAACTGGACCGTGATCCAAGGAGCGTTACCCGTGCCTTTAAGGCGGCAACCGGTTATGCGCCCTATGAATATCTGACCCACCGGCGGATGGAACGGGCAAAACAGCTCCTGTCCGGTCGCCTGACGATCCTCGAGATCGCTCTGGATGTCGGTTATACTAATCCCTCCAAATTTGCAGCGGCTTTTCGAAAATTCAATGGCTGTTCACCTTCCGAATGGCGCCGCCGTCTGAGCTAGGAGGAAAGAGCGACAATCAGATCCGGAAGATCTTGTATGGACTGTAGCTGATGGAATTTCTCATGGTCCAGAGGCTCTTCTGCCTGTTCCATGGCCCAGGTGAGGGCGTGAGGAATATGCACGCCGTAAGCCCCAGCCTCCAGAGCGGGCAGGATATCTGATTTCAGGGAGTTTCCAACCATTAGGCTGCGGCCTGGGCCGTCCCCATATTGATCAAAAATCCGGCGATAGGTCGCTGCTGTTTTTTCACTGACAATCTCCACGTCATCGAAATAGCCGCCGAGCCTGGATTGAGCGATTTTTCTTTCCTGATCGAACAGATCACCTTTGGTAATCACCAGGAGGCGATAATCACCCGTCAGAGATTTCAGAACCCGCTCAACATGGGGAAAGGGGGAGGCCGGATGATCACGCATTTCCCGGCCAGCCTGAATAATCTCCTGGATATCTCGTGCGGGTATGGTGCCGCCGGTTACTTCAATGGCGGTTTCGATCATGGAAAGGGTGAACCCTTTGATTCCATAGCCATAGTAACGAAGATTTTTCCGTTCCGTTTCCAGCAGTGACTGACCAAGATCCTCTATCTTGGTGTGGCTGGCAATCAGCTCTCTGAATCGCTGTTCCGTCAGATGGAAAATCTGCTCGTTCTCCCAGAGAGTATCATCGGCATCAAAGGCGATGGTCGATAAGGGCATGCGAGCCTCCGGTTCGAGAATGTTGCAGGAAAGGCACCATAAAAACTCGATGACAGCACTGTCAATGAGCCACTTTAAATTCCGTTTGCACTTCAACAAAATATAGAAGACTAATGATGGATGATAAGTCGATTGCCGGAAAATATTCAGGGCGCCCTTTTTATGACGGTCTGTATGGCCGCCTTCGGGATTAATGATGCCCTGATGAAGGTGGCATCGGCCGATTTTTCCCTGATCCAGGCGATTTTTATCCGGTCGGTTTTCACAACCGTTCTATTGGGTATCTATGCTTGGCGAACCAGTGGTTTGTGGGTTTCCGTTGAAAAGAATGACAGAAAACTGATTGGCCTTCGGGTTGGCGCTGAAATCTGTGGCGCTTTTTGTTTTTTGACCGCTGTCTTCAACATGCCTCTGGCCAACGCGACCTCTATTCTTCAGTCAGTTCCCTTGGCCGTGACATTAGGGGCAGCGATTTTCCTGGATGAGAAAGTCGGCTGGCGGCGCTTTGGTGCTATTCTGCTGGGCTTTACCGGTGTGCTAATCATTATCCGCCCGGGTTCAGAGGGTTTCAACAGCTATTCCTTCTATGCGCTGGGAGCGATTGTTTTTATTGTCCTTCGGGATCTGACGACCCGTAGGGTATCCGGTAATGTTCCCTCCACTTTCATTTCTTTTCTAACCTCCCTCGGGATTATGGTAGTTACTGCCGGTATGCTGCCCTTTACGGAATGGACGCCTCTGACTTTTGAAAATACCGGAATCTTGGCGCTGACCTCCCTGTTTGTGATTATCGGCTATACCCTGAGTGTTTCCTCGGTTCGGGTTGGGGATATCGCTTTTGTGTCACCCTTTCGCTACACGATCCTGCTCTGGTCGATCATTTTGGGTGTTCTGTTTTTTGGCGATATTCCTGATCACTGGACACTGATCGGCAGCGCGATCGTTGTTGTGATGGGTATTTATACCTTCTACCGCGAGCAGAAGCTCGCGGCACGCTGAGAACTAGCTTTTTCCGAGGGCGTCACGAATACGCTTTCCATATTCGTCCTGATCATTCCCGCCCGCCAGTTTTTCAAGGGCAGAGACAGAAACATCTTCCGGCAAAAGATGTCCTCTTCTTTCAGCAATCAGGTCTTCGACGAAAGACCGGGTATGTTCCGGGTGGGGCTGCAGGGAAAAGCAGGTCGGTGAATAGCGAAGGCCAGCGATGGCGCAGAAGTCGGAGCGGTGCGTTATCTCGGCACCTGGCGGGCAATCCAGGACCTGATCCTGATGAAAGGCCAGCAGGGTGACAGTCCGGCCGGTGTCCATCTCTTCGTAAGTCTGCGGTCCGATACCCCAGCCGCCATCGAATTTCTGCACGCGGCCGCCCATGGCCTGGGCCATGATCTGGTGACCGAAACAGATGCCAACGGTAGGCTGGCTGCTGTCTGCGAGTTTCCGGATAAATTCTTCCAGCGGCGGGATCCAGGAATGGTCTTCATAGGCACCGTGCTTTGACCCTGTGACGATCCAGGCATCACAGTCATCAACGCTTGTCGGAAACTCCCCGTCAACCACTGAATAGGTTCGGTAGTCGAAGCTGCCCGCTCCCAGCATATCGATAAACATTTCGGGAAACTCACCGTGATTGTCGGCCAGTTTGCCCCCTACATAACCGGTTCTCAGGATACCGATTGTCTTTTTACTCATGCAGCTTTTTCCACTTTCACAGCACAGAACTTCACTTCAGCAATTTTTCCAAATGGATCGAGAGCATCATTTGTCAAGACATTGGCCGCCGCTTCCGCATAACAGAAAGGAATAAAGATCATGCCTGATTGCACGGCACCATCCAGTCTCGCACGGATTTTAAGACTTCCGCGACGGGATGAAACCCTCACAAAATCACCGGCCTCGATACCCAGCTCTTCAAACATGGCAGGTGGCATCTGGACAACCGGTTCCGGCTCCACCGCATCCAGAACGTCGGAGCGCCGGGTCATGGAACCTGTATGCCAATGTTCCAGCAGCCGTCCCGTTGTCAGGACGGTCGGATAGTCTGTATCCGGTGTTTCATCCGGTGAAATCAGGCTGGCCGGAACAAACTTCCCGCGCCCGGAGGAGGTCGGGAAACTATCGGTGAAAATAAGGGGTTGACCCGGATCATCAGGGCTGATGCAGGGATAGACAACCGCATCTTCCCGCTCCAGCCGGTTCCAGGTAATACCGCTTATGCTGTCCATGACCTGGGTCAGTTCCGCGAAAACCTCTTTTGGATGCTCATAGTTCCAGTCCAGGCCCAGGCGTTTGGCCATCTCCTGGATAATCCAGAAATCCTGACGGGCTTCACCCGGAAGGGGAACCGCGGCCCGTCCCAACTGAACCTGCCGGTTGGTATTGGTCACCGTACCGTTTTTTTCAGGCCAGGCGGAGGCCGGCAGGATGACGTCGGCATAGGCCGCTGTCTCTGTGATAAACAGATCCTGCACTACCAGAATATCCAGCATGGCGAGGGCTTCGCGAGCATGGGTGACATTGGGGTCCGACATGGCCGGGTTTTCACCCATGATATACATGCCGTTAATGTCGCCGCGATGCACCGCCTCGGTGATTTCCACGACTGTCAGTCCTTTGTTGGGATCGAGATCCGCATCCCAGAAACTTTCAAACTTTTCACGGACGACCGGATCTTCAACGGACTGATAATCGGGCAGGAACATGGGGATCAGGGCTACGTCGGACGCACCCTGTACATTATTCTGGCCCCTGAGAGGATGTAATCCGGTTCCTGGCCGTCCCACCTGTCCTGTCATCAGCGCAAGGGAGATCAGGCAGCGGGAATTATCCGTGCCATGCACATGCTGGCTGATCCCCATGCCCCAGAAAATAATGCCGGCCTTCGCTGTTGCATAAAGACGGGCAGCGGCCCGGACATCATCTGCCGGAATGCCGGTACGCTCTTCCATCTTTTCCGGGCTGTAATCCTTCAGATGGGCTTCAAGAGCGGCGTAATCTTCCGTATGATTTTTGATATAATCCTGGTCCGTCAGGTCTTCTTCCACAATCACATGCATCATGGCATTGAGGAGAGCGACATCCGATCCTGGTTTTTCCTGCAGAATATAGGTCGCATGACGGGACAGGGACTGCTTACGCGGATCGATAACAATCAGCTTGGCGCCTCGTTTGGTCGCATTCTTGAAGAAGGTTGCGGCCACCGGATGATTGACCGACGGGTTAGAGCCGATCACGATGATCACATCGGAATTTTCCGCTTCGTTAAACGGCGCGGACACGGCACCAGAACCCACCGTCTCCAGAAGCGCGGCGACGGAAGAAGCGTGACACAGGCGGGTACAGTGATCCACATTATTGGTACCAAAACCGGTCCGGATCAGTTTCTGGAAAAGATAGGCTTCTTCGTTGGAGCCCTTGGCGGAGCCGAAACCGGCAAGGCCGCCGGGACCCTTTACGGATTTAACTTTTTTCAGGCCTTCTGCAGCTAGGTCGAGAGCCTCTTCCCAGGTGGCTTCACGGAAATGGGTGTAAGGATTGGCCGGATCCAGAGCTGCCACATCAGATTTTGCAACGCCTTCTTTTCGGATCAGCGGTTTAGTCAACCGTTCCGGATTATGAATATAATCAAAGCCGAAGCGGCCTTTAACGCAGAGACGTTCCTGATTGGCCGGGCCGTCCCGACCCTCTACAGCAATAATTTTATCATTGCTGACTTTGTAAGTGAGCTGGCAGCCCACTCCGCAGAACGGACAGACGCTGTTTACTTCCCGGTCCACAGAGACTGCACCGGTCATGCTTTTTTCGAGCAGCGCGCCTGTCGGGCAGGCCTGAACACATTCACCGCAGGCTACACAGCTGCTGACGCCCAAGGGATCATCAAAGTCAAAGACGATTTTTGACTGGGCGCCGCGGCCTGCCATACCGATCACATCATTCACCTGCACATCCCGGCAGGCCCGGACACACAGACTACAATTGATGCAGGCATCCAGGTTAACCGCCATGGCGGGATGAGTGAGATCTTCATCAGGCCGTTCTGCCGGTTTAAAGCGGCTTTCACTCACATCATTGAGATCAGCCATCTGCCAGAAATGGCTGTCCGGATCATGGGTGCTTTCCCGTTCCGGCTGATCAGATGCCAGCAGTTCGATGACCATTTTTCGGGCGTTTTCCGCTCTCTGACTGGCCGATTTAACCACCATACCTTCGCTGGGTTTCCGTATACAGCTGGCGGCGAGGACGCGTTCGCCTTCAATCTCGACCATGCAGGCCCGGCAATTGCCGTCGGCTGCAAAACCCGGCCGGTCGGCATGGCAAAGATGAGGAATAAGGGTTCCCTGTTCCTTGGCGACATCCCAGATGGACTGGTCCTGTTCGGCAGTTACGGTTTTTCCGTCCAGTGTGAAGCTGACAGTTTGGCTCATGTCAGATCCTCCGGAAAATACTTGATCAAAGAGAGCAAGCCGTTGGGAGCTGCCTGCCCCAGTCCGCAGATAGAGGCATCGCGCATACAATCGCTAAGCTCCGTCAGCAGATTCTGATCCCAGTTATCCTTTTTCATCAACTCAAGCGCTTTTTCCGTACCGGACCGGCAGGGGGTGCACTGGCCGCAGGATTCGTGCTTGAAGAAGCGGGCGATGTTGCGGGCGACGGCGACCATGTCGGTGTCCTCGTCGAAGACGGTGGGGCAGGCGGTGCCGAGCCCGAGGACGTTGGACTTGCGGCCGATGTCGAAGTCGAGCTCGGCGTCGTACTGGTCGGG
>DIYE01000021.1 GCA_002428885.1 Alphaproteobacteria bacterium UBA6062
GCATTATCAGAAGCCTGCTGCTTCTTGCGCTTCCCGTTCTTGGTCTCGTACAGACCATGTCTCTGGGCCTCGGCAGTTGGGGAGAGATGGAGATTATGGGCCTTAAGCTCATCCTCACTCATATCGATCCCCTGTCCCGGGTTTTCGGGCTCATTTTCCATATCGCCGCTTTTGCAGGCATTCTCTATTCCCTGCATGTGAAAGATACGCAGCAGCAGATGGCAACCCTGATCTATGCGGGCGCCGCCATAGCCGCGGTTTTCGCCGGTGATCTGATTACTCTGTTCTCCTATTGGGAAGTAACGGCCATTTCGTCCGTCTTCCTAATCTGGGCCAGCCGGACAGAACGATCCTTCCATGCAGGCATGCGGTATCTGATTATCCAGGTTACCTCCGGTGTTCTGCTCTTGTGCGGTGTGGTTCTATATCTGGGTGAAACCGGCTCCATCGCTTTTACCGCCATGTCTTTTGGCACATTGGCCAGTTGGTTCTTCCTGATCGCTTTTGGCATTAAGGCAGCTTTTCCGCTCTTGCATAACTGGGTGCAGGACAGCTATCCCGAAGCTACTGTGACCGGAACGGTTATTCTCTCTGCTTTCACCACTAAATTAGCCATCTATGCCCTGGCCCGGGCCTTCCCGGGTGTGGATCTGCTGATCTGGATCGGTGCCGTGATGGTGATTTTTCCGATCGTTCATGCGACGCTTGAAAATGACCTCAGGCGAACCATCGCCTATTCCATGAACAGCCAGCAGGGGTTTATGGTTATCGGTATCGGTATCGGTACGGAAATGGCACTCAATGGCGTCGCAGCCCATGCCACCATCAGTATTCTCTATACCTGCCTGCTCTTTATGGCGACGGGCGCTGTTCTCTATCGCACCGGTACAGCCAAAATCTCAGAGCTGGGAGCCATTTATAAATCCATGCCGGCAACCGCTTTGCTGGCCATTGTCGGCTCCCTGATCATCATCGCCTTCCCGCTCACAGGTGCCTTTGCCTCAAAATCACTGATCCTGTCCGCCGCGCTTGGCGAGAAGATGATTGTTATCTGGCTGATTATGCTGTTTGCCGCCATTGCGGTGATCGACAATGTGGGCCTTAAAATCCCCTATTTCGGCTTTTTCGGCAAAGATGACGGTACCCGCTACGAAGAAGCGCCGTTCCATATGTTGCTGGCGATGGCGTTTCTCGGCAGCCTTGGAATTCTCGCCGGGCTGTTCCCGGCAACCTTTTTCAGTTTCCTGCCCTATAAAGTATCCTATGACGTCTATACAGCGAGCCATGTCATAACCCAATCCCAGATGATTTTCTTTGCCGCCCTCGGTTTTCTTCTGGCTGTCCGTTTTGGTGCCTATCCTGTTCCGATGGATACGAGAAACCTGGATACGGACTGGTTTTACAGGAAGCCCGGAAAATCACTGTTCCTTATTCTGGGCTCTGCCGTCAATCTAGCCTGGATATGGGCCCTGGAGAAAAGCCGGCTTGTGATTGACGTTGTTATAAACGCCGCCAGAAACCTCCATGGCGAAGGAGCTCCCCTGTCTCGAACAGTGTCCTCCGGCCTGGCCGTCTCTGTTATTATGGCGCTCTTCGGTGTCCTTGTCGTCGCCGCCTATCTTTAAGGTCTGATCTAATGAAACGCTATATTGCCGCTGCCTTCCTAATGGGCCTTGCCGCCTGTGCTCCCAGTGACCGGTTGATTGCTCCGGAAGGAGATCGGGTGGCCAATGCGACCGTTGCTCTCAAGAACGGTAAGATTGCCGAACGCCTTCAGTCGGCAGACTATATTCTGCTCGGCGAAAAGCACGATAATGCCGATCACCACAAGATCCAGCTTGCCGTCTTGCAAAACCTTCTGGCGAGTGGAGATGTGGTTGTCTTCGAAATGCTGCATCTGAAGCAGCAGCCGGCCATTGATGATTTTCTAAAA
This sequence comes from Alphaproteobacteria bacterium UBA6062, assembly GCA_002428885.1. Classification (GTDB taxonomy): domain Bacteria; phylum Pseudomonadota; class Alphaproteobacteria; order Sneathiellales; family Sneathiellaceae; genus Sneathiella. Next base: position 1,934 of record DIYE01000021.1, read on the forward strand.
GGAGATCTTCCCTATTCGGATCTGGAAGCAGCCCTTGAGTGGAAAAAAAGCGGTTGGCCTGACTGGAATTACTATGGCCCCCTGATGGCAACCGTCCGGGAAAAGGGTGCCCGTATCATGGCAGGCAGCCTACCCGGAAAATACCGGACCCTGCAGGAACCTGTTACCACGCACAGTTTTAAGCCGCTTGGGGAAGATAAGACGGCAGATTTGAAAGAGGAGATCAGGGTCAGTCATTGTGATTTGCTGCCTAAGGAAATGCTTGTACCCGTTACCAAAGCGCAGATTGCAAAAGACCAGTTTATGGCCAGTAAACTCGCGGAAGAAAGACAATCAGGCCGCGCTTTTCTGATTGCCGGTAACGGTCATGTGCGCAAAGATCGGGGTATCCCTTATTTCCTGACCCAACTTGATGCAAACGCCTCTATTCATGTTCTGGGACTGATTGAGGAAACCAATGCAAGAGATTTATCTGACCCGTTTCCTCTTTATGACACGCTCTGGATAACCGAACCGGCGCCGGAGAAAGATCACTGCGCCGTACTTCGCAAAAAATTCGGAAAGTCCTAGATTTTAGTGGATTTCTTTTGATCGGATATCCTTTGAACGGATCCGTTTTTTCGGCATCCAGCGCGTGACGGAACGACCATCGGCCGTGAAACGGACCTCCTGATTATCAGCCGGTACGGCATCCAGATTGGAATGCTTTACACTGAAAGGAGATCCGTCCGGAAACTGGCTGACACGGCTCTGGCCTTTGAAAGCCGATGTTCCGCCGGGGTAGGCTTCTGCCATTTCATCCAGCAGGATTTCTGAATTTCGACCCCGCTTCTTGGCTGCCTTGATTGCGGTGTCGGACTTAAGGGCTGTTTCCAGATGCTCCTGATCTGCTTCACCATAGGCTTCCCAGACAGCTAGAAGAACCGTTTCTACATGATCGGCAGGTGCAACTGCGTTATCGACGGCAATACCCTGTTCCAGCGCCAGGAAAAGGTCCGGCTCAATGGGTCCTGCATCGGTTGCAAGAAAGGTTGCAGGCATCAGTTTCGCGCCATTATGCTCACTCGCATAAAGCGCTTGCGAGAGATACAGCATCTTCATCAGGAATGGTGGCTTCAGTACAGCTCCCGTGCGACCGCTTCGCTCTTCAAGCCATGCTACAATATCAAATGTCGATCTGATTGCCGGACGCATTAAACTCTCTTCCCATAATCCACAACCTCTGAAGAATAAGCGTTATTGGTTAATCAGACCTTAATTCGCACCTGAAGCTGTGATAGGAACAAGCATTGCATACCGCCTGTAACATCGACGGGGATTACAAATGGCAACACAATCGATTGAGTGGCCCCAAGAACCGGTCTCCATTTATTGGACGCCTTCTGATCTCCCTGATAAAGAGGCCACGCCACCCCAGTTTGTTATTTTTGACGAGGATGAAGGCGGTGACGGTTTCAGCGCTGGCCTCTACGATATCGAGATCGGAAATCAGGTGATCAAGCGCTTCCTGGAGCAAGCCTCTTATCAGGATCTTGACAGCGGCCTCTCTCTTTCGGCCGGAGATTTATGGCAGGCTCTAAAAACAACTCCTCGCCCCGACGGAACCTATCGGTGGTCTCATGATCCATTGAATGAAAATATCAGTGACATGACCAAACCGGAGGGTGAAGAGAATTTCATTGTCTGGAAAGTGGATCCAGACCTGAGACCTTTCGGTAACTCCGCTGCCCGGGCCGGAAAGTTGGGAGTCTGCAGTTGCGGCGTACCAGCATGCGAAACGCAATATGCGCTATTCCAGGGAAATGTTTGCCAGATCCTGTTCAATATTATCGGCGGCGAACTCAGATCCGTCATTTTCTTTCCCTTTTGTCTGGAAAAGATGGGGGAAACTGCCTAGTCATGTCCATTCAGTCTCTTCCCATATAAATCTCCACCTGCTAGGGTACCCATGGGGCCATTACATCAATGAGAGATCCAATGTCCCTGTTTTCCCCGATGACGCTGCGCGGCGTTACCTTTCCCAACCGAGTTGTCGTTTCCCCTATGAGCCAGTACCGGTCTAGAGATGGGTATACCAATGACTGGCATATGGTGCATCTTGGCCGGTTCGCGATGGGCGGTGCCGGAACCGTGTTCTGCGAAGCTACAGCCGTGGAAAAAAGAGGCCGCCGTACCCATGGCGATCTTGGGATCTGGGAAGACGAACAGATCGAAGGCCTGGCAAAGATAACGGCGTTTCTGAAAGCCGAAGGGAGCATTCCCGGCATTCAACTAGCACATGCCGGTCGAAAAGCAAGCGAACGCAGGCCCTGGCATGGGGAAACCCCTGTCGACGAGGATGATGTCCGGGAACGAAATGAAGCACCCTGGGAGGCAATCGGTCCGTCGGCCCTTCCCTACGCGGATGGCTGGCCGGCTCCGGCCGAAATGTCCCTGCAAGACATTCAAAACGTTACTCAGGCATTTGGAAACGCCGCCCGCCGCTCTCATGAGGCCGGATTTGATATTATCGAGGTTTATGCCGCACACGGTTTTCTGCTCCATCAGTTCTATTCGCCCATCGCCAACCAGCGCATTGATGCTTATGGCGGCAGTTTTGAAAACCGGACACGCCTTCTTGTCGAAGTGGCGCAAGCCA
>DIYE01000141.1 GCA_002428885.1 Alphaproteobacteria bacterium UBA6062
CGCCAGTGCCAGACTGTCAAGCAAGATGGATTTGCCTGCACCGGTCTCCCCCGTCAGCACGCAAAGCCCGTCTTCAAATGACAAATCGAGCTTGTCAATCAGAACTATATTACGAATAGAAAGCGCGGAGAGCATCTCGGTTGGATACTCAAAAAACGGATTTCCAGGCTTTCACGATCCAGGAATCTTCCTTTACTTCGGGCCTGAGATAATTTTCATCCAGCAGAGCATAGCTGTCCTGATACCACTCACTTCCCGGAAAGTTATAGCCAAGAACCGCGGCCGCCGTTTTCGCTTCATCAGCAATACCGAGAGACAGATAGGATTCCGTGATCCTGTGCAGGGCCTCCGGCACATGGGAGGTCGTCTGGTAGCGTTCAACGACCTGGCGGAATCTGTTAATGGCGGCGATATACTGGTTTGATTTCAGATAATAGCGACCAATTTCCATTTCCTTACCGGCAAGGTGGTCGCGCGTCAGATCAATTTTGAGTTGGGCATCCCTGGCATATTCAGTATTGGGAAAGCGCCGAACCAGTTTCTGTAAAGCGTCCAATGCCTGCCGGGTAACTTTCTGGTCCCGCCCGACACCGGTAATCTGTTCATAATAGGAAATCGCAATCAGATAGTGGGCGTAGGACACATCCTTATTACCCGGATGCAGTTCAATGAAACGCTCCGCCGCCAGGATTGCCCGGTCATATTTGTTACTTTGATAATAGGCAAAAGACGACATCAATTGGGCTTTGGTCGACCAGACTGAATAGGGATGCTGACGTTCAACTTCATCGAAGCCCTGGGCGGCGACCAGATATTCTTCACTATTCAGGGCCGCAAGAGCTTCATTGTATAATTGTTCAACCGGGCGTTCCTGATAAACTTCCACCTCATCAGAGCTACAGGCAGCAAGCCCTGCCACAAAAGCGAACGGCAGAGCCCATCTTAGATATGTCGCGGATACAGGAAGTCTCACCTTGGCCTCAATCTGGTTTACAAATGACGAATTCGCATTTTACCCAATTGAAGAGACAATGAAAAGCCAGCATATGGGAAAAGCGGGCATCTGGAATTATACAGACGTGAAATACATTCACTTAAATCATCTCATAGGTTCATTTTAATGATTTTAATATCAGCATAAGCGGTTATACTAGGCGTGTTAGCATAGGTTGAATTTTAGGTAATTTTCTTTTTGAGATCCCTGTGCTACATTACAAATAAGGGTAATTAGAATTTCCTGATCTTCTCCGTTACAGGGGTATTCCGACAGATTATGAAATTCGCCGTTCCCCTTACTCTTAAATATTAAGTAGTATTTATTTGGACGATCCAGACGTCCAAAAAGAAAGAAAGGTACCAGCTAATGAGTAAACTCGCAAAACGAGTTGACGATCATGTAGGTGAGCGCATCAGGGAGAGACGTACCATGATGGGGCTTACTCAGGAACACCTGGCGCAAGCGCTCGAAATTTCATACCAGCAGGTACAGAAATACGAAACCGGTGCAAACCGTGTCAGCGCCGGACGCCTATACGAGATCGCTCAACGACTGGAGGTAGATGTTGCTTATTTCTTCGAGCAACTCGAACCTCTTACATCGAGTGTCCCCCTTGAACATGGCGGTAAAAATCGATCAACGATCGAACTGGTTCGGAATTACGGTGAAATTAACGAACCCGCTGTTCGTTCAGCTGTTAGCGGACTGATCAAAAGCCTTGCCGGGAAAGAACGCAAGCGCAAATCAGCTTAAAGCGTCAGACTTTATTATAAGGCACGGCTATTACCGTGCCTTTTTGTTTTTGGGCCTTGTATGGCTCATCGCCATTTAAGAGAAAAACCAGATGGTCTGAGGAAAATCAGGCTGTAACCGGAGCCGCCGCCTGCTGCAGGGGCCAGCCGGCACCGCCGACATTGGAAGCCCGCACAGGTGCTTCTGTCGTATAGCACCAGGCAGAGCGGTCATTCAGGAAAGCATGCAGCAATTTGTTATTCAGCGCATGGCCTGAACGGTATCCCTGAAACTGTCCGACAATCGGCGCTCCTGCGAGATAAAGATCACCGACGGCATCCAAAGCCTTATGACGGACAAATTCGTCATCATAGCGCAAGCCTTCCTCATTCAGGATGTCCTGACCACTCAATACAATGGCATTCTCAAGAGAACCACCTTTGGCAAGCCCCATCTGCTTAAGCTGTTCCAGCTCGCTCAGGAAACCAAAAGTCCGAGCGCGGCTCAGTTCATTTTTGAACGTGCCATTTCTAAGATTAAAGCTGCAGCTCTGCTTACCGATCCGCTGGTTATCAAAATCAATTTCGAAAGAGATAGACACATTATCGCCCGGTGACAGGACAGCGGTCGCGCCCCCTTCGTTGACGGAAACCTCTTTCAGAACCTTGATAAAGCGGCGCGGGCAATCCTGCTCAACAATATCCGCACATTCAATCAGGAAAATAAACGGTGCGGAAGAGCCGTCCATGACAGGAACTTCCGGGCCATCCAATTCAACAATGGCGTTGTCGATACCACTGCCGGCAAAAGCCGCCATGAGATGTTCAATTGTCGCGACCTTCACACCAGCCTTGTTTTCAACTGTCGTGCACATGATCAAATCGGAAACTGTATCATAACGGGCCGGGATTACAGCCATTTCTTCCGCAACATCCACCCGCTTGAAAACGACGCCTGTATCAGCAGGGGCCGGCCTGATCGTCATATTGATCAGTTCACCGCTATGAACCCCGACACCTGTGCAGCTGATGCTGTTGCGCAATGTTTTCTGATAAGTCACCATAGTAATGCGACACTTTCATCTATAACTTCGGTAGCTTATTTCTACTCAGCCAGGCCGCACAACTCAAATCACTCTTTGTTACCAAATATTTCTTCAGTGAAACAAAGGGTTTTTCTTATATTAGGAAAACAAAAAACCGAAAACCGGACAAGCGGTTTTCGGTTTCTGTTAATGATCTGCGCAAGACCAGTTCAACCAGCCTTTATGCGCTCTTAAAATCAGTTTGCCTGCCGCCTCAGAAACGCCGGAATATCCAGCAGGTCTTCATCTTCCTTTTTCTGTTCAATGCGAACAGAGGGGCTTAAAGCTTCCTGCTTGGGTTGGACCGGCTCTTCCGCTTTAGGAGCCGGTGTCTGCGGCGCTGCGGGTTCACGGCGCTGGACGGAAGCGCTTTCTTCAGCCTGGCGCGCAGCCCGTTCTGCTTCTGCTTTGCGGGCCATACGACCAACACCGGTCATGCGCTCAAACAGACTCGGACCTTTACGCTTGCGGCGCGGTTCCGAGGCTTCTTCGGCACTAACACGAGCATCCGGATTAATGAGATCTTCTGAGCGTTTATCAACCTTAATAACCGGAGGCGCTTTGAAGTGAGAGCCATGCCCTTCTGCTTCAGCAGATGGCTTATCGCTTTCTTCCATCTCCAGTTCGACATCGGACAGAAGATCAGGTTCACTGTCCAAAGCCAGACTACTGTCGGAAATCAGGCTTTCCGCTGTGCCCATTTCAAAATTCGTCGGTGTGCTTTCATTCTGTCCGCTCAACATGGGCTGACCCGCTGACAACGGATCCGGTACAGAAGCACCAAATCCGGACGCTGTAATCGTTTCCGCACCCGGTACAGAAGAGGGCGTATTATTGTCACCACCGGACCAGCCGCTTGCTGTCGGGCGACTGCCTTCAGCAGTTACCTTACGCAGGGATGTAACATTCGGAGCGATCGGCTGCATGGCTTCACCTGCATCAATGCCGGTCGCCACGACGGATACCCGCATAGTGCCTTCCAATTCCGCATCGAAGGTAGAGCCCACAATGATATTAGCTTCAGGATCAACCTCGCTGCGGATGCGATTTGCCGCCTCGTCAAGCTCATACAGGGTCAGGTCCATACCGCCCGTGATATTGATCAGAACACCGCGCGCGCCTTTCATGGAGACATCGTCCAGAAGCGGGTTGGAGATAGCAGCTTCTGCGGCTTCGACAGCTCGATTTTCGCCCTCGGCTTCACCGGTTCCCATCATGGCTTTGCCCATCTCGCTCATCACCGTATTAACATCGGCAAAGTCGAGATTGATCAACCCCGGCATGACCATCAGGTCGGTTACACCCCGAACGCCGGAATGCAGCACGTCATCGGCCATGTTAAAGGCGTCGGCGAAGGTGGTTTTTTCGTTGGCAATACGGAACAGGTTCTGATTGGGGATAATAATCAGCGTGTCGACATATTGCTGCAGTTCTTCGATACCGGCTTCCGCAATTTTCATACGGTGATTGCCTTCGAACTGGAAAGGCTTGGTGACAACACCAACCGTCAGGATGCCGAGATCGCGGGCTGCCTTGGCAACAATCGGCGCCGCCCCTGTACCGGTACCGCCGCCCATACCGGCGGTGATAAAGCACATATGGCAGCCGTTCAGGTGAGAAACGACCTCTTCAATCGCTTCCTCTGCGGCTTCCGCACCAACATGAGGTTTGGAGCCGGCCCCCAGGCCTTCCGTAAGCTCAGCCCCCAGTTGAATTCGATCTTTGGCGAGATTTTGCTTCAAAGCCTGCGCGTCGGTATTGGCAACGACGAATTCGACCCCCTGAAGCTCCGATTTGATCATGTTGTTGACGGCATTGCCACCGGCGCCACCAACCCCCAATACAAGGATCTTAGGTTTCAGTTCTGTCTGGTCTGGTACTGATAAATTAATCCCCACAGTACTACCCTCCTTCTCCACGCAAGCTAATGGTTAATTAATACCAAATATTGTAGGTAATGGAACCCTACTTCTTACATATTGATGATTTTTCTCAATTTTTTTCATCTCAGAAATTCTCCCGAAACCAGTTTCCGATTCGCAAAAGGCGGTTTTTCGGGGTTTTTTCGGCAATCGACATCGGGGCCTGATCATCGAAATTTTCACGCATCGCGAAGGACAAAAGGCCCGCAGCGGTTGCGAATGCTGGACCACCGGTTGCATCCGCTAGTGATTTGACACGTATTGGTTTACCCATACGGACTTGTTTATCGAGGATACGGCCTGCCAGATCCTGTACACCGGCAAGCTGAGAAGCCCCGCCGACGAGGACGGCACGTCGGCCTGCAACCTTGGCAAAACCGGATTCCGCAAGCCGGTCACGAACCAGTTCAAGAATTTCCTCGATCCGCGGCTTGATAATTCCGACCAGCATGGAACGCGGCACATGATTGGCCACCTCATGATCCAGCTCGCCGATCAGCGGCACATCGATGATCTCCTTTTCATCCGCCGGACTGGCGAGGGCGCTGCCATACAGGGTCTTCATGCGTTCCGCATTGGCGAGGGTCGTTGACAAGCCACGGGCAATATCATTACTGACATGCGCTCCACCGACCGGAATAACCTCGTTGTAAACCATCTCACCATCATAGAAGACCGCGAAGGATGTCGAGCCGCCGCCAAGATCGATGACGGTTACACCGAGATCCATCTCATCTTCAACCAGCGTCGCAAGACCTGAGGCATAAGGGGCTGATACAATTTTGGAAATGCCAAGATGGCATCTTTCAACGCAATTGCGGAGATTGCGCAAATGGCTGTTCTGAACAGAAACCATATGCATGCTGACGCCCAGATTGTCACCGAACATGCCGCGCGGATCCCGGATCCCCCGGTTCCCATCCACATTATATCCAACCGGCAGAGCATGAATAACGGTCCGGTTTTCGGGCTTATAGCTGGCCTGGGCTTCCTTCAAGGTCCGTTGCAGATCCTTTTCACCGATTTCCTGCCCTGCAAGAGACATATCAACATCAACCGTTTGGGAAACAGGCTGTCCGGCAGATACGCTCAGGACAACCTCACGAATGGTTTCTCCGGCCATTCTTTCCGCCGCATCCACGGCTGAGCGAATGGATTCTTCAGCCATTTCCATATTGGTGATGGTTCCGGCCCGCATGCCATTGGCAACCTGATGACCGATCCCCTTAACCCGGAGACGGCCCTGCTCCTCCACGGCCACAAAGCAGCAGATTTTTGTTGTGCCGATATCCAGCGCCGTCAAAGGCCCGTTACGTCCCGCCGCCATTATGTTTCCTTGCCAGCCACGCGCCGGAATTCCGCATCATCCGGCTTCAGGCGTACATACATCTTGCTTTTGGATCGTAAATCAATGGAGGTAACTCCTTTATTCAGAATGCCTTTTTCCGTCTGAAGCCGATCCAGTTTCGTCCAGGCCACAGCCGCCTCCTGCTCCGGCAGGAGAACCGTTACACCATTTTCAAATTCCAGGTTCCAGCGACGCCCACGCACCCGCACGGCATTGTCCAGCCGGGTGAACAAAGTCGGAGCCTGAGCCAAGACATCAAACAGAGCCGCAGCATCCTTGTTGGCACCCTTCCCGACCACTTTTGGCAGATACCGGAATTCATTGCTGTCTTTTTCAGAGACCACAGCACCATTCCGGTCGATAACCGCTGTTTTTCCATCCCGCTGCCAGCGCGCAAAGGGACGGCGTTCCGTGATACGAACAAAAACCTCATCCGGGAAGCGACGCATAATAGCCGCTGTTTCAACCCAACCAAGGCTTTCAACCCGCTGACGGGCTTCCGCCGGATCAAATGTCAGGATATTATCGCCGCGTCGCACGGAAAGAGCTTTCATCAGGTCGACCCGTTCCGTTCTTTCACGGCCGGCGACACTGACCTCCTGCACACTCAGCCCGGCCCCCAGGACGGCAACTTCAGTTGTTTCATTAACCCAGGCAACACTTCTTTCAATGACCGAATTCTGGACAATATAGTAGCCAGCGGCACCAACCGGCAGCGCGATGGCCAGAATGATGGCGGTAGGAAGGGCAAGCCGATACCAGTTTGGCTGCTGACGCCGGCGCGCTGTCCGCTTCCTGGACCGTGCTTTGCCTTTTTCTCCGGCAGAGAAAGCAGCGCGAACCGACTGATAGAGCTCTACCGGCGCTTTAAGGATAGCGCTTAAGTTTTTCCGGAATAACTGGAAATCAGACAGACGCTGAGCCGGTGCTTTCTTCGACCGGGCACGATAGGCCTTTTTAGGTGCCGTCTTTTTCTGGGACCGGACCGGGCGATCGCCGGCAGATAACTTTATCTCTCGCATGAGGCATCCTCCACCATCCAGCGCACCAGTTCTTCAAAACTGATCCCCGCATGCCCGGCAATTTCCGGCACAAGACTGAGCTCGGTCATACCCGGCTGGGTATTTGTTTCCAGAATATAGAAATCCCCGCCACCATCACCGTCATCATCCAGGCGAAAATCAGAGCGGCTGACACCACGGCATCCTAGGACTTTATGGGCTGTCAGTGCCATTTCAAGGACCTCTTCATACCGATCTTTGGGCAGTGGTGCCGGCATCAGATGTTCGGCCTTTCCTTCGGTATATTTCGCTTCAAAATCGTAAAAGCGTCCCAGAGGCTTGATCTCGACAGCGCCCAATGCCTGATCCCCCATGACCGCCACCTGAATTTCCCGGCCGGGAATATAGGTTTCAATGAGGACTTCATTGCCGAACGTCCAGGGGATGTCCTGCAAATTCCGGTTTTCATTCTCCAGAATGATTGTCACCCCGACACTGGAGCCTTCATTAAGCGGTTTGATGACAAAGGGCCGGGGATAGGTTGCACCGTCCAACACTTCCTGACGGCTAAAAATCCGTCCGTCCGCGCAGCGCAATCCCGCCGCAGAAAACTGTTTTTTAGCGGCAGGCTTATCCATGGCAAGAGAGGACGCCAGAACACCGGAATGGGTATAGGGGATTGCCAGAATTTCAAGGACACCCTGGATCAGACCGTCTTCACCATAGCGGCCATGCAGCGCATTAAAGCACACATCCGGCCGCAGAGTTTCAAGAACGGAAGCGATATTGCGCTCCACATCAACCGCTGTGACCTGGTATCCGCACCGTTCCAGCGCCTGAACACAGGCCTTTCCGCTATCGAGGGACACCTCCCGTTCGGCAGACCATCCTCCCATCAAAACAGCGACATGGGTCATCAGGCTACCTTTCCTTCTTTTTGAACGGGTGCGGGAGTGTCCCCAAGGCGGACAATTTCCCACCGGAGCAGGATGTCATGATCCCGGAACACCCGGCGCCGGGCCTCTTCCGCAACAGCCTCAATATCCTCAGCGGTGGCACCGCCCGTATTGATGAGGAAATTGCAGTGCTTTTCGGAAATCTGCGCCGCGCCGATTTGCAAACCCCGGGCGCCGACAGCGTCAATCAGTTCCCAGGCTTTGTGGCCCGGCGGGTTGGCAAAAGTTGAACCACCGGTACGGCTGCGGATCGGCTGACTTTCCTCCCGGCTGCTGGCGATATCATCCATGACGGACCGAATAGCCTCTGGCTCGCCCGGCTGAAGCTGCAGAACGGCTTCCGTGAAAATCCAGTCATCCGGCGTATCAGAATGCCGGTAGGAAAATTTCATCTGTTCCCGGTCAAGCTCATGGCGATTTCCCTGACGGTCAATGGCAACAGCGGAGACCAGGATATCCTTCATTTCTCCGCCGTAAGCACCGGCATTCATGCGAAGCGCACCGCCAATGCTCCCGGGAATACCACTCAGGAATTCCGCACCGGTCAGTCCCTGCTCCGCCGCAAAGCGCGCCGTATAAAGATCAAGGGCTCCGCCGCCGACTTTCAGTCGATCCCCGTCCAGCAGTTCCATGCCCGCAAACGGTTTACCAAGGCGGATGACCGCACCGCGAAAGCCGCTGTCACGCACAAGAAGGTTTGATCCGATGCCCAGGGTAAAGACCGGTATCTCTTCCGGGATATCTTTGAGGAACAGGATAAGATCAGCTTCATCCGCCGGTTTGAACAGGATATCCGCAGGACCGCCCACCTTAAACCAGGTGATCTTGTCGAGCGCCGCCCCTTTCTGAAGCTGCCCCTTTACCTCCGGCAAGGAAAAGATATCGCCAACCGGCTGGATCATTCGGCTTCCTCCAGATCCTGGCGAGCGGCCAGTTCGGACGGGAGTTTGTTGGCCCACTGGGTGATGGATCCGGCGCCAAGACAGACAACCACGTCTCCCTCTTCACTTTCTTCCCGGATCAGATCGGCCAGATATTCCGGTCCCTGCAAAGAGAGAACACGACGATGACCACGGGTCTTCAGGCCTTCCACATAACTGTCCTGGCTGATCCCGTCGATCGGCTCTTCACCGGCTGCATAGATATCGGCAACGATAACCACATCCGCATCATTAAAGCAGGTGCAGAAATCCTCAAACAGATCCTGGAGGCGGGAATAGCGGTGAGGCTGGACAACAGCAATGATCTTGCCGTTATAAGCCTGCCTTGCGGCACTGAGGACAGAGGAAATTTCCACCGGGTGATGACCGTAATCATCAATCACCGTGACCCCGTCCACTTCACCGGTTTTGGTGAAGCGCCGTTTCACGCCGCCAAATTCACGCAGCGCCTTTTTAAGAGTGACCTCGTCTACCCCCATCTCCTTACCGACGGCAACCGCCGCCATGGCGTTCTGCACGTTATGGGCGCCGGGCATGGGCAGCTCAAAGCCCTTCATAACCCGCTCATCACCGCCCATCCGGTCACTGACGGCCACATTGAAACGAGCTCTACCCGCTTCAAAACGGACATCGACAGCCCGGTAGTCGGCCTGCGGCGACATACCGTAAGAGACCAGCCGTCGGTCAGAGATCCGCCCGATCAATGCCTGCACTTCAGGATGATCAATGCAAAGAGCCGCAAAACCGTAGAAGGGGATATTTTCCACGAAGGTCAGGAAAGCCTCCCGAACACCATCAAAATCACCGTAGAAATCAAGATGTTCCGGATCGATGTTTGTGACGATGGCAATGGTTGCGGGGAGCTTGATAAAGCTGCCGTCCGACTCGTCGGCCTCCACCACCATCCAGTCACCATTGCCGAGCCGGGCATTGGTGCCATAAGCGTTGATGATACCGCCGTTGATAACGGTTGGCTCCATCTTCGCCGTATCCAGCATACCTGCCAGCAAAGACGTGGTCGTGGTTTTCCCGTGCGTGCCGCCAACGGCAATCGCCCAGCGAAGACGCATCAGTTCAGCCAACATTTCCGCCCGGCGGACAACCGGGATCAGATTGGCCCGTGCTTCCTTCACTTCCGGATTATCAGCCTTCACGGCAGAGGAGATCACCACCACCCGGGCTTCCTTCAGATTGTCTGCATGATGACCGATGGAAACGTCGATACCGAGGCCCTGCAGGCGCTCCACATTAGGGTTGCGGGAAAGGTCAGATCCCTGCACCTGATAACCCAGAGTATGCATCACTTCGGCAATACCGCTCATCCCGATGCCGCCGATCCCGACGAAATGCACCATACCAATATCCAGGGGAAGCGCTCTCATACAGCAACCTTTCCATCCAGGCGGGACGCACCGCCCTTGTCTTTCTTTTCAATCGCTTCAACCATATCCGCCAGCTTCTCCGCCGCGTGAATTTCACCAAGCTGGGCCGATGCCCGCGCCATGCAACTGAGCTTATCCGGACTGCCGAGCAATTCCATGAGATGCCGCGACAGGGTTTCCGCCGTAAAATCGTCCTGCAAAATCAGCCGCGCCGCGCCTTTGGAAACTTCATTTTCCGCGTTCTTCTGCTGGTGATTATCCATGGCGAACTTATACGGCACCAGGATGGCCGGGCGGCCTGAAACCGTCAGTTCTGCAATGGTCGACGCACCGGAGCGGGTGATCGCCAGATGACAGCCTGAGAGCAGCTCCGGCACATTTGTGAAGAAGGACGCCAGTGTGGTTTTGACGCGGGAGGCGGCATACGCTTTCTCCACCCGTTCAAGATCTTCAGACCGGCATTGCTGCACAATATGCAGGCGTGACTGCAAGGCCTCAGGAAGCGCCAAAATAGCGGCAGGCACCACATCAGACAGGACCGTTGCTCCCTGACTGCCGCCAAGCACAAGCAGACGGATATCATTTTCCTGCTCAGGGCTTTGATAGGATCGGCCGTGCAACTCGAGAATTTCCCGACGTACCGGATTACCGGTAAAGTTCATCTTGCGGATCACCTCTTCTTCGGCGCTTTCCGTGTGATGAAAGGACGTGGCAATACGCGTGGCCATTCCGGAAAGGAGCTTGTTGACCCGGCCCAGAACCGCATTTTGTTCATGAAGGATCAGCGGAATTTTCAAAAAAGCGGCGGCGGCGGCAGGCGGCATGGAAGGATATCCGCCAAACCCGACAACAGCGGTCGGTTTCAAGCGGCGCAGGATGAGGATGGACTGAACGGTCCCTGCCAGCAGTTTAACGGCCGCAGCCGCTTTCCCCACAAGGCCGCCAACAGATGGCGATGCTGACGTGACGGGGATAATGTCGGCCCCCGGGAACAGTTT
>DIYE01000027.1 GCA_002428885.1 Alphaproteobacteria bacterium UBA6062
AGTATCGTACAGGAGGTTTTGGAAGGCTTTGCCTCAAACCGTTTTTCTTCTCAGGCCGAGGTCGCTCGTTATCTGGAAGCGCACCCCCGTTTCCCCAAACACACACCGCAAGGCAAGATCAGGGTACAGAAGGTCACCAATATGCTGACCCAGCCCATGTATGCGGGCTATGTCTTTTCCAAAGAGCTTGGTGTGCCGCTGACCCCGGCCAAGCATAAAGGGCTGATCAGCAAGGCGANNATGCTGACCCAGCCCATGTATGCGGGCTATGTCTTTTCCAAAGAGCTTGGTGTGCCGCTGACCCCGGCCAAGCATAAAGGGCTGATCAGCAAGGCGACCTTTGAAAAGATACAGGATCGTATTCAAGGACGCGCGAATGCACCCGCCCGTAAAGACCTCAACCAAGATTTTGCCCTTCGGGGGGCGGTAGCCTGTAGCTGCTGCGGTCAAAACTTGCGGGGTGGCTGGTCTAAGGGGATGACCAAATACTACGCCTATTACCTTTGTCACACCAAAGACTGTGAGCTGTACGGGAAATCGATCCCACGGGCGGAGATTGAGGGGGCTTTCGAATCTCTGCTGAAGGACATCCAACCTTCCAAAGACCTGATCAAGGTGATCTCAGCCATGTTCCGTCTGTACTGGAACAAGAAGCTGGATGATGCAGCGGCCAATACCAAGGCTTTGAAAGCTGATCTTGCCGATCTTGAACAGCAGGTTCAAAAACTGATCAGTCGCATTGTTGAAACAACAAATGACCGGGTGGTTCCGGCGCTTGAAAACAGGGTTGAAGAGCTGGAAAGAAAGAAGATGGTTCTGGCGGAACAGGCTCAAAAAAACACCACTTCACCGCCCCCCTTCGACGAGAGTCTAGAACTATCGCTGAAGTTTCTCTCAAACCCGCATAAAGTCTGGGCTTCGGGTGTGTTTGAACTGAAAAGACTGGTGCTGAAACTGGTGTTTAACGAGCCGCTTCTATACAGTCGCAAAGAAGGATATAGAACTCCCCAAACATCCTTACCATTCAATATGTTAGGAGAAAAAATGAGTGATTTTTTGCCTGAAATGTTTGATGGTGCCGCCGCGGAGACTTGAACTCCGGACCTCTCCCTTACCAAGGGAGTGCTCTACCTCTGAGCTACGGCGGCGTGTCAGGTGTGAACTGCGCGGAATATAGAAGGTTTTGTTCCCTTGTCAAAGAGTTTGTGAAAAAAGCGCTTCAGCCCTTTTCGGCCTGTCTTTTTAAGAGGTCTTCCGCTGTTCGGACTGCATGTTAGGCAATAATATGGGAGATGTATTTTTTTTGTTCTTATGAATAGATATCATGTTCTAATTTACGCTATAATTCGCCTTCATGCGGTATGTTCTATTTTCAACCCCGTGCGATTTGAGCGATAAACAGTGCCTTCTATACCGACTCTTCAATTTCTGGGCCGTAATTGCAGCAAGGAAGAGTATCGGGTCCTTTCAGGCTTTCACGAGGCCCTCAGGAAAAGCAGGCATGATTCCCCGGGCCTTAAGAACTTCAACCAGTATCTTGTCGCCGGCGCCCTCATGTCGGCTGAAATGGTCAATATGCCGATCGATATTTCGGCTCTTTCAGCCTATACAAACCTGCAGCGCTCCAGTCTTTACAAAACCCTCGCCAAGATGGAAAAAGAAAATCTGATTGAATTGTATACTATCGACGGTGACAAAAAGCGAAAATATGTTCGTGGGACAAAAATCCTTATGGATCAATATATTAATCTTCTAGAACAAACAAAAAACCTGATTGATCTGACAAGCAAGAGACTAGAATGATTCAAATGTGTTTCCACAAGTGTACAGTTTAACTGTTGATTTTAAATCCTAATAATTTCAACTTGAGAGAATAGAAGACCGACCGGTGTAATCTTTGGAAGGGTTTCCGGATATACCGTACGGAGGAAAACATGACCCCAGTGAGACAAACAACGAAGTTTCCGCCAGGTTCCGTCCATATCCTGGACAGTCAAGGCGACTCACTGGCCCGTTGGCTTCATTTCAAAAATTACAAGCTTAATGCAGGTGATGTATTTGAACTGGAAACCACTATCTGCCCGGACTGGATGTGGCATGTGGTGGATGTGACGGCAGATGATCCGGATCACTATTTTTTCAAACGCTATGACAGAAGGTGCCTTCTGGAAAACGGGATGGACCTTAACGGCGCCAGACTGATCGACTTACCTAATGTCGATTATGTGGTTAATCTGAGAGAGGTCTATCGCGCCGTCAAGGAAGATCACAAAGATCGTTGCAGCTTGGAAACAATTTTAAGCGGCACCCCGCGCTCCTTTCTTCGTATCGTGAATCATCTTGAATTCGAAGGCAGCAGCAACCAGCTCCTTATCGCTACCCGGTATCAGGATGTTTCCGGACATCCGGATGTTGTTCATGAAAAAGGCTCGACTACAAGTGAGAAGATAAAGAGCACTTTTCCCCCCATTAAGGGGGCCTTTGAGCGGACAATGACCGACATACTCGCTTTGCAATTCGACCGTTTCAAAGCCATAAGTATGAACAGGTATGCCTCTTTCAACAATTTCTTCAAAGGCTTGTCCGACAATCCAGTCTATGCCTTCAAGCGCGGCAACGGTCTGGGCATAAGTCGCAATACCCCAGGGCAGGCCGGATTTGCGGTGCCCCGGATAAACATACATTCCGCCCCGGTAGAAACAGTTACCGGAGACAAAATCTGCATCGCATCGAATGTTCATGCGAGCGAAAGGGGGATCGTCGTACCAGATTTTCCCCGAACTGATGAGATCCGCCAAGTCGGTGATGCGGAGCCTCTTAAACGCACCAAAGGCTGCAGGATTTCCTTTCTTGTCGGAGACCAGAATCCAACGGCTGCCAGATTGATCAGATTTGGTGTAATCGAAGGTTGGTACAACCAACGCGTGATCAGGAGTTTTGCTACGCAGTGCCGCAAACTCCTGCATGTTATTCCTGACTTCAATCGAATAACCGGACCGACCAAAGCAGGAATCTAGTTCATATAAGAAGTTTCTCATAACGAGAACAGTTTACAGAACTATCGCTTCAAAACTGTTTAAAATGATAAACATTTTTGAGTAATACGTTGAAAATTTTAAACATTTAGTTGAATTTTAGAAAGTGAGGGAGTGTTTTAATGTCCAAAATTGCAAAACGGGTCGGAGACCATGTCGGAGAACGGATCCGGACCAGAAGAACTCAATTGGGACTAACACAGCTGCAGCTAGCAGAAGCGCTCGGGATTTCATATCAGCAGGTGCAAAAATACGAAACCGGTGCCAACCGGATTTCCGCCGGCCGCCTGTTTGAACTAGCGTTAAAATTGCAAGTCGAAGTGTCCTATTTCTTTAACGACCTTCAGTTCCCGTCCACATCAACCCCCATGGAGCATGGTGGCAAAGGCCGGGCAACCATAGAACTCGTTCGGAATTACAATGAAATCACAGATCCGTCCGTACGGGCTTCCGTCAATGGCCTTATTCGGGCACTTTCCGATCCGCGCAGCAAGCAAAGCGGACAGAAAGAAGCCGTTTAATGGTAGAACCTACCGGTTGGCAGCTTTAGATTTCCGGACAGATTGCCAAAATACAGAAATAGCGGTAATCATACCCTGACGGAAATTCAGTCTTTAGCTGGTAGGTTTTATGACAACGCAAAAGGACGGCATTACCAAGAAACAAAAGCAGCGCGAGGAGAAAACGGATCGCCTCGCCGGTGCTTTAAGGGATAATCTCAAAAGGAGAAAATCCCTGCAAAGAGGCCGGGGCGAGCAAGCCCCGGACGCCATTAAAAACAAAAACCGGCTCTTTGATTAGGTCAGGACCGGATATATCTTGGCCCTTAGGCAAGACTTCTATAAGATGGCCCGAATTTTGTACTAGGTTGTATGTAGCCTAAATTCTGGAGACTGTCTTAAATGTCCATCCTGTCCGATAAGTGGATCCGGTCAGCCGCACAAAATCAGGGAATGATTGAACCGTTTGTGGAAAGCCAGAAGCGGGAAGATATGATTTCCTACGGACTTTCTTCCTACGGATATGACGCCAGGGTCTCCGACGAATTTAAAATTTTCACCAATATTGATTCAGCGACAGTGGATCCCAAAGCTTTTTCTGACGACAGCTTTGTTGATCGCAAAACTGATGTCTGCGTTATTCCGCCGAATTCTTTTGTGCTGGCGAGAACGGTTGAGTATTTCAGAATTCCAAGAGATGTCCTGGTTATCTGCCTCGGCAAGTCCACTTACGCCCGCTGCGGGATCATTGTCAATGTGACGCCGCTGGAGCCGGAATGGGAAGGACATGTTACGCTGGAATTTTCCAATACCACACCGCTGCCCGCGAAGATCTACGCCAATGAAGGAGCCTGCCAGTTTCTGTTCCTGAAAGGGAACGAACCTTGTGAAGTCTCCTATAAGGATCGTGCCGGGAAATATATGGGACAGGAAGGGGTAACTTTACCGCGCCTATAAGCGCCCTATCCTGACCATAATCGGATGACACAATTAAGGAACTCAAGGAGCTTGGATCATCCAGGCTCCTTTTCACATTTTAAGACTCACGGCAGAAACTTTCCTGCCGACAGGTAAACAGAAAATAAATGGATAGCATTCGTATTCGCGGTGGCAAGCCGCTCAATGGAAAAATCGAAATCAGCGGCGCTAAAAATGCCGCCTTGCCGCTGATGGTAGCCTGTTTGTTGACAGATGAGACGGTCACATTGAGCAATCTGCCTCATGTGGCAGATATCTCGACCTTGATAAACCTGCTCTGTCAACATGGCGTCCAGGCTCATCTCAACGGTCAGAGCAACGGAAACGGAAACTGTAATGGGCGGGCCATTTCGCTGACCGCAACCAGCATTACCAGCACGGAAGCGCCGTATGATATCGTTCGTAAGATGCGGGCAGGTGCTCTGGTTCTCGGTCCCCTTCTCGCCCGCGAAGGGAAAGCGAAAGTCTCTCTGCCCGGTGGCTGTGCTATTGGCACCCGCCCCATGAACCTGCATCTGGATGGTCTTGAGGCCATGGGTGCCAAAATCGATATTGACGGCGGCTATATGGTTGCAGAGGCACCGAACGGCCTTAAGGGAGCAGAGATCCGCTTCGAAACAGTCTCGGTCGGGGCGACAGAAGACCTGCTGATGGCAGCCTGTCTTGCCGAAGGAACAACCGTCCTTGAAAATGCGGCCAAGGAGCCTGAAATTACCGATCTGGTCCGCCTGCTGACGGCTATGGGAGCCAAGATTGAAGGAGAAGGAACCGACAGGCTGGTCATTGAAGGGCAGCCGACCCTGCAGGGTGCGGACTATAAAGTGATGCCTGACCGGATCGAAACCGGCACATACGCTATCGCTGCCGCTATTGCCGGCGGTCGGATCGAGCTCACCAACACTGATGCCTCTCTCATCAGTTCGGTTCTCGAAATACTGACAGCCGCCGGCGTCTCCGTAGAAGAAACAGAGGACGGACTAATCGTTTCCCGGGATCCCGCATCTCCCATCAAGGGCGTTGATGTGATGACGCAACCCTATCCCGGCTATCCGACAGATATGCAGGCGCAGATCATGGCGCTGATGACAGTATCAAAGGGTGCCTCCATGATTACGGAGACTATTTTTGAAAATCGCTTCATGCATGTTCCCGAACTGACACGCCTTGGTGCCAATATTAACGTACACGGGCATTCGGCGCTGGTCCGTGGGGCTGATCAGCTGGTTGGCGCTCAGGTGATGGCGACTGATCTTAGAGCTTCGGTGTCACTCGTGCTTGCAGGCTTGGCAGCGAGCGGAGAAACCGTTATCAATCGGGTATATCATCTTGACCGCGGCTATGAGCGGCTGGAAGAAAAACTGGCAGCCTGTGGTGCGGACATCCTGCGCATACAAGGCGAATAGAGATAGGCGGAACCGGATCGTGTCTGAAGGATTGAAGCTAAAAGCTGCGGAGGCTGAGGATGTCACCATTCTCTCCTCGGCTTTGGAAGGGGCTATCACAAGCCCAGGCGAGATGGGTTATGCATCCCAGTCACGGAGCTTTACCCTGACAGCCTCCCGCTTTATGTGGGAAAAGAAAAACAAGACATCGTCCCAAAACAAACGTATTCGAACCGGCCTGCATTGTGCCGATGTCTTATCTGTTAAAGCGCTTGGTCTTTCGCAAGACAAACCGACGGAAGCCATGGAACTTCTGGATATCGAGTGCAAAGCCGGTGAAGACGGGCAGGCCGACCTGCTGGTTCACTTCGCCGGCGGTGCAACCCTGAAACTATCTGTGGAATGCATTGATATCACCTTGACAGATGTGGGAGATGCCTGGGATACGGATCATGTTCCCCATCATGAGGACGCGGAACCGGATACCTCTTCACCCGCATAGGGCCAGGCCCCTAAACTAAATAGAAAGGCATTGCTGATAAACAGTCAGTGTCAAAACGGAGCGAAATCGTGTCTTCGACTGAAGAACTGGTCATTGCCCTGCCAAAAGGGCGTATTTTGAAAGAAGTCATGCCGCTGGTGAGAGCCGCCGGTATCGAGCCTGAAGCTGCCTTTGATGATCCGGACAGCCGCCTGCTCCATTTCAAGACCAATCATCCACATATTTCGATTATTCGCGTCCGATCCTTCGACGTGGCAACTTTTGTTGCTTTTGGTGCCGCGCAGTTGGGGGTTGCCGGAAATGACGTCCTTCTGGAACATAATTATCCTGAGATCTATGCACCTGTGGATCTGGATATCGGTCACTGTTATCTCGCTGTTGCCCAGCCGACAGATATGGAGGACGATAAGGATCCGAGCCGTTGGAGTCATGTTCGGATCGCAACCAAATATCCGCATCTGACCCATCAGTATTTCTCTTCGCAGGGAATTCAGGCGGAATGCATCAAACTCTCTGGCGCCATGGAACTTGCGCCGGGATTAGGCCTGTGCCGCCGGATTGTCGATCTTGTCTCTTCCGGTGCTACTCTGAAGGCAAATGGTCTCGTAGAAGTGGAAAAAATTCTCGACATCACGTCCAGACTGGTCGTCAATCGTGCGGCGCTCAAGACCCGGTCAACGGAGATGAATAACTGGATCCAGACCTTCAGGAGCATTGTCGATGCCCGTTAGATTATCAACGACAGATGCGGATTTTGAGCAGAACTTTAAATCCCTCCTGACCCAGAAGCGCGAAACCGATGCGGATGTGAACGCTGCGGTTACCGATATCATTGCCAGCGTCCGGGCAACAGGAGATGCTGCGGTTATCGATTATACGAACCGATTTGACCGGCTTTCCCTGACCTCCGGCGCGGATCTCAAGGTCACGGACCGGGAGATTTCGGAAGCCATCCAAAATTGCGATGCAGAAACGCTGGAGGCTCTCAAGACAGCGGCCGCGCGTATTGAAGACTATCATCGCCGTCAAAAGCCGGAAGATCTGCGCTATGAAGAAGCCGACGGTATTGAGCTTGGTTATCGCTGGACGGCTATTGAGAATGTCGGCTTGTATGTACCAGGCGGTCTGGCAACCTATCCGTCCTCCGTCCTGATGAATGCCATCCCTGCCAAAGTAGCCGGTGCCACACGCCTGGTGATGGTTGTTCCGACCCCGGACGGGGTGATTAATCCGCTGGTTCTGGCCGCTGCCGATTTATGCGGCGTTCATGAAATCTACCGTATCGGCGGCGCGCAGGCAGTGGCAGCGCTAGCGTATGGCACACAAACCATCGCCCCCGTCGACAAGATCGTTGGTCCCGGCAATGCCTATGTGGCAACGGCCAAGAAACAGGTTTTCGGAACCGTCGGGATTGACATGATTGCCGGCCCGTCGGAAATCCTTGTTGTCGCCGATGATAAGAACGATCCGGCCTGGATTGCCGCTGACCTGTTATCCCAGGCAGAGCACGACCCGGTTGCCCAGAGCATCGTGATCACGGATAGCGCAGCATTTGCAGCCGATGTGGAGAAGGCGGTCGAAACCCATTTGCAAACCCTGTCCAGAAGTGACATCGCCGCTGCAAGCTGGCGGGATTACGGCGCGGTTATCGTCACTTCCGATATAGATGCCGCAGCTCCGCTTGTCGACCGGATAGCACCGGAACATCTGGAACTTTGTGTTGATGATCCGGAAGACCTGGCCACGAAAATCAGGCATGCCGGTGCCATCTTCATGGGCCGCTATACACCGGAAGCGATCGGTGACTATGTGGCCGGTCCTAATCATGTGCTGCCGACAGCCCGTACGGCCCGCTTCTCGTCCGGACTGTCAACACTGGATTTCATGAAGCGCTCATCCCTGATAAAGCTGGATGCAAACGGCCTGTCGAAAATAGGTCCGGCCGCTGTCAGTCTGGCTAATTCTGAAGGGCTTGGCGCGCATGCGCTTTCCGTTGCCATCCGCCTGAATATGCCGAAATGAACGATAACTCAAAAAGGTAAGCCCCATGTCTTCCGATCATCAGCGTATCGTCAATATCACACTGGATGAGAAATCCGTTGTCCGGCGGAACGCTGATATCGAGCATGAGCAGAAGGTCGCCATCTTCGATCTGCTCGATCTCAACCAGTTCACCATTTGTGAGCAACAGGACCGGGGTCCTTTCTCTTTGCATCTCAGCATCGAAGACAACCGGCTGATTTTCGATATCCGAACGGAGGATGACAACGAGACCCTCCTTCGCCTGCCCCTACCGGTCATTACGTTCAAGCGGGTTATCCGCGACTATTTCCATATTTGCGAAAGCTATTTTGACGCCATCAAAACAGCATCTCCGTCGAAGATTGAAGCCATTGATATGGGACGCCGCGGCCTTCATAACGAAGGGACCGAATTACTGCTGGAGCGGCTCAACGGCAAAGTTGAAACCGACTTCGATACGGCACGCCGCCTCTTTACACTGATTTGCGTTCTGCATATCCGGGGCTAGGGGGTAATGTCCATGCCTCTCCACCCGGCATCTTCCGGCCCTCCCGGCAGTGTGTTGTTTGCCTGTACCCATAACAGCATCCGCTCCCCCATGGCGGAAGCGATCACCAAAAGCCTGTTCGGGCAGAAGATCTATGTGGACAGTGCTGGTGTGAATGTCATCGATATTGACGGCTTCGCTATCGAGGTGCTGGACGAGATCGGACTGGATGCCTCCCAGCATTCTTCCAAAAGCTTTGACGAACTGAATGACAGTTCGTTCGATCTGATTATCACCCTGTCCCCGGAAGCCAAATTGAAAGCGGAAGAGATAACCCGCGCCGTTGCCTGTGATGTTGAATACTGGGTAACCGTTGACCCCTCCACCATCGAAGGGAACCGGGAGATGCGTCTCAATGCTTACCGGCAAGTCAGGGATGATCTCTATCAGCGGATCCGGAGCCGTTTTTCCACAAGCCCTGCCCCGCTCGTCTAGGCTATATACTAATATATGCTATAATGCGAGACAGTAGAGACGCTCTAAAAGGCGGCTTTAGGGCTAAAAAGACAAACTAAAGCTTGCATTTTTCCTGAATGCGTCTCATTTTGCACCCACTTTACAACAACTGAATTAGGTAATTCATGGCTAAAGAAGAGCTTTTGGAGTTTGAAGGCACAGTAACCGAGCTTCTGCCCAACGCGATGTTCCGGGTAAAGCTTGAGAACGATCACGAAGTGCTGGCCCATACCGCCGGTAAAATGCGCAAGCACCGGATCCGTGTTCTGGCGGGCGACAAAGTGACCGTTGAAATGACCCCTTACGATCTGACCAAAGGTCGCATTACTTTCCGCTATAAATAAGCCGGAACTTAAAGGGTCATGGGAGTATCTCCGTGCGACATGCCGGACAGAAAGAGCAGACAGACCAGACCATGCTCTTGAATAACGGACCAAAACTGGTCCTCGCTTCCGCTTCCCCCAGGCGACAGGAACTCCTGGCGCAGATTGGCCTGACGCCGGACAGCATTGATCCGGCCGACATTCCAGAAATACCCGGCGACGGTGAAAAACCGTCCCATCTTGCCTCCCGCCTGGCAGCGGAAAAAGCTGCCGCAGTTGCCGTGCGACATCCGGATGCCTACATCCTCGCCGCCGATACGGTGGTTGCCGTTGGGCGACGAGCGCTTGGCAAGGCTGCGGATGAACAAGAGGCCCGACGCTACCTTTCCATGCTGTCCGGACGGCGGCACAGGGTTCACACGGGCATGGCCCTGGTCCTGCCGGATGGCACCTTACGGAAAAGAACCGTCAGCAGTGCCGTTATTTTCAAGACCCTGGATGAACATGACATTCAAAGTTATCTGGCCAGCGGTGAATGGCAGGGCAAGGCCGGGGCATACGCCATTCAGGGGCTTGGCAGTCTCCTTGTCCGGCAGATCCAGGGCTCCTATTCCAATATTGTCGGCCTGCCGATCCATGAGCTTGCAACAATGTTGTCGGGCAACGGCTTTGACGTGTGGAAACAGTCGAGCCTGATGCCGGCTGAAAACCGGTGAGCAACCAGCTCCTTATTGATATCGGACTATATGGCACCCGCGCGGCCCGCCTGCAAGCAGGAACACTCACCGATATCCGGATCTATCCCAAAGACCTGCCGCCCGAGCCCGGCCAGATTTACCTGGGCCGGATCGCCAGCATTGATAAAAGCCTGGACGCCGCCTTCGTTGACCTTGGCGGTTCTCAAACGGGATTTCTCAAAAAATCCGATATCCCAACCTCCCTTCAAGACACCCTACATGAAGGGCAGAAACTCCCGGTTCAGCTGATAAGCCTCCCCCAAAGGGGGAAAGAAAGCCGCCTAAGTGCCTTTATCCGGCTTGAAAGCCCTTATCTGATCTTCAAACCGGACGGAAAAGGCCTGACAATCTCCAAAAAAATCGGGGAGAAAGCGGATCAAACTCGGCTGGCGGAAGATCTCGGGTCTTTTATAAAAGAAGGCCACCTGACCGTCCGAACCGATGCGGCACATATCTCTTCTGATCGCCTCAAACAGGAAGTCGCCGATCTGCAAACCCGGTGGCAGGACCTGCAGGCAGACATTGAGCGGGACCGGAAACCAAGAGCGCTATCCTCCCCCGTCCCTCCCTTTCTGTCAGCGATCGAAACACTCTGTCAGCCGGGGGACAAGGTTATCGTCAATCAGGCGGCAGCATACCGAACGCTACAAAAGGCGAGGCAGGATCTTTCCCTGGAACTCCACACCGCGCCGGAGCCGCTTTTTGACCGGGAAGCGATTGAGGAACAGATTGAGGAAGCGCTTGAAAAAGAGGTAACGCTCCCCAACGGCGGCTGGCTAACCGTTGAGCGAACGGAAGCCCTGATCGTCATTGATGTCAATTCGGGCAGTGACACGCGGATGCAGGATCGGGAAGA
>DIYE01000194.1 GCA_002428885.1 Alphaproteobacteria bacterium UBA6062
GATAGTGGCGTTTCACCCAGCTTTTCAAATCTTCGTAAAGACTATCATCCAGAAAAACGCGAGCCTGGATGCTGCCCCTGGCTTCTTCAGACAGGACGACACGCAGGCGAAGGCAAGCCGGGCCGCCGCCATTTCGCATGCTTTCCCTGACATCGAGATAGGTGACGGACCGGATAGGGGTATCCAGGGTCAGAAGATGCTCCAGATAATCGTGGACCCGGTTATTCTCCCGGCATTCCATGGGGGCGATCAGTTGCAAGGCGTCAGTGCCGTCTGTTCGGGCGACAAGCTGTGTATTGAAAAGGTAAGTGGAAACCGCTTCCTGGACCGAGACGGCCTCGCGGGGCACTTCAATCAGTGCGAGATCATTCCCATCATATCTTTCTGACAGCTCCTTGAGAAAAGCATCTTTATTCAGAAAGGCGTCCTGATGATAAAACAGGCAGTTTTTTGATCCGACGGCGATGACGTCATTATGAAAGACGCCGGCGTCGATCACGTCGGGATGCTGCTGGACAAAAACTGTTCTGGCCGGGTCAATGCCGTGAGATCTTGCAATGGCTTCGGAAGCTTCCCGGGTCTGCCGGGCCGGGAACTTAACCGGCGCCGGTGCTGACCCGTCGAAGGCCGTTTTTCCAAAGGTGAAAATCTCGATCCCGGGCACTCCGTGATCCGGACAAAGGCGCGTGTGATTGGCGGCTCCCTCGTCGGAAAAATGCAGGCCGGACGGCAGCGCCGGATGATGCTGAAAATACCGTTTATCCGCAAAAATGCGCTTTAGAGCCCGCCCTGTATCCGGATGCTCTATGGACCGGTGGAACATGGCACTTAAGTTCGCCTGCGTAAAATGGATCCTGCCATCGTCTGTATCGGGAGACGGGCTGACCGTCGCTGCATTGGCGACCCACATGGAGGAGGCTGAAGAACAGGAGGCCAGAAGGGCCGGGGCAGCTTTCTGCACTTTTGACAGAATCTCCGCGTCTGTCCCTGAATAGCCGAGAGAGCGAAGGGTTGGCATATGGGGGCGTTCAAGCGGTGGCAGGACACCCTGTCCGACCCCAAGATCTGCCAGCGCTTTCATTTTTTCCAATCCCTGCAAGGCTGCGGACTTTGGATTGGACAGGCTGGCCCGGTTACTGGCGGATGCGACATTCCCATGGGACAGACCGGCAAAATTATGGGTTGGCCCCACAAGGCCGTCGAAATTAAATTCCTGATAGGTCATGGAAGGTGAATCCCGGGGCTCAAAGTTTCCGGGAGATCCGCCTGCTCCGCTTCAATGGAAGCAACCGGATAGGCGCAATAGTCGGCCGCATAATAGGCGCTGGGGCGATGATTGCCGCTGGCGCCGATACCGCCAAAGGGTGCAGCACCGCTGGCGCCTGTCAAGGGACGGTTCCAGTTGACGATACCGGCGCGGGACAGGGTGAGGAAGCGTTCATATTCGGACGCATCATCCGTGAAGATCCCGGCGGACAGGCCGAAGCGGGTCCGGTTGGCCGTCTCTATGGCTTCTTCCAGATCAGAAACCCGGATGACCTGCAGAAGCGGTCCGAAATATTCTTCATCCGGCAGGTCTTGGATCGCCGTGACATCGATAACGCCTGGCCGCAGGAAAGGCTTGCCTTCGATGAGCCGTGACATGGCAACTCGGCTTTCGCCGCCCAGGTCCTGCAAGTCGGACTGTGCCCGTAACAGGCGATCCGCCGCCTGATTGGAAATAACACTGCCTATAAAAGGAGGTTCTTCCTCACTGTCCGGTCCAACCGTGATCCGCGATGTAGCATCCAGCAGCATGTCCAGAAAGTCATCCTGAACCGGGCCTGAAGGTAATATCAGTCGCCGGGCACAGGTGCAGCGCTGTCCGGCCGTGATAAAGGCTGATTGCAGGGTGTGATAAACTGCACCCTTGATATCGGAGATGTCGGAGATAACAAGCGGATTGTTACCGCCCATTTCAAGGGCTAGAATTTTCCCGGGCTTGCCTCCAAACTCCGCATGCAGAAGTGTTCCGGTCCGGGAGCTTCCGGTAAAGAACAACCCGTCTAAATCATCGTGGCAGCTAAGAGCTATTCCCGTATCAGCGGCGCCCTGCACAATATTGAGAACACCGGCAGGCAGACCGGCTTCTTCCCAGCAGGCAACCATTTTCTCACCCACGGCGGGGGTCAGTTCGCTGGGTTTAAAGATAATGGTATTCCCGGCAATAAGAGCCGGTACGATATGACCGTTGGGCAGATGTCCCGGGAAGTTATAGGGACCGAAGACGGCGACAACGCCATGGGGTTTATGGCGTAGCCTCGCTGTTGCCCCGGGAGCAGCATTTTCTTTTTCACCTGTCCGGTCTTCAAAAGATGTCAGGGACAGATCGACTTTGCCGATCATGGTGGCTGCTTCGGTGAGGGCTTCCCAGCCCGGCTTTCCTGTTTCCCGAGCGATGAGGGCAGCTATTTGCTCTTTTTGTTCTTTCAGGATTTCCTGATAGCGGCGGATAATTGTGATGCGCTCCTCCAGCGGACTTAAAGCCCAGGCCGGAAAGGCATCTCTGGCCGACTGAACAGCGGCATCCACATTGGCATTTGTGGCAGCATTTCCCTGCCAGAAAATATCTCCGGTTTGCGGATTTTCAGATGTCATAGCGACACCGTTACCCGTATGCCAGTTACCGCCGATATGGAGTTTTCCCTGATGCATGTCTCAATCCTTATGCCGCATAGCTGATGGTATGGCCGGTGTTGATGCCCAGTGCCTCTGCAACACTTTTGCCGATGGTCAGACCGTTATCCGGATTGGCCCGCACGCTGCCCCGGACAAAACGGTAATCCTGAAGGATCGTATTGCTGATCATCACGCTGTCGTGGCCTGCAAGATCACTATCGGCGGTGATGATGTCTACAACACCCTGACCGCAACTCTGAACCGTTGCGATATTGCGGATCTGGCACTGAACTGTCGGGCCGCCATCGAAAATATCCACATAACCACTCTTTCGAAACCCTTCCTTCTCCAGAAGTTTGAGGGCCGGTTTGGAGGCCGCATGAGGAACGCCTATAACCTCCTGTGCTGCTTCCGGCAGAAGATCCACATAAATGGGATAGCGGGGGATCAGGTCCGTAATAAACTGATTGCCTTTCACTGCGCTCATAAAGTCGGCATTCTCAAAGCCCAGGCCGAAAAACTTACGGCCAAGCTGTTCCCAGAAAGGAGAGTGCCCCTCTTCGTCCTGCCAGCCGCGCATTTCCGCAATGATGGTTTCCCCGAACCGATCCGGAAAATCGGCTAGCATCAGAAAGCGGCAGCGGGACAGAAAACGGCCGTTTCCGTCTTTGCGATAGGCCGGATCCAGATAAAGGGATCCGATTTCTGTGCTGCCGGTGAAGTCATTGACCAGATGCAGAACCTCCATCTGGTTTTTCTTGTCCAGTTCCTTGGACATGGAAATCAGCGTGGAGACTTTATAGGAATAGAAAGGCTGCTCCAGGCCGACACCGGCATAGATGGCGGTTGTCCCGATAATTTCGCGGGTTTCCGTGTCCTCCATGACCATAAAATAGGTCTCGCCGCCGGGGGCGTTGATCCGTTTGGAGAAGCTTTCCTCACTGCTTTGCAGTTTTGCTTGCCAGGAACCCAGATTGGTGGGCATTGAAGACATGCCGCTGCCGGTCGCCGTGGAGATTTTCATCAGACAGTCCAGGTCGGAAAGCCGAGCTTTACGGATAACAATCATGATACAGCTTCCCTTGCCGGAAAGGCGGCTTCGCCGGATGCCAGTTTATGAAGGAGAAGAGCTGTCAGTTTGGCGCGCTCAGTCAGGCTTTCCTTGATCATGAACTCCTGCTCCGAATGGATGTTTGCCCCCCTTACGCCCAGCGTATCGATATTGGGAAGCCCGGCTGCCGCCAGGTTATTGCCGTCACAGCATCCGCCTGTCGGTTTATGGGAAACCGGGATATCAAGATCCGACCCGCAACTTTTCAATAGATCAAACAGCTGCGCAAGCGACGGTGTCATGGGCTTGGGCGGCCGGGTAAATTCGCCGTGCAGGGAAGCCTGAATACCATCTGCAATGCTGATCTCAGCAGTGATCTGCTCCAACTCATTCAGGAACCAGCTTCGGTCGTCTGGAGCGCTGATGCGAACATTGAAACGGCAGATCGCCAGATCTGGCACCACATTGAGAGCACCGCCGCCGCTGATATGTCCTACATTGACCGTTAGATCAGGGCATCCTCCCGTCAGGGCATCAATTTTCTGAACGGCTTTTCCAAGGGCTGCAATGGCGTTGCGGCCCAGATGGTGCTCCCGCCCGGCATGAGCGGCCTTGCCGCGGACAACCAACGAAAAATTACCACTGCCTTTGCGGGCACCGGCCAGCGTACCATCGGCCAGTGAGGGTTCATAAACCAGGCCGATATGGGCGCGGGAAGCAAAATCCGTCAGGGTCCGGCGGGAACCGAAAGAGCCGATTTCCTCATCTGCATTGATCAATACGTCCCAGCCGATCTGGTCTTTTGAAGGGCTTTTTTCA
>DIYE01000196.1 GCA_002428885.1 Alphaproteobacteria bacterium UBA6062
TTCAGGATTGGCGGATCTTTTGACGGTCACGTCGGACCAGCCGAGATATGTACCGACCATTATTGCCGATAAAGCCTCTTCCCTTAATCTTGTATCAGCCATACTGGCCGGGATTGTCAGCCGGGAACGGGGCAACGGCGGTCAGGCCATTGAAGTTCCCATGTTTGAAAGCCTTGTTGATTTCGTCATGGTCGAACATCTCTATGGCGCCTGTTTTGAGCCGCCCATTGCCGGCATGGGGTATGAAAGGCTGCTCAATACCATGCGCAAACCTTACGCAACCAAAGACGGATATCTCGCCGTTTTGCCTTATACGGATCGAAACTGGCAGGATCTTTTTGATATTGCCGGACGGGAGGACCTGAAAGATGATCCCCGGTTCGAAAGCCTGGCGACCCGGGTTGCCCATTCCGAAGAAGTCTATGGTCTTTTAGCCGACATCGTCGCAACGCGCACATCCGCTGAATGGCAGGAGATCCTGGATGCCCATGATATCCCTGTGCAAACTGTCATGACCAAGGAAAAACTGCTGGAAGATGAACAACTTCATGCTACGGGATTCTGGCGCTTTGAAGAACATCCGACAGAAGGAACCTTGCGGATGGTGGATCCGCCCATCCGCTTTTCAAAAACCCCGTCCACCATCCGCAGCCTGCCGCCTCAGTTGGGCGAGCAGAGTATGGAAATCCTGAAAGAAGCAGGCTATTCAGAAGACGACATCAATCAGTTCATTCAGGAGAAGGTCACGCAACAACCCCGATAGGGCCCCGAACTCATCATGGCTATTGATCTAAAAAAACTCAGGCATGTGGTTGAAACAGCCCGCCTCGAAAGCGTCACCCGGGCTTCAGAGGTGCTTTTCATAACGCAATCGGCTCTGACCAGAAGTATTGCCGAAGTTGAAGCTGAGCTTGGTATTCAGATCTTTATCAGATTACCGAGAGGCGTCCGCGTAACGGATATGGGAGCCAGTTTTGTCAAGCGCGCCCAGCAGATCATCGGGGACGTGGAAAACCTGATCACGGATGTCAAAGATTTCAGGGAGCTTAACACAGGACGCTTCCGTCTTGGTATTACACCCGCAGCCTATCAGCGGTTTATCGCCAGTGCCCTGGGTCATCTTGCAAAAACCAACGCCAACCTAAATATTGAAATGACAACCGGATCGGCGGATATGCTGGCACGGGGATTAACGGCCGGAAATCTTGATGCCGTCATCGGTCATGCCGGCATCCTGAGCAGGTGGCCGGATCTCGAAATCTCCATCGTCGCGGATTTTCACCATGCCATGATGCTGAGAGCAGATCACCCGCTTTCCGAAAAACCGAAAGTCACGGAACGGGATGTCCTGGCATTACCGCTCCTGCTGCCCTCTTTTGTCCAACCTCTGCAGAATGGCATTGCCGCACTGCATGCCAAACACAGTCTGCCGCCGCCATCGCCAAAATATATCTGTGATGATTTTGAAACAGTCATGACACTGATTTCGCAAACCGATGCCTATACACCTGTGATCAGTCTTAACCCCACTTTCGGTGAACTTCAGCAGAAATTCCTTCTGCTGGAAAATGTGATCAATCTTCCAAATCAGCATATGGCTTTTGCGACGAGCCTGACCCAATCCCGCTCCCCGGCGGCAAGCGCCTTCAAGCAGTGCCTGGAAGAACAGTTTTCACGCCAGAACCGCAAAGACTGACATGCGCCAAGCGAATGAATGGTGCCATACTTTACATTAGACATATGGCAAAATTCGCCTGACAATCGTTGATATAAAGAGCTGACAACCGCCGTTAGCCCATAAAATAAAAGACGTTTTCCGACTTTCGCTCCCATAAAAGACTGGCTGGCATTGAGGGAATACAGTCTCAACGAAAGCTAAAAGGTAGCGTTGAAATGAGCCAAACTGTCCAGAATAAGAACAGACCATTGGGCTCAGATCTGTCATCAGATCAATTGGAACAGGCAATTTCCAAGGCTGATATTCGGGTTCTGTTGATGACTCTGTATCATTTAACGGCCGACCAACGCTGGTTATCTCCTCCCTATTGTCCAAAGCTGGATCGCAAATTAATTGCAAATGAAGAGGCGGGACTGGCGCCGCACCTTATTGAAGAAATCCAAAGAGCGGCCGTTGATGCTCTCTCCTCAGGGTCGTCCAGGCCGGAAATTACAGATCCCGGCAACACACAGATGCAGAAAATGATGTCTCACTGTCTGGGAGAAAATGTGCCTGAGGAATATGCTCCCATGATGCGGGAGGAAATGGGGTTTTCAAGCAGATATCAAAACGCATCTTCTTCTAAAAACCCTGCTGCTTTCTTCACTGAACCTGTCCTGATTGTCGGGGCAGGAGCCAGTGGTATCGCCCTTGCAGCAGGCCTTCAGAAATCCGGTATTCCTTTTATCATTCTGGAGAAGAACTCAGAAGCAGGCGGAACATGGTTCAATAACATATATCCTGGATGCGGTGTCGATACACCAAGCCATGCGTATTCTTTCTCGTTTGGACAGCGGCATAACTGGAGTCGTTACTTCTCTCCGCAACGTGAAATACAAGACTATCTCGTCCGCAAAACGGACGAACTTAAAATCCGGCCCCATATTCATTTCGACACCAAAGTCACATCTATGGACTGGCTGGAAACAAAACAACTCTGGAGCATCAAAGCCGTCTCCGGAGGCACAGAAAAACAGTTTCTTGCCACAGCCGTTGTCAGCGCTATTGGGCAGCTTAATGCGCCCTCCGTACCTTCAATACCCGGCAGGGAACAATTCAGCGGCAAGATCTTTCATTCCGCTGAATGGCCTGAAAATCTCGACCTCACCGGGAAATCCGTTTCTGTTATCGGCACCGGCGCATCAGCAATGCAAATCGTGCCGACCATTGCACCGGATGTTAAGGCTCTCAATATCTATCAGCGAAGTGCTCAATGGGCGCGTCCGGTGCCTCGATATCATGATCCTATTGAGGAGGAGGCACAGTGGCTTCTTGACACAATCCCTTTTTATGCGGCCTGGTTCCGTTTTACGATGCTTTGGCGATATGGGGATGGCCTGTTACCGACATTGCGAAAAGACCCCGATTGGCCACATCCCGAGATATCCGTCAATCGGCACAATGACAAACATCGTCAAGAGCTGACAGAGCATATCCGCAACGAGCTCAATGGAGACGAAGAGCTTATCAAAAAATGCCTGCCAACCTATCCGCCCTACGGCAAGAGGATATTACTGGATAATGGCTGGTATGGCGCATTACGGCGCGATCACGTCACACTCATTTCTGATCCTGTTCAGGAAATATCACCTTCCGGTATTATGACGGCCGACGGCAAATCCCGTCCGGCAGACATCATTGTTTTTGCAACCGGCTTTCATGTCACACAAATGGCGGCACGCCTCAACGTGACGGGCAGAGACGCGCTAAAACTGCAAGACGCCTGGGCGCCGGATAACCCTCGCGCCTATCTGGGTATAACAGTTCCCAGCTTTCCCAATTTTTTCTGTATGCAGGGACCGAATACCGGCCTCGGTCATGGCGGAAGCGCTATCTTTCAGGCGGAATGCCAGGCCCGATATATTATCGATTGCCTGCAACAGATGGCCGATGAACAGATAATGTCGGTCGACGTAAAGCCGTCGGTTCATGATGCCTATATTTCTGACGTCGACGAGGCTCATGAAAACCTGATCTGGACCCACCAGGGCATGTCAACTTACTACCGCAACAGCTCTAATCGAGTGGTTTCAGTGATGCCGTGGCGGTTGGTCGATTACTGGCAAATGACCCGCAGGGCAAACCTGAGCAACTACCGGCTGACGCGATAGAGAAGACTGTCACACCCTGATTGGCTTTAACAAAAGAACAAGGAATATCACATGCAAGCCATACTGGATGGTATCCGGGTCATTGATTTTGGTAGATATATTGCCGGACCCTATTGCACAGGCCTTCTCGCGGATCTGGGGGCTACCGTCATTCGTGTGGAGAAAAGAGACGGCGGTGAAGATAGATTTATTGCTCCGCTGAAAGACGGTACAGGCGCAGGATATCTACAGGTCAATCGCGGAAAACAATGTCTTACCCTGGACCCTTCAACACCCAAAGGACAGGAAATAACCCGGAAACTCATTCTGTCCGCGGATAT
>DIYE01000093.1 GCA_002428885.1 Alphaproteobacteria bacterium UBA6062
GGATCAGGGGGGAGAGGCCGTTTAGGGTGGCGTTTTCGTTGGTGACGATCACGGCCTCCGGGTCGATATCGCTGGCCAGGACCGGGCGGCCCCAGGCTTTGGCGATGGCGAGGGCCAGCACGCCGGAGCCGCAGCCTACATCGAGGGCGTTGAAAATCTCTTTGCGTTTATGCAGGTCATGGATCGCCAGCAGGCAGCCATAGGTGGTTTCATGCAGGCCTGTCCCGAAGGCCCGGCCCGCATCGATGGTTAGGTCATGGGTGGAGATGGCTTTGTGTTTCGGATCATGGGAGCCATGGATGTAAAAACGGCCGGCCGCGACGGGCGGGAGCTGCTTCTGGCTTTCGGAGACCCAGTCCTTTTGCTCGAGCGGGGCGAGGGTTGTCTCATATTGGTCCGAGACCTGTGAGACCAGAGCTGCGTCCGGTTTATGATCAAACAGGATATCCAGCCGCCAGAGGCTGCCATCGGCTTTTACCTCGGTCAGGGAGGCGGTTAGCAGATGATCCTCAAAAATTGCTTCAACGGTATCGGAGTCAGGAAGCGGAAGGGTGACGGATAGTTGCCACAAATCAGGTTGGGTCGACAAAGTTTTCCATCACTTTCTTGGTGCCGGCTTTTTCGAAAGCGACTTCCAGTTTGGTTCCGTCCTTGGTCAGCACCCGGCCATAGCCGAACTTCTGGTGGAAGACCCGGTCACCGATCGATATTCCGGTATTTCCGTCATTAACCGGTTTAGTGCTGTTATCCGTTAATGTGCGGTTCTGGGCGGCCCGGCGCTCCAGGATATGGGAAAGCTGGGTGGCGGTATTGGTGCGCCAGCTTGCGGTGCTTTGCTCCTGCGGTCGCTCCCGGCTGTAGGTGCCGTATTCGCTGTCTTCGGCGATATGTTCCCTGGGCAGCTCATCCACAAAGCGGCTCGGCAGTGAGGATTGCCACTGGCCGTGAATGGTCCGGTTGCTGGCGTGGCTGATAAAGCAGCGCTTCTTGGCGCGGGTGATGCCCACATAGGCGAGCCGTCGTTCTTCCTCCAGCGCCTTGAGGCCGTTTTCATCCAGTGCCCGCTGATGAGGGAACAGGCCTTCTTCCCAGCCCGGCAGGAAGATCACATCATATTCGAGGCCCTTGGCCGAATGCAGGGTCATCAGGCTGACCATTTCGGATGTGTTATCCTCGTTATTCTCCATGACCAGCGCCACATGCTCGAGAAACTCACCGAGACTTTCATATTCCATCAGGGCCTTGGAGAGTTCCTTCAGGTTTTCAACCTTGCCTTCGGCCTCCGGGGATTTGTCCTGCTTCCACATCTGCAGATAACCGCTTTCATCCAGCACGGTTTCCACCAGTTCGGACGGGGGGATAAAATCTTTCTGGTCGCGCCAGTTTTTAAAACCTTCCACGAGTTCAGCGAGGCCGGTCGCCGCCTTACCCTTGAACAGGCTGTTCCGGGCGGCATATTCGGCGGCGCGGGAGAGGGAGAGACCCTGTTCCCGGCCGATGGCCCGGAGATTATCCAGCGCCTTGACTCCCATGCCCCGCTTGGGCAGGTTATAAATCCGCTCAAACGCCAGATCGTCATCGGCCTGATTGATCACCCGAAGATAAGCCAGCACATCGCGGATCTCCCGGCGCTCATAAAAGCGGAGGCCCCCGATGACCTTGTATTTGATGCCCATGGAAAGGAAGCATTCCTCAAAGGCACGGGTCTGGAAACTGGCCCGTATAAGAATGGCGATATCCTTAAGGGAGGTGCCTTTGCGTTGCTGGTTCTCGATTTCCTCGGCGACCCAGCGGGACTCGGCATTGCCGTCCCACACGCCCTTGAGAACCACCTGCTCGCCGTCATTATCCTCGGTCCACAGGGTCTTTCCGAGGCGGTCTTCATTTTTGGCAATCAGTCCGGAGGCGGCCCCCAGGATATGGGAGGTGGAGCGGTAGTTGCGCTCCAGTCGGACGATTTGCGCCCCTGGGAAGTCATCCTCGAATTTCAGGATATTGCCCACTTCCGCACCGCGCCAGCCATAGATGGACTGGTCATCATCGCCCACGCAGCAGATATTCTTGTGGGTCTGGGCGAGCAGGCGAAGCAGCAGATACTGCGCCACATTGGTATCCTGATACTCATCCACCATGATATAGCGAAAGCGGTTCTGATATTGCTGAAGGATATCCGGATGGGCCTGGAAAATGGCCAGCGGGTGCAGCAGAAGATCGCCGAAATCGCAGGCATTCTGGGCTTTTAGACGCTCCTGATAAATCCGGTAGAGAGCGGCGGCCCGGCCATGGGCGAAGCCTTCCACATCCATCTTTTCCACCTGATCGGGGCGCAAGCCCTTGTCTTTCCAGCGGTCGATAATGGCGGCAAGACCTCTTGGCGGCCATTTCTTGATATCGATCCCTTCCTCGGTCAGGATCTGCTTGAGCAGCCGGAGCTGATCATCCGTGTCGAGGATCGTGTAATTGGTGCCGAGGCCGACCAGCTCCGCATGGCGGCGCAACAGCCAGACTCCGATGGAGTGGAATGTGCCGAGCTTGATATCGATGGCGGCAGGACCGACGATATTCGCGGTCCTTTCCCGCATTTCCGCGGCGGCCTTGTTGGTGAAAGTCACCGCCAGGATCTCCCAGGGCTGAACAGCTTTGGTGTTCAGGATATGGGCGAGGCGGGTGATCAGGACCCGTGTTTTCCCGGTGCCTGCACCGGCCAGAACCAGAACCGGGCCATCCACGGCTTCCACAGCGGAGCGCTGCCCGTCATTCAGGCCGTCCAGGTAGGAAAGGTCCAGGGCTGCCGGGGCCGGAGAGGTGTCAAAATTGGCAATATCGAAACTGTCATCCATGAGCCATGGTATAAACCATCAGCGGCGGCAGAGTCATCTATTTCAATGATCAATCACTCGAGAATTTTAGTTGGCTTCTCTTCCTGCATATGCAGCAATGCATCGTTATATTCCCGCAGCACATCCTTATAATGCAAGAGGCCGATCAGTCGGGTCTCTGAGGCCGTATCGATCACCGGCAGGCAGTCCAATCCCGATTTGGTAAGAATGATCAGCGCGGATTTCAGGCTGGATTCGGGAAAGATAACCGGACTGCCCGTATGAGCGAGATCCTGGGCGGTCAGCGTGTCGTCCAGTTCATCTGCGAAGACATGGGGTTTGAGGTCGGCAAATTCCAGCCGTCCGACAAAGGAATGGGTCACCGGATCAACCACCACCAGTTTATCGTGGCGGGTATTGCGGGCGATACTCCTGAGTTCCGGGATTTTGGTATCCACCGGGATTTCGGTGAATTCCCGGTCCATGATGCTGCGAACCTGACGGTATTTCAGATAGCGCAGCGCCTTGTTTTCCTTCACATCGATATTGCGTCGAGCCAGTTGGGTCTGGAAGATACTGCGGCCGATCAGTTGCTTGGTAATCAGGGTCGCCATGGCGACGGCGATCATCACGGCAATGGCGATTTTATAGTCGCCGGTCAGCTCGAACACGATAAGGATGGTGGAAATGGGCGCCCCCAAAACAGCGGAGGCGACAGCCGTCATGCCGATAATGGCGTAAAGACCGTGGCTTGCCGCCATCTCCGGAAAAGCGGAGGCGGCGATAATACCGAAGGCCCCGCCGGTCATGGCGCCGATAAACAGGGACGGGGAGAAGAAACCACCGCCGAACCGGCTGCCCGTCGTCACGCCTACCGCGATGGTTTTGATCACGATAAGAGAGAGCAGCAGGATCAGGTCATATTCCTCTTTTAGCGCGCTGTCGGTCGCTTCATAGCCTGCCCCAATAATCTGCGGGAAGAAGAGGGCGATCACACCCAGCACCAGACCACCCGCCGCCGGCCTAAGCACGTCCGGGATGCGGAACCGGTCAATGGTCTTTTCGGAAAAGCCGATGCTCCAGATGAATAAAAGGGCGACAATGGCTGAGACGACGCCGAGAAGTCCAATGGCCGGAATTTCCCACCAGCTGACAATCTGGTAGTTAGGAATGATAAAGGCCGGAAAATCCCCAAGATGAATACGGCTGACCACCGTTCCGATAACCGACGCCAGAACGATCGGTGCCACCGCCTGGGTGGCGAAGGAGCCGATTACCACTTCAAGGGCGAAGAACATTCCGGCGATCGGTGCATTAAACGAGGCGGCAACCGCTGACGCAACACCGCAGCCGATAAGCGTTGTATAATAGC
>DIYE01000090.1:0-14101 GCA_002428885.1 Alphaproteobacteria bacterium UBA6062
CCGCGCCTCGCCCCGTCTCCCATGGAGAACCGGGCTATCGCGGTGGGTTATGATGCAGAGACCGATCAGGCAACCGTCCATATCGCCAGCCAGACACCTCACCGGGCACGGCAGGAGCTTTCACGCATCCTGGATATTCCAAAAGAGAATATCCGGGTTATCTCCAAAGATGTTGGCGGAGCGTTCGGTATGAAAGCTTCCCTTTATCCGGAAGAGATTTTTACAGTCTGGGCTGCTTTCCAATTGAAGCGATCCGTCAAATGGACCTCCACCCGAAACGAAGATTTGCTAACCGCTACGCACGGCCGGGGTCTTAGAAGCCGTGGGAGACTGGCTTTTGACAAGAACGGAACATTCCAGGCGCTGTCGGCTGATGTGGAAGCGCCTCTCGGTCACTGGCTCCCCAACAGCGCCGCTATTCCGGCCTGGAACGCCGCCAGAATTTTGCCGGGGCCATACCGGATCAAGCATATCAATGCGACCACGGTCGGTCGGCCCAGCAACACGGCTCCTGTCGGCATTTACCGGGGTGCAGGTCGACCGGAAGCTGCCCTCTTGATGGAGCGGCTGGTAGATGCGGCCGCCCGAAAACTCAATATGGACCCTGTGGAAATCCGGTCCCACAATCTTTTGGCAGAAGAAGAACTCCCGCGGACCAATATGGCGGGAGCTGTACAGGATTCCGGAACCTATCGGGCAGCCCTTGATCAACTGGTGCGGAGAAGCGATTATCATGCCCTTCGCCAATCAGTGCTTGAACGACGAAAGTCCGGAGAACTTAGCGGTCTTGGCCTCTCTTTCTATGTGGAACCCTGCGGTCAGGGCTGGGAAAGTGCCACCGTGACCCTCCATCGCAACGGGAAGGTCACAGCGGCCACTGGAAGCAGCAGTCAGGGGCACGGCCGGGAAACCGCGTTTCGCCAGATCCTGTCAGACATTTTCGATATCCCCTTTGAGGATATCAGCTTTTTTCACGGGGACACACAAGACTGCCCGGACGGGATCGGTGCTCTGGCCAGCCGAAGTACCGCGATCGGCGGAAGTGCCTTAAAGCAGGCCGCCCAAAATGTCCTCGAAAAATCCGGAGGAACACTGTTCCCACCAGAAGATATGACCGAGACCGTCCGCTACGAAAATGCGGGGGAAGCCTGGGGATATGGTTGCTATCTCGCTGAAGTCAGCATTGACGAACTGACCGGAGTGCTGACGGTGGACCGGCTGACCTGCGTTGACGACGCCGGGACCCTGATCAATCCCATGATGGTCGAAGGTCAGATTATGGGAGGCGTGGCGCAAGGGGTCGGCGAAGCACTGATGGAGCAGATCCGTTACGACAAGAACGGTCAGCTCCTCACCGGCTCTCTCATGGATTATGCCCTTCCGCGGGCATCAGACATGCCGGAACTGGTGATCGACAAACTGAAAACTCCGTCTCCCAACAATCTTCTCGGCGCCAAGGGGGTCGGCGAAGCAGGAACCATCGGTGCACCGGCGGCGATCCTGAATGCCGCCCTTGATGCGCTTTCCCCCTATTCCATTGACACGCTTCAGATGCCGCTGACCAGCGAAAACATCTGGAGGGCCATTCAGAACGCGAAAGGACGTTTGTAAGCTATGAAATACAGCAAGCTTGATGCGAAAGATTATGCGCGAGAGCATATGAAAGGGATCTGGGCCGCAGCTCTTAATCCCTTCAACCCGGACTTTTCCGTCGACGAAGAAGGCATGCGCAGCAATATCCGGCACTGGGTGGACGATCTGGCCATTCAAGGTCTCTTCATCGCCGGCAAACAGGGGGAATTTTTCTCCATGTCCCTGGAGGAACGCAAAAGAAATTTTGAAATCGCCGTAGAGGAAACCAGCGGTAAAGCCGGAACCATCATGTCCTGCTCCGATCAGAATTTTGATACGGTCATCGAACTTGCCAAACACGCAGAGGCCATTGGCGCGGACTATATCGTTGTGCATGCCCCCATCCTGCATTTTATCAATGATCAGGATGAAACCCTTTATCAGTATTACAAAGCCATCTGCGATCAGGTGAATATCGGTATCGCCATGTGGAGCCATCCGGACAGCGGCTACCTGATGAGCCCCGAACTTTGCACCCGCATTGCCGATCTCCCCAATATCGTCGCCATCAAATACAGCGTCCCCCGGGACATGTATGTGAAACTGACCGACATGGCCGGTGACAAAATCCTGGTCAGCACAGCTTCGGAAGATGAATGGTTTGACAATATTGTCGAGCTGAACTGGCAGCTCTATCTCTGCTCCTCTCCGCCTTATCTTCTGCAGACAAAGAATGACCGGCGGATGCATGACTATACGGAGCTTGCCCTGAAAGGAGAGGTTGAAGCAGCCCGCCAGATCCGCGACAGCCTGGATCCGGTTCGCAAAGCCCTAAAAAGCACCCGTCCCGGCGGCAAGCCCCAGGCACACCAGAAGTACTGGCAGGAGTTACTGGGCCAGGTCGGCGGCCCCGTCCGCGCGCCGCTGCTTCAACTGACGGATGAAGAAAAAGCCGCCACCAAGACAGCCTTCGACGCCTGTGGTCTTAAACTCTAAATCTCTGGAAGGGGGCACGCCCCCTTTCCTCACTGCGCGCAACGAATACACCGGCTGGCATAGGGCAGGATTTTCAGACGCTTCTCGTCGATATCGTCACCACAGCCGGTGCAGACACCGTATGTATCGGCATCCATGCGTTGCAGAGCCGCCTCAATCGCCCGAATTTCATCAAGCGCCTCTTTCTCGAGACGTTCTAGCACTTCCTCATCTTCCCGCTCAATAGCCTGCTCGGAAAAGTTTGCGCTATGCTCCTGCCTGAGCGCGCCTTCCATATCAGAGATCCGCTCGCTCAGAGCTTTATGCCTTCTTTCCAGTAACTGTTTTGTCTCAGTGATATTCATCATGTCCTTGCTCCGTTCTCCTCGGAAACCATCTGGAAAGCAGCATATCTCCCAGACTGAGCACTGTGCCTTGAGGGAAATCAATTCGCTTCCAGGGACCGATAAACAACAGTAGTGCGATCTGCCAGCGCAGCCTCATCAAGCGGAGCAACCATGGCGTATGCGGAATGCCAGCCGATCCAGTAAAAGCAGACACCTTCTCCTTTTCGACATATCAGAGCCGCATCCCCCTGATTTCCTACTGCCCGCACATACAGGCTTAAGCGCTCCCCGACACTCTTAAAAATTGAGGACTTGACGAGGCCATCATTCCTTTTATATAAAAATTGATCATTCACTCACTTTTTTGAGAATGCAGCAATGAAAAAATCAGGAACTCATTCGTTAACAGATCAGGATTTAGAGATCTTGCAAGTCGTGTTGCTTGGACTGCCTGGACTGGTCAAGACATTCTGTCATCAGGTCACCACCCGTGAAAACCGGGAAAAAACGGCTAAAAATCTGAAGAAAATTCAGGCCCTCAAAAGCCGGATTGCCGTGATACGCGCCAAATCCAATCTTCACAAGCTGAGCGGTGCGGCCTGTAGAACATCCGCATTATTGGAAGAGTTATTGGAGCAAGCAACATATCATCTTGCACCCTTTAAGCCTGCACTCCGTGTCTGGAACAATCTGTCAACTTCTTGAGAGGAAGAATAAAATGATTGAGCAGTTTTCAAACCTGTTTGGCAAACCGGCCAATGAATCCGCAGCTCTCTGCCACCAGCATAGTCGCATTTGGGCCTTTACCCGCGAAATTCCGATCTGGCTGGAGCGGGCCAATGACGCCTATCGGCAACTGACAGATATAGCTCTGGAAAAAATACGGCTGGAGGGCACGTTTGCGGATCTGAAAGAAACAACACGGGTGGCCGGAGAAAGCGCTCTCAAAGCACTCAGAGCAGACAGATTGATCGAAGCAGACAATTGGATCGCCGATATTGCGGATTGCAAGCTCAAGAGAGATACCGTCTACGCCAAGCAAGAGCTGCTGGAGAAAACATCCGTTTTACTGGATGAGTTTCGCAGGCGCTGCCTGCATTATACATCAGAACTACAGGAAGCCGTTTCTTTACTCAGAAGTAAAATTGCCTTTGACATGGCAAAGGCTGATAAACATGCTGCCAGTTCTTCATATCTAGACAACCTCCTCAAAAATCAGCAGGAGAAAATCTCCAGAACCAAGAAAATCCTAATGGATACCGAAACTGAATTGGAAGAGATGACAACAGCCTCTCTTTTGGAAGAACAGGATATCTTGGAAAACCTGACGAATAAAGATGTGCTCAAAAACCAGATCCAGATCACTCTTCGCCAGGGAAGTGACATTACAACTTTGTTAGAAACATCCTGAAGAGCAGAGGACTGAACAAGATATGCAGGAACGAAAGATAAAAACACGAAATGCTCTGTTTAACGTTGCTTTAGAGCTCTTCGTCGACAAAGGAATTGATGCAACCTCAACAAAAGAGATCACCCGGGCGGCAGGCGTCGCCGAAGGCACCCTCTATCGGCATTTCAACAGCAAAGATGATCTCGCCTGGAAGCTATTTGAACATCATTACGGTAATATCGCCAGCTCACTGCTAAAGGCAAAACGCCAGTCCTCTGATTTTCGTGAAACCGTAGAATCCACGGTTGTAGAGTTTTGTCGACTCGTTGATTACGCACCTCTGGCTTTTCGGTACTGCATGCTGTCACAGCATGATTTTCTGGGTCGGGTAGCCGATGATGATGGAAATCCCGTTGTCGTTATTCACAGCATTATTCAGGACGCCATCCGCAAAGGGGACATCCCACCAGGTGATCCGAAAATTCTATCCGCTATGGCTCTCGGGATTGTTATGCAGCCAGCTACCTTCTCTCTCTACAACCGGCTTGAAGGCTCTTTGGAGTCCCATGCCGATCACTTTATCGAAGCTGTCTGGCTCATCCTCACAAAACGGGGAGAATCCTAAAATGATAAGGTCCGTGTTGTTTAATCTGTCCTTTTATCTTCTGACAGCGATCACCTGTATCCTCCTTCTCCCTTTCCTTTATCTGCCGGGTCGCTCGATCCTCCAGGCTGGCGCCAGACTTTGGGCGAAGAGTGTTCTCATTCTGCTGCGCCTGTTTGGTGGCATTCGGATTGGAATAGAAGGGGAGGAATATCTACCAATGGAAGGCTCTTACCTGATCGCAGCCAAACATCAGTCAGAAGTGGATGGTATTGCTATCGTCGCCAAAGTTCCTGATGTGGCCACTATCGCCATGCAAGAGCTTGGAAAATATCCGATCTTTGGTCGCATCATGAAAAAAATGCGCATGATCCTGGTCGACACGGAAGGTGGAGAGAAAACCCGGAACAGTCTGACATTACGAGCCAGTGCAGCCGTTGAGGACAGCCGTCCTATTCTAATTTATCCGGAAGGGCAACTCGTGCCGACGGATCGTAAAGCCCCTTTTCGCAAAGCGATCTATCATCTTTATGATGACTTTTCCCTACCCGTTATTCCTGTCGCAACCAATGTAGGACTACGCTGGCCCCAGAGAAA
The DNA here is from genome assembly GCA_002428885.1 of Alphaproteobacteria bacterium UBA6062. Lineage (GTDB taxonomy): Bacteria > Pseudomonadota > Alphaproteobacteria > Sneathiellales > Sneathiellaceae > Sneathiella. The sequence continues at coordinate 5,486 of DIYE01000090.1, forward strand.
ATTCTTCAAAAGCCCAGGTCCGGCAACCATCCGTTTTCTGCCGCCGATTGAAGCAGGCTTGGAAAAGGACGCCTTTATGTCCCGGCTGGAAGAAACCATTAATGGAACCAGTGATCGCCTGCTGGTCGAACAGGGATAGGAAACCACCATGAGTAGTCAATTTTCTCTTTTTAAAACGCGCCGGTTTGTTCCTCTGTTTTTGGTGCAGATCCTTGGGGCATTCAACGATAATATCTTCAAAAATGCGCTGATCATTCTGCTGACCTATCGGGCCGCTGACGTCTCAAACCTGGATAACAGTCTGCTTGTCACCATTGCCGGCGGCCTCTTTATCATGCCCTTTTTTCTCTTTTCGTCCATCGCCGGTGAGATTGCCGATAAATGCGAAAAATCGGGCCTGGTCCGAAAAATTAAACTGGCCGAAATCCTGATCATGACAGCTGGCTCCGCCGCCTTTTATACGGGCGAACTCTGGTTTCTGATGGCCGTGCTGTTTCTGATGGGTACTCAAAGCACTTTTTTTGGCCCTCTCAAATATGGCCTACTGCCGGAACATCTGGAAGAACACGAACTGATTGGCGGTAATGCCTTGTTTGACGCAGCAACCTTTCTGGCCATCCTGGCCGGGACCATCGCAGGCAGTCTTCTCATCCTGAGGGATAACGGCGAACTTGCGGTCAGCATCGCCATTTTGGTAGTTGCCTTTATGGGGTGGCTCGCCAGCCTGAAAGTTCCTATGGCGGAGCCGGGGGACCCGTCGATCAAGGTGTCGTTCAATATTGCTAAGGCTTCCTGGAAAATTGTCCGTTACACGACACAAAGCCGGCCGGTTTTTCTGTCCATTCAGGCTATTTCCTGGTTCTGGTTTATCGGGGCAACAATGCTCGTTCTGTTACCCGTGATGGTAAGTGACATCATCCAGGGTAACGAAAAAATCATCACCCTTTTTTTGAGTGCTTTCTCCATTGGTATTGGTGTTGGCTCTTTGTTGTGTAACAGTCTTCTCAAAGGAGAAGTCAGTGGGAAATTCGCTGCGCTCTCTATCCTGATTATGTGCGGTTTTCTCTTCGATTTGTCCGTTGCTTTGTCTGGCTTTTCAGCAATCTCTGGAGAAACATCCCTATCCGGTTTCTTTGACATAGGCGGTACGCGCATCCTGGCAGATTTTACCGGCATAGCTGTTGCCGCCGGAATATTTGTTGTTCCCCTTTATGCCGTCCTACAGGAACGGGGTGAGAAATCTCATCACGCTCGCATTATTGCCAGCCTGAATATCTGTAATTCCTTTGCTATGGTTCTCTCCTCCATCGCCTTGGCCGGGTTATTTGCCATCGGCGTCGACATCCCGACAATCATCCTGGCCGTCGGAATCCTCAATCTGCTGGCTGTCTGGCTGGTTTCCCGTCAGGTAGATGACTGCATCCTGAAAAACCTATTTCTAAGACATCAGGCAAAGAACAACCAATGACACTGAGTACTATATTCTGGATACCGCTACTCATCAGTCTTGTGACCAGCAGTGTTCCAATAGACACCCCTTATGTTCAAAAACAAAAGGAAACCGTCATCCTTGTTCATGGACTTGCCAGATCATCAAACGCCATGTGGCTTCTTCAATATCGGCTGGAAAAAACAGGGTATCGGACCTGCTCAGTGAATTATCCGTCAAGAACAGCTTCCCTTGAGACTCTAACGGATATCCTTGGACAGGAAATCAGCCGGTGTATGGCGGGATCTTTAAAAACTACCAAACCACATTTCGTAACTCATTCCATGGGCGGGCCGCTCCTGAGAGCCTTTTTAGCTGAAAATCCGACATTTCAACCGGGACGGATTGTCATGCTGTCCCCGCCGAATAAAGGCAGTCCGCTGATGGACAGGATCCGCGATCTTCCGTTTTCAGAGCTTCTGTTGGGGGAAGCGGCTCTCGGCCTTGCAACCGAAGAAACAAGCTGGATTAATCATTTACCGCCGGTCCGGGGGAGTATCGGTATCCTTGCAGGCTCATTCACCTTTAATCCGATAGCAGCCACACTCCTGAAGGGACCGGATGATGGCCTGGTCCCTGTCGCCAGCATGAAGCTAGAAGGTGTTTCCGATTTCAAAACCGTTTTTGCAACACATTTTACAATCCGGCTCTCAAAACCCGTTTTCGACAACATCCATCATTTTCTCAAAACCGGAGAATTCATCAGTTAAAAAGTAAGTTCAAAACCATCATATCCATCCGCGGCGACCTGATTACACCTCTGTACATAGGCGGGATAGCCGAGATAGGGCATAAAGACCCTTGGCTTGCCGGGTATATTGGCACCGAGATACCAGGAGTTACAGGTCGGGAAGAGGGTTCGGGACGCGATATCATTCACATGGAAAACCCATTCTGCTTCGGCTTCTTCGGAAGCTTCGATCGCCTGACACCCTTTTTCACGCATGAAAGTCAGGCAGTCGGAAATCCAGTTCACATGCTGCTCAATGGACGGCATCATATTAGCCAGAACAGACGGGCTACCAGGCCCTGTCACAACAAATAAATTTGGGAACTCCGCGATGGTGAGACCAAGATAGGTTTTCGGGCCTTCCGACCATTTATGACCAAGGGATCGACCGGCACGTCCGCGGATATCCATTTTAAGCAAAGCCCCTGTCATGGCATCAAAGCCGGTTGCAAAAACAAGCATATCCAGCGGGAATTCCTTCCCGCCTGCTACAACACCCTTTTCGGTAATCCGCTCAACCCCTCCCTCGCTCACATCCACGAGATCCACATTGTCCCGGTTATAGGTGGCATAGTATCCGGTATCCACGCAAAGACGTTTGCAACCGACCACCGTCGACGGCGTCAGTCGGTCGGCCACATCGGGATCCTCAACAATATCGCTGATTTTGGTACGGATATAGTCGGCAGCCGTATCGTTCGCCTGTTTGTCTGTCAGCAAATCATTAAACGCCCCGAGAAAGGCAAGCCCGCCATTGGCCCAGCGTTCCTCATAAATCTCATGCCTTTCCTTCTCGGATACCTCCAGCGCATTATCCGGATTAACGGGAAACAGCATCCCGGACCGGGTCTGATGAGCGGCTTCCCGCCGCGCCGGATAGTCCGCCTTGACGGCTTTCCGATAGGCATCATAAAGCGGCTGATTGTGAGCCGGGACCGCATAGCTAGGCGTCCGCTGGAAAACATGCAGGTATCCCGCCTGCTCTGCTATCAGCGGGATAGACTGAATGGCAGATGAACCGGTTCCAATGACACCGACTGTTTTTCCGGCGAAATCCACCGCCTCATGAGGCCAGTGGCCGGTATGATAAACCTCACCCTGAAAGTCATCCCTGCCGGGGATATCCGGCAGGTTGGCAGAGGAAAGACAGCCGGTTGCCATAACACAAAAACGGGATAACAGACTATCGCCCTTGTCCGTTTTAACCGTCCAAAGAGTATTCTCTTGATCATAATGAGCGGCCGTCACGCGCGTTTCAAACCGGATATCCTTTCGTAAATCGAACCGGTCAGCCACATGATTGACATAGCGAAGAAGTTCAGGTTGCGTGGCATAGCGTTCACTCCAGTCCCACTCCTGCTGGAGTTCTTCCGAGAACTGATAGGAATATTCCGTGCTTTCCACATCGCAACGCGCTCCCGGATAGCGGTTCCAGTACCATGTACCTCCCACGCCATCCCCCGCCTCGATAATAAGGGCGCTGAAACCTCTTTCTCGCATGCGATGCAGCATGAACAGGCCGGCAAAACCCGCCCCGACGATAACAACATCCAGATCCGGCTTGATTGTCATGCCTCTCTCCTTGTTTTTCTTGTTGGCATGTTTTGTTCGAGTCTATCAGCCGCGCCTAGATGAGAAAACCAAAAACAATTCGACTCTATCTTCTTTCACTCGCAAGGCGGGCGAGATTTTTTACCATGCCGACCAGCTCGGGCAGCTTTTCTCCAACCACATCACCGCGAGGGCCGATGGCGTTGATAATATACTTAACAGGCTTCCCTTCATCAAAAACCGGAACAGCAACCGTCGCCAGCCCTTCGGGAAGGGTGGCTTCTTCATAGGCATAGCCCGCTGCTCTTTCCTGGCGGACCTGATCCGCCCAATCTCTGTATTCAGGTTGTTCTTTTGCCCATTTCATGCTGTCATAAGCTGATCTTAAGTGATCTTCCTCCAGGCTTTTCCAACCGGACAGAATACGACCGGCCCCACCGAACGGCGCGGGAAAACGGGTTCCGACTTTTGCATAAAGCCCGAGAGGCCTGTCAGGCGCAGCACAAACAATGATCACCATATAGTCTTTGCGAACATGCTGACTGAGATACAGACAGACCCCATACTGGTCCGCCGCTTCGCGCATTTCGGCCTCAATACGCTTGGCGACATCCTCTTCACGCATCTTGCCGGTCAGTTCCAGAATACCGCCAAGGCACAGGCTATAGGTTTTGGTATGAGAATTAAACTCCACCATCCCCTCTTCCTGAAGCGTTTTGAGGACTGCATAAACAGTGCCCGGATAGCGCCCGAGCTGCCCTGCAAGCGGTGTCACGCCTATTCCACCGCGCCGGTTGGAGAGCGCCCGCAAGATATCGATGGTGAGTTTTGCCGCACCAACTTGTTTGACGCCCTTCTTTTCCATCTTCATTTTTTCTATACAAAATTAAATCTTGGATACAATAAAAATCAAGATTGAGTTTTTCAAACCAAAAAGCAATCCTGAATTTGAAAAAAGCTCTCGGGTCAGGGTCTGGAAGGCAGGCATACAATAAAAGACAAAAACCTCCTGCTTCACACGCGCCCGTTTTGAATGAGCTTTTTTGGAGGGCATCGTTTTTTGGAGGAAACGGGTGAGCAGTCTCAAAAGCGTCATTGATCCGTCCAGCGCAGAATTTCAGCAAAATCGCTCCGATATGCTGGACGTCCTTAATCATATTCGTGAATTGGAAGAGCGGGTCGTGCGGTTAAGTGCCCGGCAGAAAGACCGGTTTCATAAAGCCGGAAAGCTCCTGCCCAGAGAAAGGATCGACCAGCTCCTTGATCCGGGCAGCCCGTTTATTGCCCTCAGTTCCCTGGCCGGATACGGCCTGGATGAAGATGACGGCGAGGAACATATTCTCGGCGGCTGTGTGATCACCGGCATCGGCTCTGTCGCCGGCACCCGTGTCGCGCTCATTGTGAGTGACAGCGCCATTAAAGGCGGGACCGGCACCTGGGCCGGCGGCCAGAAAACCTTGAGACTGCAACAGATTGCGGCAGAACAGAAGCTGCCGGTTATCAATCTGGTGGAAAGCGGCGGCGGCAACCTGCGCCTCACCTATAAAACCTTTGCTGTCATGGGCGGCAGACGCTTCGCCAACCAGGCGCGATTATCGTCTGCCGGCCTGCCCCAGATCACGGTCGTTCATGGCAATGCGACGGCAGGCGGCGCCTATGTTCCCGGCATGTCGGACTATGTCATCACGGTGCGCGGGCAGAGTAAAATGTTCCTGGCCGGCCCTCCGCTCCTTAAAATGGCCACAGGTGAAATCGCCGATGACGAAGAACTGGGCGGCGCTGAAATGCATAGCAGCATAGCCGGTACCGCCGAATGGATAACGGAGAACGATGCCCATGGTATCGCCAAAGCCAGGGAAACCATCGCAAATCTGAACTGGAACATGGATGTCGAAGATCAAGGAAGAAAGCAAAGCCCGGAGCCTCTTTACAGCCCGGATGAACTGGCCGGTGTTGTCCCGGTGGATTACCGCCAGCCGGTGGATGTTCGCGAGATTATTGCCCGCATTGCCGACGGGTCCGAGTTCCTGGAATTCAAGGAAGAGTTCGATGAATACACCCTCTGTGGCTGGACGCAGATCGGCGGGTTTAAAATCGGTATCATTGGCAATAACGGCCCTATAACCGCCAAAGGTGCCGTCAAGGCGGCGCAGTTTATCCAGCTTTCCGATCAAACGGGAACACCGCTCCTGTTCCTGCAGAACACCACCGGCTTTATTGTCGGCAAAGACGCGGAAACTGCCGGTATCATCAAACACGGCTCCAAACTCATCCAGGCTGTTGCCAACGCCCGGGTGCCGCGGATCACCATCATGGTAGGCGCCTCTTTTGGAGCCGGTAACTATGCTATGTGCGGCCGGGGATATGATCCGGACTTCCTGTTCAGCTGGCCTAATCATCGCATTGCGGTCATGGGCGGTGAGCAAGCCGCCGGCGTTCTTGAAATTGTAGCACGGGGCAGCGCCAAACGGCGCGGCAAAGACGTGGATGAAAAGGCATTGGATGCCCAGCGGGCCGATATCATCGGTCACTATGACAAAACATCTTCCGCCCTTTATGCAACGGCACAGGTCTGGGATGACGGCATTATCGATCCGCGGGATACCAGACGCATCCTGATCGAATGCCTTGCCATCACCAACGGCGCCCGGCACCGCAAACTCCATTCCAGTACATTCGGCGCAGCGCGCCTGTAAATCCGATCAGGAGAGAAAAATGATTTTTACCCATGAACATGACGCGCTTGTCGCAACAACAAACAAGATCATTGACGAGCATATCAATCCCAATATGGATGAATGGGAAAAAGCGGAAATCTATCCGGCCCATAAAGTCATGAAAATCTTTGCCGAAGCCGGTCTGCTCGGTATCGGAAAGCCTGAGGAATATGGCGGTCTTAACCTGGATTTCTCCTATGAAATGGTCTTTGCCGAAGCGCTTGGCAATATTCGGGGCAATGGTGTTTCCACCTCCATCGGTGTCCAGACGACCATGTGCACCCCGTCCCTTGCCAAGCATGGCAGCGATGAGCTGAAACAGGAATTCCTCGCGCCGACCATCGCCGGTGACATGGTCGGCTGTATCGGTGTCAGCGAAATATCCGCCGGTTCCGACGTGGCGCAGATCAAGACCACAGCCCGCCGGGATGGCGATGACTATGTGATCAATGGTTCCAAAATGTGGATCACCAACGGCGTGCAGGGAGACTGGATCTGCCTGCTCTGCAATACATCGGACGATGCCCGCCATCAGAATAAATCCCTGATCATGGTACCGCTGAAATCCAAGGGTGTCTCCGTCTCCCGTAAGTTGGACAAGTTGGGGTTGGTTTCCTCTGATACGGCAGAGTTGTTCTTCGATGATGTTCGTGTTCCTGTACGTAACCGGATTGGTGAAGAAGGCAAGGGCTTTACCTATCAGATGGAACAGTTCCAGGAAGAACGGCTCTTTGCAGTTGCCCGGGGTCTTCGCGTTTTGGAAAACGTGATCGAAGATACCATTGAATATACCGGTCATCGGAACGTGTTCGGCAAACCGGTTCGGGACAATCAGGTCGTCTATCACAAACTGGCTGAACTGCAGACGGAAGTCGAAGCCTGCCGGGCCATTCTCTATCAGGCGACGGAACGGTATCTGGGGGGCGAAGATGTCACCAAACTGGCCTCCATGGGTAAATACCTGATCGGCAAGCTTGCCCTGAAGGTACCGACGGAATGTCTGCAATTCTGGGGCGGTCAGGGTGTCATGAACGAAAACTATGTCTCCCGGGCCCTTCGGGATATGCGGGTCACCGCCATTGGCGGCGGTGCCACCGAGATCATGCTCGAAGTGATTGCCAAATATATGGGCATCCATCCGGGCCGCGGCCAGAAACGATAGGCTTTCCCGATGAAAATCACCCACGAACACAGGGAAATGCAACGGACAACCCTGAAACTGATTGAGGAGGTTATCCACCCCGATCTGGATCAGTGGGAGAAGGAACAGATTTTCCCCGCCCATACCGTCATGAAGGCATTTGCGAATGCCGGCCTTCTTGGCATCGGAAAGCCTGAAAAATATGGCGGGCTGGATCTGGATTTCTCCTTCGAGATGGTGTTTGCCGAAACCCTCGGCAACATCCGCTCCAGCGGGATCGGCACCGCTATCGGTGTGCAGACGACCATGTGCACCCCGGCCCTGTTGAGTTACGGCAGTGAGGAACTGAAACAGGACTATCTGGTCCCGACCATCGCCGGGGATCTGGTGGGTTGCATCGGCATCAGCGAAAATCATGCGGGTTCCGATGTCTCGCAAATCAGGACAACCGCCCGCCGGGACGGGGATGATTATATCATCAACGGCTCCAAAATGTGGATCACCAATGGTATTCAGGGAGACTGGATCTGCCTGCTGTGCAATACCTCAAGCGAAGGCGGTCCCTACAAAAACAAATCCCTGATCATCGTACCCCTTAAATCAGAGGGTGTTTCGGTGTCCCGTAAGCTCGATAAACTCGTCCTGCGCTGCTCCGATACCGCCGAACTGTTTTTCGATAATGTCCGTGTTCCCGCCAGCAACCTGATAGGTGAGGAGGGAATGGGTTTCATTTATCAGATGAAACAGTTCCAGGAAGAACGCATGTTCGTCACCGCCCGGGGTATCCGGGCCATGGAAATGGCGATCGAACAGACCATTGATTATACGGGCGAGCGGCGTGTCTTTGGCCAGGCGATCCTGGAAAATCAGGCGGTTTATCACAAACTGTCCGCCATGCAGGCCGAAATCGAAGCGGCCCGTGCCCTGCTCTATCGCGCCACCGATACCTATATGGCAGGCCAGGATGTCACCAAACTGGCCTCCATGG
>DIYE01000090.1:14177-14470 GCA_002428885.1 Alphaproteobacteria bacterium UBA6062
TGTCACCAAACTGGCCTCCATGGCCAAATATCTGGTGGGCAAACTATCCATGTCCGTTCCCGCGGAGTGCCAGCAATTCTGGGGCGGCCAGGGAATGATGAACGAGAACTGGATCAGCCGGGCCTTCCGGGATATCCGCCAGACGGCCATCGGCGGCGGCGCCAATGAAATCATGCTCGAAGTGGTAGCCAAGCAAATGGGCATCCATCCGGGGAAATAAGAAGGAGACGCAACGCTCATGTCCATAATGCCGTCCTGCGAAATGCTGAAACTTGAGAAAACCGGCTCCCGGC
>DIYE01000321.1 GCA_002428885.1 Alphaproteobacteria bacterium UBA6062
GAGCGGGTTGTTCATGCCAAGGGTTGGGGCGCTTATGGTACCTTTACCGTCACCCAGGATATTACCCGCTACAGTAAAGCCGCTCTCTTCTCTGAAGTTGGAAAACAAACAGAGCTCATCACCCGTTTCTCCACCGTTGCCGGTGAGCTGGGCGCCGCCGATGCAGAGCGGGATGTCCGCGGCTTTGCGGTCAAATTCTATACCGAAGAAGGTAACTGGGATGTGGTCGGCAACAACACCCCTATCTTCTTTATCCGCGATCCTTACAAATTCCCGGACTTCATCCATACCCAGAAACGCCATCCGAAAACCAACCTTCGGTCCGCGACCGCGGCCTGGGATTTCTGGTCCCTGTCCCCGGAGAGCCTCCATCAGATTACCATCCTGATGTCAGATCGCGGCTTGCCGACAGATGTCCGTCATATCAACGGCTATGGCAGCCATACCTTCAGCTTTATCAATGCGGACAATGAACGCTTCTGGGTGAAGTTCCACTTCAAAACCCAGCAAGGCCATAAATACTGGACTAATGAAGAAGCGGAAGAGATTGTCGGTAAAAGCCGGGAAACCACACAGGAAGATTTGTTTAACGCCCTCGAACAAGGTGATTATCCGAAATGGACCGTCTATGTGCAGGTGATGCCTGAAGCGGAAGCGGAAAAAACACCTTATAACCCGTTCGATCTGACCAAAGTCTGGCCGCATGCCGACTATCCGTTGCTCGAGGTGGGTGTCATGGAGCTCAACCGCAATCCGGATAACTATTTTGCCGAAATCGAACAGGCGGCTTTTTCCCCGTCCAATATTGTTCCGGGAATCGGTTTCTCGCCGGACAAGATGCTGCAGGCCCGGATCTTCTCTTATGCAGATGCCCACCGTCACCGGATCGGCACTCACTATGAAGCCTTGCCTGTAAATGCACCGAAATGCCCAGTTCATCACTATCACAAGGACGGTGCCATGCGCTTCTTTGCTAATAACCCGGATCCGGACGCCTATTATGAGCCAAACTCCGTGAACGGTCCGGTGGAAAAACCGGACCTCAAAGAGCCGCCTCTGAAGGTCTCCGGCGATGCGGACCGTTATAACCACCGTGATGGGAATGACGATTATGCCCAACCGCGCGCCTTGTTCAATCTGTTCGACCAGAGTCAGAAGGATCGGTTATTCAGCAATATCGCTGCTTCTATCGGTGGAGTTCCGGATCCGATCCTGGAACGGCAACTTGCCCATTTCGATAAAGTCCATCCGGATTACGGCAATGGCGTGAGGGAGGCCCTTAAAAAGGCCTGACGGTGTTGCAGCTCTCCCCTCACCCGGGGCGGTGATCTACTCCACGATCACCGCCTTCTTCTTGATCTCCGTCTCCTTTTTCCTGATGATTAACGGAAAAAGGAGAAAATCATGTCTTCCGCGAAAATCCTGATCGAGCATAATGGTCCGGTGACCACCTTCATTATAAACCGGCCGGAAGTCCGCAATGCCCTGGACCAAGAAGCGTCGGCCCTGCTGACAGAAGCCTTTCAAGCGTTTGATCAGAATGACAACCAGCAGGTCGGGGTTGTGACCGGAGCCGGAGGTGCCTTCTGTGCCGGTGCGGACCTGAAAGAAGCGGCAAGCAATATCAATTACAAGGCCTGGGCCGGTCATCCGGAAGGTCCTCTTCACAAACCACTGTCCAAGCCTCTTATTGCGGCTGTATCCGGCCACGCGGTTGCTGGCGGCCTGGGGATCGCGCTTTATTGTGATATCCGAATGGCGGATCCGGATGCCGTCTTCGGTATTTTCTGCCGCCGATGGGGCGTCCCCATGAGTGACGGCACCCCCACCCGCCTGCCCCGGCTCATCGGCACCGGCCCGGCCATGGATATGATGCTGACCGGTAAACCGGTGTCGGCAGAAGAGGCAAAAGAACTCGGCCTGGTCACCAGGATTTCAGAAAAAGGAAAAGTCCGCGAGGAAGCCGAAGCCCTGGCCCTTCAAATCGCCGGTTTTCCACCCATCGCCATGCTGTCCGACCGGCATGCCATCTACGATCAGGAAGGCCGGACAGAAAAAGACGCCCTCCAGCGGGAGTGGGACATGGCAAAAGAAGCCCAATTCAAGGAAGCCCAGGCCGGCGCCGACCGGTTTTCCAAAGGCCAGGGCAGACACGGGGATTTCGATATTTAAGTCCCGGAAATGTGACTTGTTTTTAGACTTCACTAGACTCACATAAGGAAGAGAGTTCCGTTATCAGTCAACAGGAGTGCGTTATGTCGATAAGGATATTACCGGTCTTTGCCTGTACAGGCTTTGCTTTACTTCTAGCCGGTTGTACCAGTACGGCACGTTTAGAAAGCGAGCGAGCGCAAACCGATTTGATAGGACTGGAAAAAGCGGCTTTGCTCCAATGCGCCGGAGTACCTGAAAGAGTAGCATCGGAAGAGAACGGCCTCGAATTTTTAAGCTATAGCAGTGAGCAGACCGTTCATGTACCGGACAGTTTCTATGGGCCCGGCTTTCATCCCTCTTTTGGCTTTAGCCGATATCGCGGACCTTTTCACGGCGGCTTTCTTTATCATGGCGGCACCCGATCAGAAACCCGACAATGCACCGCGACCATAGGTCTGAAGGACGGCAAAGTAACGTCGGTTTCCTACAATCAGAATGATCCCGGGGGATTGGCCGTCAGCCAGTGTTATCAGATCGTCCGCAACTGCCTTCCAGAGAAGCCTGAAAAGAAATCTTAGCGGATTTCATATCAAGCCTGGGGTCAGGATCTAGGCTGGTAGATGCATCTCGCGCCAGACCTGAACACGCGGGTTCATAAGCCTGAACCATAAGGGCGGAATGAGAGCGATGATAATCATCGCTGGATAACCGCTTGGCAGTTGCGGAACATCATCATAATGCCGCAGGATCTGGTAGCGCCGGGATGCCATAAAATGATGATCGGAATGGCGTGCCAGATTGATCAGCGACAGATTTGAAACAATTTGGCTGGCATTCCAGCTATGCCAAGGCTGAACACGCTCATATCTGCCCGCTCCTGTTTCCTGCCTCAACAAGCCGTAATGCTCCAGATAATTGACAATTTCCAACAGTGTTATGGCAATCATGGCCTGACCTGCAAAAAACAAGACCAATATCCAGCCTCCCATATAGGCCAGACCGCCGTATATCAGTCCCTGTATCAGCAGATAACGGAGCATGCGGTTGCGAAGATCAAAAACAGAACGGCCTTTCTTGGCAAGCTGATGCTTCTCGATCCGCCAGGCACTCACCAAACCGCCACCAACTGTTCGCGGCAGAAATCTGTAGAAGCTTTCCCCCAAACGGGAGGTGGCTGGATCCAGCGGTGTCGCCACATTCCGGTGGTGACCATAGACATGTTCGATGGCAAAATGCGCATAGCTCACCTGAGACAAGAGGATCTCTGCCAGTGCCTTTTCGAGCCTGTCTGTCCGATGACACAATTCATGGGCCCAGGTAATACCGATAGCACCGGTCATTATACCGACGGAAAATACCGCACCTGAAAATTCTGCTGCGCTGAAATCAGCGGACAAGATGCAGAAAACAGCGAAAACCAGGACAAATGACTGAATAGGCACCCAAAGCCAGACAACAGCATTATAACCGATTGAGGTGGAATATTTCTTTTCCTGGTCCGGAGTGGCATTTCCTTTTGCAATACCCCTAAAATGATCAAGCAAGGGTATAAATCCGAATGTCCATACCGGTGCCAGCCAGAGCATCCAGCCTCCATAAGACAATCCGGCGATAACAATAACCGCCTGACTATAGGTAAGATAATACCAACCGAAATGCGGCATATAGGCCCTCCGCTCAGTTTTCAGAAGTGCATTATAACGCAAGATGGCGTATGGCACAAAATGAGGCCTGCCAATCGGTCGTGAATCTAAGCCAAAGTCGCTTTTTACTATCCAACAGGGGCTGAATTTGCTTTTATGCCGCCATGTCTGTGCGTGAGAAACTACCGGTGCTTCTGCCTGAAATGAAAGCCTATGCGACGGCTCTTACCAAAGAGCCTGACAGCGCGGAGGATCTGGTTCAGGATGCAGTCAAAAAGGCCTTATCTGCAGAGAAACAACCGGACGATCCTGCGGCCTTGAAACCCTGGCTTTTTCGCATCATCAGAAATCTTCATATCGATGGTTTAAGAAAAGAGAAAACCCGCCTGGAATATTCTGCGGACCAGGCACGTTTATCTGACGAGGAAACAGGACAATCCGAGAATGTTCTCAATTCAATCCTTGTCCGTCAGGCTTTGATTGAAATCACGGACGCGGAACGGGAAATCCTGTATCTGATTGATGTGCTCGGCTTTAAATATTCCGAAGCGGCAAAGGTATTGGATATTGCCGAAGGGACTGTTATGAGCCGTATCAGCCGCGCCCGGCGATCCATGCTGACGCGGATTGAAGAGACAAATGTTAAACCGCTGGAACGGAAACGCAAAAGACTATGGCGATAAGTGATCTGGAATGGGAAAAGCTGAATGCCTTCGTTGACGGTGAATTGCCGGACGAGGAAGCACATGCTTTTGCCTTGCTTATCCGTAACCGGGCTGACCTGCGAGAGGAACAGGACAAACTTCTTGCCCTGAAGGCAGGTCTTCAGGGCTTAAGACCCGCGCCGTCTTCCGAACAGAAAGAGCAGAGGAACCTATGGGCAAGCAAGCCCGTCCACCATATCGCCGCTTCCCTGCTGGTCGTGGCATCATTGGGGATCATGTCGCTGTTCTGGCTTAACTGGAAAAAAGAGGAGGAACGCTCCCCTTTCGCTCTCCATGCCACCTTTTCAGACAAAACCTATGTCCTGCCGGAACAGAACCCCCGGCTGAGCGTTTCGGGTCTCAGCGGCAGCCGGTTTGGCATTCCGGATCTAACAGCCTCCGCCCTTGTTCTGGCGGATGTTGTCACCCTGAGTGAGGAAGAACCGGTGGTTGTCGCCATGCATTACAGAGGACAACGAGGGTGCCGTGTTACACTGGTTGCTACCGGAAGAACGACAGCTTCGGAAACGCCAGGGAGCGCTGACAAACCCGGTATTCTCAGACGGCAGTGGAATAATGAGGATTTCGATTTTACACTGCTGGCAACGGGTATGGATATAATGCGTTTCAAATCCATCGCTTCTTATGTCATGGAAAATACGGGGCGAGACGCCAATCCGGAGAAGACGGATCTGAGGATCGCTATGCAGGAGAGTTACGAAAACGCCCGCCCCTGTGCCTGACAGGCCTTATTTTGGGAAGTTCGGCCGGTCTGTATTATAGTGCTTTGAAAGGTAATCGAGGATAAGAGTATAATCCGGTTCTTCAATTTCCTCCATTTCCTGCTCTTCGATCATCCATTCAATCAGCTCAATCCAGTCTTTTCTGGTCAATCCCTGCTGGGCAATAATCCGTTCCGAATGACATGCCGCACAATAAGCGTATGTTTCTTCTACTCCCGGTTTTTCGACAAGAACCCCGAATTCAGGCTCATCATCTTCATCGGCAGCAGTCGCGGGAAAGACAGCAAGTGTCATGACCGCTGCCATAGCAACAGACTTCAAATTCACGTCAGATACTCCAGATAAAAGGGCGGAGCTTTCCGCAGCCCCGCCCGCACACTCATTTCTTATGAATAACGAACAGCAACCCGATGCATGGTGTTATTCAGGTATCCTTTCGGATTCCAGTTGATCGCATGAGGCTGCGCATCACCCGCATCATCCACGGCTTTCGCCCAGATTTCATAATAGCCTTTTTCCGGCAAGGTGACGGACGCCCGCCAATTCTGCCAGGC
>DIYE01000040.1 GCA_002428885.1 Alphaproteobacteria bacterium UBA6062
AGTTTTCCGGCGAATATGACGTAAACGACTGGATCGCCGTCGGCGGGGTCGCCTCCTTTATCAAAGGAGAATACGATTCCGATGGAGATGGAACACTGGATGCCGACCTGCCTGCCAACCGTATACCGTCTGAACTGAAACTCTCCGTTTATACGGATATGAATGTGTTGTCTGACCTTAACCTCCGCCTTACCGGTAATTTTGAACGAGGCCGGAGGGGCAATGCCGGCGCAACCCTGGGTGATTTCGATATCGATCCTTCTTTTACAATGGATATCTCCGCTCGCTATCCACTCTTTGGCGGCGAGCTTGCAGCCGGCATGCTCAATGTCTTCGACAGTGGCGTCGACAACCCGACGGCCACGGCAGTTCGAGGCTTCCCGATTACCGAATACGGCCGGCGCTTTGCTCTAAGCTACAGGAAAACTTTTTGAAGCATCGCCTCTCCATCAACCTTCACGGGACCGGTAGCCTTGACGCTGCCGAAAGGTATTATGTTTGATTGGTCTAACCCTGAACCGGGTCTTTATGTTCTTCACTTTTCCGGAAATCTGTCCGAACAGGAACAGGAAACCTTTCTGTCACTGCTGGATAGATTATCCGGACTCTCTGCTCCCTATGCCGCCTTAATGACGTCAGAAGGCAACAGTCCGCTTTCCCCGGACAATAAAAAGCGCATGAATGCCTGGTTCAAACAGAACCGGGGTCATATGGCGACCTGGTGCCTGGGTCATGTGCGAGTACAGCCGGGCTTCACGGAAGATCACTATGAGGGCAGTAATCTGGCCAAGGCGCTCCCCTTTCCGTTAAAAGCAGCCTCGACCTATGAAGAAGGCCTGGCGCTTGCCCGGACACTACTGCAGCAGCAAAATAAGGAAATGTAGGGCACATGACAGCTCTTCCCGGTCTTTCGCACCGTCGTTTCAGGGTGATAGCCCTGCTCACCGGCCTCTATGTCATGCAGGCCATTCCCATTTACCTGTTCGGCGCAGCCATCCCTGTCATCCTGAGGGATCAAGGCGTTAGCCTGGCAACCATTGGCTCCCTCAGTTTGCTCTTCCTGCCCTGGGTCCTGAAATTCCTGTGGGCCCCTTATGTGGATCGCTGGTCCTTACCCTTTCTGGGGCGACGCAAAGGCTGGATCGTGCCAACACAACTGATTATCTGCGGCGCGATTGTTGTTATGGCCTTTCTGGATCCGCACCAGGACCTGTTCACAATTTTTGTTATTGCCTGCGGGATTTCCTTTCTCGCGGCAACTCAGGATATTGCGACGGACGGTTATGCCGTCGAACTTCTGGAAGAAAAAGAACGTCCTCTCGGAAATGGTATCCAGGGCGGAAGTGTGGCTGTTGGTGTGATTATCGGGGGAACCGTTACCCTCCTGCTCTATGATATAATGGGATGGACCGCCTCCATCCTCATAGCCGCTTTAGCAGGTTTTCTCTTTCTGGTGCCGGTTCTCCTGATCCGTGACGGTTCCAATGTCGGCAGCCTGTCCTCATCCAGTGCAAAACCGGATAAAGCATCGATCCTCGCCTTCCTGAAACGCCCTGAAGCCCGTTTCGTTCTCTATTTTGTCCTGGCCTATCGTCTGAGTGAAGGCTTCATCAAGGCTATGGAGCAGACTTTTTTTGTAGATCAGGGATTATCTGTTTCTGCCATCGGTCTGCTGTCAGGCGGCTCCGCCGCAGCAGTAGGGCTTGCCGGCTCAGCTCTCGGGGTGCTCTTGGTCAAACGCATGGGTGCCAGTGCCTTCCTGTTGGTTCTCGCCCTGGCCAGAACGGTCATTTTTACAGGCTATATCGCGGCCGCGTCTCTGGATATATCATCTCCTATCATTCTCGTAACCCTGTCGGTTCTCAATACCTTTGTGCGCTATATGGAAATCGTCGGACTGTTCAATCTGTGCATGCTTGTCTGTGACAGGAATCAGGCGGGGACTGATTTCACTATTCTCTCTTGTGCCAATCTGTTCGTTTATATGTGTGGCGGTATGGTCAGCGGCTTCATTGCAGATCAGTTCGGTTATGGTTTTCTCTTCACGCTTGCAACCGTTCTTTCCTTTATCGGCGTCATCCAGGGATGCTATTTTGTTAAAGGTGCGACAAAAAAGGGACTCGCGCGGCCGGAAACAGTCTGATAGACAACTGTCTGACTGAAAATGGTATCTGTGATGGGGGACGTCGTGGCCACTGCTTTGGAAATACTTGAGAAAACAGGTCTTGTCGGATATTGCCTGGCGGGCATGTCAATCCTGATGCTGACGATTACGTTTGCAAAATTGTTGCAACTGCTTCTCAATGGCTCATTTTCGACCTCCCGTCTGAATGCGGCCTGTCAGCTTATTGACAAGGGCCTGTATGATCAAGCTCACTCCCTGCTGGACCGGTGCAGACATCCGGGAGCCCCGATCCTTATCGCAGCCCTTGTCGGTGCTCATCAGGCCGACAGCAAAGAAGATCTTGATCTTGTTGACCGGGAAGTGGAACGACAGGGAAGTGCCCTTTATTCAGATCTTACAGGCGGCCTTAAGCTTCTCGGCCTGATTGCGACACTCAGCCCGCTGCTCGGCTTGCTCGGGACCGTTCTGGGTATGATTGGCGCTTTTCAGGCAATGGAAAGCGCCGGGGCAGCCGTTGACGCCTCCCTTCTGTCGGGCGGAATCTGGGAAGCCCTGCTGACAACAGCCCTGGGCCTTGTTGTTGCCATTCCGGCCACCCTGTTTCACAGCTATCTGCAGGGTCGCGCCGGCGCTGTACTGGAACTTGTTACAGACAGGGTGAATTGGATTTTCTTCCGCCTTAAAGGCGACAATGCAGTCCTGGCCCCGTCAGGCCGGACGGAAACAGTTCCGGCACCAACACCGTCGCTCGCTTCTGAAACTCTGTAAGTCCGATGCGAACTCCCCGGCAACAGACATCTTCTGTGTCCATTGGCCTCACGCCATTGATCGACGTCGTTTTTATCCTGCTGATTTTCTTCATGCTGGTGACGAACTTTGACGGCCTCAGACTGATTGATTTGTCTGTCACATCCGGGAAAGGCAAAATATCGGCCGTGAAACAGAAGAGCTTTTCAATTGAAGTGGTTGGTAACGGACAATGCCGTTTTGCAAAGAATGCCGTTCCCTGCCGTGATGTTCGAAAGACCATTGAAAGCGCCGAGAATATTTCGCTCATTCAAACGGACAAACCTGTCACGCTGTATCTGAAACCAACGGAAGAGACCAGTCTTCAGGATTTGCTGTCGGCCATCGACGATCTGTCGGCAAGCGGCGTGCGTAATGTTCTTCTGGCAGGGGGGAAATCATGAAATCCCCCAGCCAGAGAGACGATGATCTCCCCGAAGGCGAAAATACGCTTCCATTGATCAATATCGTTTTCCTGATGCTGATCTTCTTTATGATCACAGGGCGCATCATCCCCAGTGAAGAAATTGATGTGACGGTACCTTCGTCACGGCAAACGGGCGATATCCCGGAAGACCGCTCCACCATTACCCTTGCTCCGGATGGTGGCATTTATCTCGGCACCAGCCAGATCGATATGGAAACACTGAAAAGCTATCTCGACACTGTGGCTGAAGAAGAGTCCGAAATAACCGTACGGGCGGACGGCAGCGTTTCCGGACCGACCGCTGTTGCCATCCTCCAAATGGTTCGCAAATCCGGCCACAAAAAGCTACGCCTCCTGACACGGGAGGAACGTTGATGGGCCGGATTATGCGAAACAGTGCGGCTTTCGTGATTGCCATTGCTCTGCATGCAGCTCTGTTCATTTCCTGGAAATCCGATATCCCGGAAGGAGACGGCAATACATCCGGTGAAATGGGCATCACGGTTGGTCTGGGCACCGGTGGCGCCATGGCGGGAAACCCTGAAGAAGCCTCGGTCGCAGATAATCTAGTGGAAACCGAAACACCTGTTGAAGACATTATCGAAGACCCTGCACAGGACGCACCTGTTCCCGAAGAGATCGTTACGGAAGAGGTTATTGAAGAAGAAATTGTTGAACCGGAACCCATTGAGGTAGCCGAAGTCCAGGAGCCAGAGCCAGAGCCAGAGCC